>OMVS01000075.1 GCA_900314575.1 uncultured Olsenella sp. | reverse complement strand
CCCGCGCCCGCCGACGCCGCCGCGGCCCGCGACGCCCGCGTGGTCGCCTGCGCCGCGGACCTCTTCCTCTCCTATGGCCTCCAGGCGGTGCGCATGACCGACATCGCAGAGGCCGCGGGCGTGGGCGTCGCCACGCTCTACCGGCGCTTCTCCACCAAGACCCGCATCGCGGTGGAGGCGGCGACCCTCCTCTGGCACCGGTTCAACGAGCGCATCGTGGACCTCGTGGAGTCCGACCGCTTCCTCGCCATGGACGGCGCCGAGCGGCTCGAGACGCTGCTCGCGGAGTACGCGGCCCACTACGTCGCCAACCGCGCGTTCGTCTCCTTCGTCGACGAGTTCGACCACCTGGTCCTCAAGGAGGGGCTGACGCCGGAGCAGCTCGCGGCGTACGGCCGCGCGGTCGACTCGTTCTACCTCATCTTCGAGGACGCCTACCGCCTCGGCGTGGCCGACGGCTCCGTGCGGGCGATCGGCGACTTCCGGACCTTCTACCGGAGCGTGGCGCACTCCCTCATGGGGCTGGCGGAGAAGCTCTTCCGCGGCGACGTGATACCCTCCGACGACTTCCGGCAGGCGTCGAAGGAGCTCGACTGCCTGGTGGACATGGCCGTGCGCTACATCAGGCTATAGGCGAGCCGGCCCGCGAGGTCGGCCCGCGGCGGCCGGCCTGCGGCAAGAGGTCCTTATCGGCAGGAGAGAGCGAGGGGAGAAGGACATGGGCGAGAAGGACATGGGCGAGAAGCGCGTGCGGGAGAAGGAGCTTGCGGACGGAAGGGTGCTCCGGCGCTTCGCGATCGGCCAGCTGGGCTGGGCGATCCTGTCCGGCATCATCAGCAACTGGCTGGTCTACTACTACATGCCGTCGGACTCCCAGGTCGCCGCCGGCATGCCGCTGTTCATCACACAGGGCATCGTCTTCGCCGGGCTGACGGTAATCGGCGTCATCACCGGCTGCGGCCGGCTGCTCGACGGCTTCATCGACCCCTTCATCGCCTCCCGGTCGGACTCCCTCGCGAGCCCGCGCGGCCGCCGCATCCCCTTCATGCGCGCGGCGGCGCTGCCCTTCGCCGCGATGACCGTGCTCGTCTTCGTCCTGCCCGGCACGTCCAGCGCGCTGGCCAACGACCTTCTCCTCTTCGTCTGCCTGATGCTGTTCTACGTCACGCTCTCGCTCTACTGCACGCCCTTCAACGCGCTGATTCCCGAGCTGGGGCGCACGCAGGAGCTGAGAATCAACCTTTCGACCTACATCTCCGTGACCTACTTCCTCGGCACGGCCATGGCCTACCTGGTCACGGCGGTCGCCGGCGCCCTCGAGCCCGCGCTCGGCCCGGTCGCCGCCTTCCGCGTGACGGTCGCCGCCCTCGCGCTGGTCGCGCTCGCCTGCATGCTGGTGGCCGCCCTCGGCATCGACGAGACGCGCTACGCGGACACCCAGCCCAGCTCCACCCCGATGGGCAGGTCGGTCGCGAAGACCTTCAAGAACCGGCAGTTCCAGGTCTTCGAGGGCTCCGACGTGCTGTACTGGGTCTCGATAACGATGTTCCAGACGGGGCTGCCGTACTACGTGACGGAGCTCATGGGCTTCGACGACTCCTGGACCTTCGTGTTCTTCGCCGCGATGACCGTGGTGTCGCTGCTGTTCTACGCGCCGGTGAACCTGCTCGCCAAGCGGCTCGGCAAGAAGCGGCTCGTGGCGTTCGCGTTCTTCGCCTTCTGCCTCGCCTTCGCCGTGACGGCCGTCTGCGGCCTGTTCGGCGTGCCCGGCGTCGTCTGGGGTTGCCTCGTCGCCGTGCTCGCCGCCGTGCCCATGGCCATCCTGGGCATCCTCCCGCAGGCGGTGCTGGCCGACATCGCCGAGGCCGACGCGATCGAGACGGACGAGCGCCGCGAGGGCATGTTCTACGCGGCGCGCACCTTCAGCATGACGCTGGGACAGACGCTTGCGATGATCCTGTTCACCTCGCTCTCCGCTGCGGCGGGCGGCGGCGTCGGCTACCGCCTGACGGCCGTGGTCGCGACGGCGTTCTGCCTGGTGGCGGGCCTGGTCTTCACGCGCTATCGCGAGCGCGACGTGCTCTCCGCCATCTCGTCGCGAGAGGGAGGGCAGCGCTGATGGCGCGCCCCTCGGCCGGCAAGGACCCGGCGGGCGAGAAGGACCCGGCGGCCGAGATGGACCCGGCGTGCGAGAAGGACCTGCGTCCCGGGCGCCGCGCGGACCGGACGACGGGCGCCGGTGCCTGCACGGTCCTTGCGGCGGAGGTCGCCTGGAGGCTCCCGGGGGAGGCGGGCGAGCGCCTTGCTTCCGCGCTCGTGCCCGGCGCAGACGGCGGGCTCGCGCAGACGGCCCCCGACCCGTTGACCCCCGAGCCGGCGGCCCCCGAGCCGGCGGCCCCGCAGGCCTCGGGGGACGCGCCCCTCGAGGTCCTTCTCGACGCGAGGGGAGGGCGCTGCCGCATCCTCGTGCGCGCCCGCGAGCGCGCGGAGGTCCTTTGCGCGCGGGTGCGCGTGGCCGTCGACCTGGCCGGATTCGACCGGCTCTACCTCAACGGCTACAACTCCTGGACCGACTCGGTCGAGTGCAGTCCTCAGGATGCGATGGTGGGCCTGGCCCGCACGCCCCGCGCGGTCGTGGCCCACTGGGTGCTCGACGCGTCGGGCGATTACCGCTTCGCGCCCCAGGACCCGCGGCCGGGGCACCAGCACGGCATCGGCTACGGCTACGTGCGGAAGGGCGACGTCGTCACGCTCTTCGGCGAGTGCGCGCCGGACGAGGGCGTGACGACCATCCTGGAGGACCTGCCCCAGGGCACCCTGACCTTCGAGAAGGAGGGTGCGGGCGAGGTTGCCCCCAGCTCGCGGCAAGGCTCCGGCGAGGTTGGCGCCGGCGCGCGGCAAGGCGGCTGGACTTGCGTGCTCGACCTCTTCTTCGCCACCGGCACGCTCGAGGACGCCTTCTCGCGCTACCTCTCCGCCATGGGCGTCTCCCGTCGTCCGGCCCGGCCGCTCGTCGGCTTCTCGAGCTGGTACCGCCACTACGGCGACATCGACGCGGAGAAGATCCTGCACGACCTGGCGGGAGTCTCGGCCATCCTCGCCGACGGGGGCGCCGCGGCCGGCGCGTCCTTCTCGCCCGTGGTCCCCGTCTTCCAGATCGACGACGGATACGCCAGAGTCGGCGACTGGGCGACGCCCGACCCTGCGCGCTTCCCCGAGGGCATGGGCGCGATGGCGGACGCGATCCGCGCTGCCGGCCTCGTGCCCGGGCTCTGGATGGCGCCCTTCGTGTGCGAGCGGGACTCGCGGCTCTTCTCCGAGCACCCGGGCTGGCTGCTGCGCGACGACTCCGGCCGTCCCGTCATGAGCGGGTCGCACTGGAGCGGCGGCTACGCGCTCGACACGCTGAACCCCGAGGTCAGGGAGCACGTGCGCGCGTCCCTCCGGATGGCGACGGAGACCTGGGGCTTCGGTCTGCTCAAGCTCGACTTCCTCTACGCCGCGGCGCTGCTGCCGCACGGCGGCATGAACCGCGGCCAGCTCATGGCGGACGCGCTGGGCCTGCTGCGCGCGAGCGTGCCCGAGGGCACCCTCTTCGACCTGTGCGGGGTCCCCGTGATGAGCGCGCTGGGGCGCTGCGAGTACTGCCGCGTCGGCTGCGACGTGGGGCTCGACTGGGACGGCAGGCGCTACATGCGCATCACGGGCCGCGAGCGGGTGAGCACGCGCAACTCGCTCGCCAACACCCGCGGCCGCGCGCACCTCGACGGGAGGGCCTTCCTCAACGACCCCGACGTCTTCTTCCTCAGGGACGACGTCAGGCTGACGGCGGACCAACGCCAGGAGCTGCTCCTCACCGACGCGCGCCTGGCGGGGATGCTCCTCACGTCGGACGACATGGGCGCGTGGGACGCCGGCCAGCGCGCCGCCTTCGGCCGGGCGCTGGCCGAGCTCGAGGCGCGCGCCGCGCGCTACTCCGTCTGGCCCGGCGAGATCGTGGGGACGCGCGGGAAGAAGTAGGGCAGGTGGAAGACCCAGGGGCGCCCTGGTCCGTGCGGCTACGCGAGCCTGGCGCCGCAGCGCGAGCAGAACGCGGCCTCCTGCTCGTTCATGGCGCCGCACTCGGGGCAGGCCCTCGTTCTCGCCGGCTCGGCGCCGGCCGCGCTGTCGTTAGCGGATGCGGCGCCGTCGTCTGCGCCCGCGGCGGGGCTCGCCGCGTCGGCGTCGGAGGTGGCGTCCTGCGACGCGGCGGCCTCGGACGTCTCGGCCTCCTTCCTGCCGGAGGGCTCGTCCGCGCCCTCCATGCCCTCGCGCACGCTCTTGACGGTCTGGCCGAGCGCCGTGCCGAGCTTCGGCAGGTTCTTCGGCCCGAACAGCACCAACGCGACGAGCAGGATTACGATGAGTTCCGGTGCGCCCATTCCAAGAAACACGATGTGCCTCCCAAGCCAGGGGTAATGTCAACCGCAAGAGACTGTAGGCTCGGGTGCAAGAAAAGAAAAATACATATTTCCATGGTGACCTATACAGCTGTTGGATACCAGGAGGAGTCAGAATCCAAGCGGCGCATCCCCGGGTGCCGAAACCCTCGGCTGTCCTCGTTGCGGTACAGGAAGGGCTGGGTGTGCGTCATACCATACCCGTACCAACGGATGAGTGCCTGCTGCCCTGGGGCCTTGGGAGCGCCGGCGCTCCCTTCCCCGGCAATTAACCCGGGCGGCCTCGGGCGCTCTGCCGAAGCTAGCGGCCTAGGCAAGGAGTGGGACTTGCTAGTTCCTTCGTGCCGCCCGTGTAGGACGATTTCGGATTGGACTTGCTATGACGAACGATGAGGTGTACAAGACGACGGCGCTCCACGACGTGGCGAGGGAGTGCCCGTTCTGCGGCGGGAGGAACGTCATTCTCGTGGAGACGCAGGCAAAGGGCAGGGCGACGCGCTACGGCGTCATGTGCGCGAGCTGCCCGGCTAGCATGGAGTCACCCCTGTTCAGGCACCCGTGGGAGGCGATCGACGCCTGGAACGGCGGCGAGCGGGGCAGGTACTGCGACCGCAAGGACGAGTAGAGATTTCGTCTGTGGCCGCTAGACCCCCACGACTGGATCTGCATGGGTCCGGGTTTCGACGCCCTGCTCGTACCGATGCTCCTATCATGTGTAACCGTTGGTGAGCTGGTGCCGCGCTCTGACGGAGGGAATCGCCCCATGCAGATGTCGATCGTGCTCGCGAAGCAGGTCCTCGTGATGTTCTTGCTGGTGGGCATAGGGTTCGCCATGTTCAGGACGCACAAGATATCGATGGAGGGCAACCGTGTCTTGGGCAACGTGCTCATCTACCTCTCTCTTCCCGCGGTTATCGTGAAGAGCTTCATCGTGGAGCGCACGGCGGAGCATGCGGTCGCGCTGGCTTTGGGCGCCGCGGTCGCGCTGGCGTTGCTCGTGCTGGCAGCCGTCGTCGCGCGCGTGGTCTGCGGCAAAGACGCCATCGGCAACTTCGCGGGCACGTTCAGCAACCCGAGCTTCTTTGGCATACCGCTCGTGGTCGCGACGGTCGGCGCGAAGAGCGTGTTCTATAACGTGGGGTTCATCGCGCTCATGAACATTGGGCAGTGGACGTACGGCGTGTCGCTCTTGACTCGCCAGAACGGCGAACCATCGCCCACGCCGCGCCAGGTGCTGCACGACGTGGCCACGGCACCGTTCATGATCGCGTCGCTCTTGGGCATCGTGCTGTTTTGCACGCAGCCTCCCCTGCCGGACGTCGTAACCACATGCCTGGACGATATCGCGGCGCTGAACACGCCGCTCGCCATGTTCATGATCGGCGTCTACCTCGCGCAGACGAACGTGCGACGGATGCTTGCGCGCGTCGCGAACTACCGCGTGGCACTGGCGCGCATCGTGGTCTCGCCGCTCCTCTCGCTCGCGTTGCTTTCCGTTGTCCCGGGCATGCCGTACCAGATGCGCATGGCCCTGCTGATTGCTGCGGCTTGCCCCGTGGGCGCAAACGTCGCCGTGTACGCGCAGCTTCATGACGCGGACTACGCGTACGCCGTCGAGACCGTCGTGGTGTCCGTGCTGCTGTCGATCGTGACCGTGCCCTTGGTGGTGGGACTCGCTAACATGGTCTGGGCGTAGGGGTGTCGACATGCGACGCCGCCCCGCGGGTTGGCGCAGGGGAGATCCGAACGGGCGACGAGCTTGGCCCGATCGTCGCTCGGAAGTCAGACTCGGAAACCCCGGACTGCGAATCCGTCCTTTTCGACCTGGGCGACGAAGCGGAGTTACGCACGGCTGAGCTCTCCGGGAACAAAGTCCCAGTTGGCGAGGAGCGCCGATTTCACCCGTGCGTAACCCCGCCTCGGGCCGGAGGGGTCCGGCGGCGCTCGCGCTGCTGTCGGCGTTGCCGTCGCGTCGCCGCGAACTCGTGATGGGAGGCTCTCGCATGGACGACAGGATGTCTGGCAGGGTGTCGCGGGGGAGGGTGGCGCTCTTCGTCGCCCTCGCGTTCGCCATCGACTGGGCGTGTTGGCTCTGGGCGGGGTCGCGGACCGGCTGGGCCGTGGCCGCGGGCACCGCCGAGTGGTCGGCCATCCTGCCGCTCACGATGTTCGGCCCGCTCGTCGCAGCTCTCGTGGTGAGACGCGTGCCGGGCGCCGACGTGCCGCGTGGCTGGCGTCCGCGCATCAGGGGGAACCTGCGCTGGTACGTGGTGGCGCTTCTCGCGCCGACCGCCCTCACGCTGCTCGGCGCCCTCGCATACTTCGCGCTCGTGCCGGGCGACTTCGACCCCGAGGCCACCGCCTACGCCCAGGCCGCCGCGGCGCAGCTGGGCGCAGACTCCGCCCAGGTCCCCATGCTGTTGGCCGCACAGTTCGCGTCCGCGGTCCTTCTCGCCCCGTTCCTGAACGCCCTCTTCGCCATCGGGGAGGAGGCGGGTTGGCGAGGCTTCCTGTACCCGGCCCTCAGCGGCTGGCTGCCCCGACCAGCGGCGATGCTCGCGACCGGGGCGGTCTGGGGACTGTGGCACGCCCCGCTCATCGCGATGGGATACAACTATGGCTCGTCGTACCTGGGCTTCCCGGGCGTGGGCATCCTTGCGATGACCGTGTTCTGCGTGGGGTTCGGAGCCCTGCTCTGCCTGCTTCGGGACGTCACCCAGAGCGTGTGGCCCTGCGCCATCGCGCACGGCGCCCTCAACGCCGTGGCTGGGCTGCCCGTGTGGTTCTCGCACGGCGGCGTCGGCATCCTCGGGCCCATGCCGCTGGGGCTCATCGGCTGCATCCCCACCCTGCTGCTGTGCGCCTGGATCGCCGCGGGCGGGCGCGGACGCGCAAGGAGTGCCGGGGAGTAGGACCGGGGAGTAGGACCGGGGAGTAGGGCGGGGAGTAGGGCGGCCCCGCTCGTCTCGGACCCTGGCCGAGCGGGGCGTAGCCGGGCGTGGCGAGAGGCATGAGTCCCCGCCGCCGAAGTGCTCCGCCGTGGCCCGGCCTCCCTTCGGACGGACCCGTTGCCGCTTGGGAGTGCTCGCCTGGGCGCAGATGCCGCGTCCGGCACAACCCTGGCGACGCGACGGTGCATTTCCGAGACTTATGGACGCTTCGGTCGCGTCGAAGCGCGTACGGACCTAGCCCGGGGTCTGTCCATGCCGATCCAATGTGGACAGAATGCCTGGTGGGGCCGTTGGCCGCGTAAGCCGCCAACGCGACGTGGCAAGCTGACCGTCGCCCGAGCGACCGGGAGCCGTGAATAACTCCAAAATCTGCACCACCTCGCGCTGGGCATCGCGGCGGGGACCTTCGTGGGCGGGGTCCCATACGCGGGCGGGGCCCCGCGGCGGGGGCACGGGCGTCCCGCGGCAGCCTCCGGATGGCACGTCCGGCGCGCACGCTCGTGGGTCATCCCCTCCCGGGGCGCCGTCACTTCCAGAGCCAAGCCGCGCTGGCTATGGCCGTAATCAAACGTTAATCATGCCATTACGCCGGCGAAACAAGAATTAAATGATATCAGGATATAATTAAATCACTTGTTCAGTTAATTGAGTTTGGAGGACACGATGAGCGACCAGACCGACATCAAGTCAACGGACGTGAAGACGATCGACAAGAACGTCTTCACCTGGGTGTTCTGCTTCCTTCTCGGCGGGCTGGGCGTTGACCGCTTCGTCCGCAAGCAGATTGGGCTCGGGATTCTGAAGCTCGTGACCTGCGGGGGCATCGGCGTGTGGTCGCTCGTCGACTGGATCGTCGCGATGACGAAGGCGTACGGCAGCTCGTACAAGGACGAGCACGACTTCACGTTCGTCGACGGGAAGTACACGAAGTAGGACGTCCGTGTCCGCCCCGACGTCCGGCTGCGGGCCGGCGGGCATTCAAGGCAGCAATATCGCGCCTGTCTCCCAGGGGAGGCAGGCGCGACTCATTATGCCCCCGGGCGAGAAGGGCGTGCGCCCGCACCGAGAAGGGCGTGCGTCTGGCTACTTGTCCCAGTAGTCGCAGCCGTCGCCCCATCTGTCCTGCGGGGCGTTGTCGTGTACCTGGGCCCGGTTCATGTCGTGGTTCTTCCTGTCCTGGTCCAGCACGTACCTCATCATGAACTCGTCCGAGGTGGGGTCCACCCAGACGTTGGGGTTGGTGTGCTTGCGCTTCTTCTTGCCGAAGAAGAGACCCATGATGACCTCCCGCACGTGGTTTGTCCCTCCCGAAAAGATACCATGCTTCATAGGGGGCGCCTCCGCCGGGCGGCGTCGTCGGCCAACGGCGGCACGGCCCGCGTCGCCGTGCGCAGCCGCCGCCGCAGCGCCCCGCGTCGCCGTGCG
>OMVS01000057.1 GCA_900314575.1 uncultured Olsenella sp. | reverse complement strand
AGAAGTCGCTCGGCTGGAGGACGACGGCGGAGTACAGGAGGGACCTGGGCTACGGCTACACGCTGGCGGCCTAGGTCCGGGAAAACGTCCGGGGTCCCGGATTCCTTGGCCCCGCCAGTCGTCTCTTCGGCCTCCCACTAGGAACAGCGAGTAGCCTTGAGCGTGAAATTACGCACGACTGAGTTTAGGTTTGTGGATTTGCAGGCATTTCAGATACCTTAAGTACAACCGTGCGTAGTTTCGCTTCGAGCGCCCGACCGCGAGGGCCAGTGCGCCCACATCGCGCCCCATCCTCCCAGACGAGGGGGCGCCATGAGAGGGCACTTTCGGACGGGCCCACGTGGTCGGACGCCGCCACGGGCCTGACGCCGCCGCGGCGACGTCTGGCCCCGGGCCCACGTGGCCTATCCCCAGACGCGCTCGGCAACCTCGCGTACGAGGGCGACCTTCGCCCACTGCTCGTCCTCGGTGAGCTTGTTGCCAATCTCGCACGACGCAAAGCCGCACTGCGGCGAGAGGCACAGGCTCTCGAGCGGCACGTACTTCTCCGCCTCGTGGATGCGCGCGACCACGGCCTCGGGATCTTCCAGCGTGGCCGACTTGGTGGTCACAAGCCCCAGCACAACCTTCTTGCCCGCCGGCACCTTGGCCAGCGGCTCGAAGCCACCCGAGCGTGCGTCGTCGAACTCCAGGAAGAAGGCGTCGACGTCCTCGCGGGCGAGCAGGAAGTCTGCCACGTCGTCGTAGCCACCCTCGCAGGCCCAGGTGGAGTGGAAGTTGCCGCGGCACACGTGGGTGTTCACCGTGAGGTCGGCCGGACGCCCCTCGAGTGCGCGGTTGTTGATGTCGAGCAGGGCCTCCTTCACGCGCTCGAGGCCTGCCGCGTCCGTGCCGAAGAACTGCTCGGCGTGCGGGTCCACGACCATGCCCCACGAGCAGTCGTCGAACTGCAGGTTGCGGCAGCCCGCGGCGTACACGTCGGCGATAAAGGCGCGGTAGGCCGCCACGACGTCGTCGGCGAGCTCCTCGTCCGTCTCGTAGTAGCGGCGCGTGGCCTCGAGGTTGAAGGGCATCGCGAACTGCTCATAGAACTGCGCAGGCGCAGGGATCGTGAGCTTGGCCACGCACTTCTCGTCCTCGAGCGCCTGGACGAAGCGGAAGTGCTGGATAAACGGGTGGCTGCCGCTATAGGCAATCTTGCCGGTGAGGTAGGTGTCGTCGATCTTTGCCGCCTCGTCGTGGAAGGGCAGGCCGGTCTCGGTGGGCTTGTGCGCCACGCCGTCGAACGCCCACATGAAGTCGAGGTGCCAGGTCTCGCGGCGGAACTCGCCGTCGGTGATCACGCCCAGGCCGGCGGCCTTCTCCTTTGCGACCAGGTCCCGGACGCACTCGTCCTCGATGGCCGTGAGCTCCTCGGCCGAGATGCGCCCGGCCTTCCAGTCGACGCGGGCCTGCTTCAGGCGCGCGGGCCTGAGGAAGCTACCGACCACGTCGAAGCGATGCGGGGTCTTCTTGTCATATGCAACGCTCATGGGGCTACCTCTCTCTTGTCGTTGACACGAGATATGGTGCCCCTTGTGCAAAGCCAAAGGAACTATCGATACGCTATTGCTTGCCATAGCCAGAGGCTATGTACTTTGCAACGTAGGCGCTCAGGTGCTCGAGGTAGCGCTCCCCCATGGGCGAGAGGGGCCGACGCGGCTGGTGGATGTAGCCCAGCTCCATGGTTCCGCCGTCCGCGAGCGGCACCGCGACGATCTCGTCGCCGTTGAGGTCCGCGCTCAGGATGCCCGAGGAGACCGTGTACCCATCGAGTCCGATGAGCAGGTTGAAGAGGGTCGCGCGGTCGGTGACCACCACGGCCTTGTCGACCTGCTCGGTGATGTGGGGCTCCTCGGCGAAGTAGAACGAGTTGCGCGAGCCCTGGTCGTAGGAGAGGCGCGGATAGGGCGCCAGGTCCGCGAGCGTCACGGACGCACGCGCGGCCAGGGGGTTCGTCCGGCTCACGAAGACGTGCTCGCGGGCCTCGAAGAGTGGCTCGAAGCGCAGCTCGGCGTCGCGGATGGCGCTGGTGAGCACCTCTCGGTTGAAGTCGTTCCGATAGAGCACGCCCAGCTCGGAGCGCTGCAGGCGCACGTCCTCGATGGTGCCGAAGGTGGTCCCCTCGCGCAGGCTGAACTCGTAGCGGCTCTCGCCGTGCTCGCGCACCAGCTCGGCGAAGGCGTTGACCACGAAGGCATAGTGCTGGCTCGAGACGCCGAAGACGCGGCGCGGCGGGGTGCCGTGCTTGTACTGGGCCTCGAGGAGGGCGGCCTGCTCGACGACCTGCCGCGCGTACGAGAGGAACCGCGTGCCGTCCTCGGTGGGCACGACGCCCTTGCTCGAGCGCTCGAAGATGGTGATCCCCATCTCTGCCTCGAGCTCCGAGACCGCCTTGGAGAGCGACGGCTGCGCGACGAAGAGCCTGCGCGCAGCCTCGGTGATGGAGCCCGCCGTGGCCACCTCGACCACATAGCGGAGCTGCTGCAGCGTCATGGCATCCCCTCCCGTCCCCGCGCGCGCCGGACCGGCCCGCGCGCCACAGCCTCGATGGTACACGCCCGCACCACGCCGCGCTGATTTGCCGTTCTCGGCATATGCCACGGCACTATAGTGAATAATGATACATGTTACTGATAATAGCGGGGCACCCCCGCCGAAGGCTCGGATGGGCCCAGGCCCGCCGCGTGCGGCGGGCCTGCAGGGGCTACGGACCTCTTCGCCGGGGGCGCCTAGGAAGCGAGGACGAGATATGGACGTTCGCGAGGAGCTGGCGGCGCGCTACGGCGCAAAGAGGACCGGGGGCCACGGCGGCCTCGAGATCCTGAGGCACATCGGACCAGGCCTTTTGGTCACGGTCGGGTTCATCGACCCGGGCAACTGGGCGTCGAACATGGCGGCGGGCTCGCAGTTTGGCTACGGCCTCCTGTGGGTGGTCACGCTCTCCACCCTGATGCTCATCCTGCTGCAGCACAACGCCGCACACATCGGCATCGCCACCGGAGACTGCCTGGCCGAGGCCACGCGCAAGCACCTCCCGCGCTGGCTGGGCACCGCCATCCTCGCCACCGCCTACGCGGCGACCGTCGCCACCGCCCTGGCCGAGGTCCTCGGCGGCGCGATCGCGCTCCAGATGCTCTTCGGCCTCCCGGTGCGCGTCGGCAGCCTCCTCGTGGGCACGGCCTCCGTCGCCATGCTCGCCACCAACTCCTACAAGCGCATAGAGCGCTGGATCATCGCGTTCGTCTCGCTGATCGGCCTCGCCTTCCTCGCCGAGCTCGCCCTGGTGAGCGTCGACTGGCCGCAGGCGGCCGTCTCCTGGGTCACCCCGAGCTTCCCCGCGGGCTCGACCGCCATCGTGATGAGCGTCCTGGGCGCCGTCGTTATGCCGCACAACCTCTTCCTGCACTCTGAGGTGATCCAGAGCGTCCACTACGAGCAGCAGGGCGAGGAGGTCGTCCGCGAGCGACTGCGCTACGAGCTCTTCGACACGCTCTTCTCCATGGGGATCGGCTGGGCGATAAACTCGGCGATGGTGATACTCGCCGCCACGACGTTCTTCTCGCACGGCGTCGTCGTGGACGACCTCGCGACCGCGGCGGCCACGCTCTCCCCCATCCTGGGGCCCGCGGCGTCGACCATCTTCGCCATCGCACTGCTGCTGGCTGGCCTCTCCTCCTCCGTCACGGCCGGAATGGCGGCTGGCACCATCAGCGCGGGCATGTTCGGCGAGGAGTACGACATCCACGACCGGCACTCCTCGGCGGGTGTCGCGCTGTGCATGGCCGTGGCAACCCTGGCGTGCCTGCTGGTGCGCGACACCTTCCAGGGCCTGGTGCTCTCCCAGGCGCTGCTCTCGCTGCAGCTCCCTATCACCATCTTCACGCAGATCCGGCTCACGAGCTCCAGGCGCGTGATGGGCGCCTTCGCCAACTCGCGGCTCACGAACGCGCTCTTGGTGGCCACGGGCGTCGTGGTGACGGGCATCAACGTGGCGTCACTCGTCGGGTAGGCGCGACTCGCGGGGGAAGGGGGTCGCACCCGCGTCGCGCCGCGTTCACGTCCGAGAAGGACGTGCGCCCGGCAGGGGCAACCCCTGACCGCCCCCACCCCCGGACCGGGCCTAGCCCCGCCGGCGCGCCTTGCGGCGACGGTGGACCACCACGTCCACGGCGACGCCGGCGAGCGCTGCGGCCACCACGACGACGGCCCACTCGCGCGCGCCCCAGTGGCGCTCCGTGACGGCCGCCTGCTCCTCGGCCTCCTCGGGCTCGTAGTCCGTGCGCTCGCAGTGCACCAGGAGCCTATGGTCGTTCACCCCGTAGGGGGTGCAGGTCACGAGGGTGAGCAGGTCCTCGCCAGGAACGATCCCGAGCGAGGAGACCTCGTCGGGCCACACCACCTCCGAGGACGTCGCGCGGTAGGCGTAGGTGTCCCCCATGGTGTGGAGAAGGACCAGGTCCCCCGGGACGAGCTGGCGGATGTCGTCGAACATGCGGAGGTTCCGCATGCCCGAGTGCGCGGTGATGACGCAGTGGGTGGACGCCCCGCCCACGGGCAGGCTCGTGCCCTCCAGGTGCCCGACGCCGGCCATGAGCGCTGACTCGCTCGTGCCGTGGTAGATGGGCATGCTCACGTCGATGGAGGGAATCTCGACCCAGCTCATCATGGGGTCGCGGTCGTACGTGAGCTGCCTGGAGTAGTCGACGATGTCTGCGGGGTCGAGGTCCGGCTCCTCGCCGGCGAGCACCTGGTTGTAGGAGCGCGCCTGGTCGAGGTACCACTGCCTCTCCCCCGACGGCATCGAGTCGACACGCGCCGACACCTCGGAGATGGTCGCGCCCACGCCGTACTCCTCGAGCGCATCCACCACCCACGGCCACACCATGAGGATCACTCCGAGGAGGATGAGGCCCACGGTGATGAGCCGGTCCGCCCACCGCGGCAGCCGACGCCGCCTCCCATTGTGCTTGGCATGCGTGCCCACACGCGCCTCCCCATCAGATGGGCCCCGCACGCGGCGGGGCCCACGACTTGCCAACCTTTGCAACCTGCGTTACGTACCTGCCGCCACGCTACTCCGCACTATCCTCGGCGTTCTTGCGGGAGCGGACGAGATGCGTGATGCCCAGGGCGAGAACGGCGCCGCCAGCAAT
This sequence comes from uncultured Olsenella sp., assembly GCA_900314575.1. Classification (GTDB taxonomy): domain Bacteria; phylum Actinomycetota; class Coriobacteriia; order Coriobacteriales; family Atopobiaceae; genus Olsenella_K; species Olsenella_K absiana. The sequence continues at coordinate 6,959 of OMVS01000057.1, read as the reverse complement.
CCAGGTGATGGTCACGCCGGCCTGGCCGGTGAGGGGCAGTGCGATCCCCGCGTTGTCCTTGACTGTCAGCTGAATAACATTCTCTTTCGAAACGCCAGAAGTAGCCACATTCTGATTGTTTGTCGAAGCGGTGAGATTGGTAATGTCGCCCGTAGCTGTGTCATAGACCGGAAGAATCGTGAACGTGAAAGTTGCCGCCTTGTTGTAGCCGGAAGGAGCCTGAGTTTCTACTACGGTATAGGTGCCCGCATCAAGACCGGGAACATAGATGCCACCGTCGGTACCCGTCGTGAATTCGTATGCGGTATCACCCAGCGAGCCGTCAGACTGCACGTAGTTGGTGCCCGCGCCTTCGTCGGCGCCCGTCGCCTGGATGGTGAACTTGGCACCAGGCAACGCCGTCGAATTGCTGGCATCAACCTTCATGAGCATGAGCTGGTAGGTGTAATCACGCACCTTATCCTGCTCAGTGGTGCCCTTGCTGTCGGTACCGGGGTTGTTGGAATAGGTGAGAGTGACCTCGTTGTCGTTGTGAGAACTTGCAACCTTGGCGTTTTCGTTCAGATGAGCCGTATAGTAGACGGTCACTACCGAATCCGGCGTTACGGAAATGGGGTTGCCGTCCTCATCCTTAACCGACTTGAGATCGTTAATCGTCACCGTAAGAGCATTGTTCTCATAGGTTTCGGTGTAGCTCGTCGCAGCAACCGTGGTCTCTGTCTGGGCAGTATCGTCGCTCGCCGGCGTCTGCACCTTCACGGTCACCGAGTCCTCATCAAGCGTGATGCCCGAATCGAACGTGTCGTAGAAGGAATAGTAATAGGATTTATAGCTCGCATACGCGTCAGCAATCGTGCCCGTGAGCTTGTAGTCAAGGCTCTGACCGATTTCGGAATCGGCATACTTGCCCCAGCTTGAATTGATCTTGTCGTTCTTGATGTACTTGTTTACCGTAGGCAGGTTCGACTTCTGATTGACCGTGACCGCACTGCCGCCGACAACTGCGTAAATCGGGGCCGTGCCAACCTGATTGACCTTCTCATTTGTCGTCGTTGCATTGGTCACGAACAACCAGTAGCCCGTTTCGAGCGTAGCTGCCGTACCCGGCGTCACCGTAGTCGGCTCCACGCCGGAAGTACGAAGGGCGCTAGCGATCCTGCCAAAGGCATCCGTTGCGGCCACCACCGTCGACGAACCGGAGCTAGACGCATGCCCGCTCAACCACGTGGCAGCCGCTTGGGCGCTGGTGTCCGTATAGGTGCTATCAACTGCATTAATCGAACTCACAACGGCAGTCTGAACGGCATCGCTCGCCCACTCGATGTTTGAAACAGCTTTAGTCGTCACACCGCCAACCGTCTTGTCGGCCACGTCGGCCTTGAAAATCTGATAGCCGGAGAGCGTGGTGCTATCCGTCGTGAGGTTCTTGTTCGTGTTAATCGTAATGCTGCCCGTGCCTGTGGTTGCATCCGTGGTCGTGCTCGAAGATGTGCTGCCCGACGTACTTGCCCCGTCTGCCGCGAACGCTGCGACCGGTGCCGCGACCGGGCCGAGGGCCATCGTGAGCGCCAGGCCGGCCGTTACCGCCATGCGTGCGATGCTCTGCTTCCTCATGGTCTTTCCTCTCTGACCTTTGGGCGCTTCGCCCAGGTCACATAAACCTATCTCGTCTCCCATGCAAACCGTAGTGGCTTCCGGCGTCAGCGCCGGTCCTCGCGCCCTCCCCTCATCCGCCAGATCGCGAACGCTATCAGGGCTACGCCGGCCGCCGCTAGGCAGACGACGGGCACGAACGACGTTGGGTCGCCGGTGGACGGCGTGCGCGGGAGGGCACGGCGCAGCGCCTCGGCGACGGAGCCGCCCCCACCGCCCTGAGGCGGCGCCTCCCCCTCGGGGGCGTTGGGCACGAAGGCTGTGGCCACGCCGCTCGCGTCGGGGTCGAAGGAGGCCAGCTCGAGCGGCTTGGTCGCGACGAGGGCCCACTCCCCCGGGCTGAGCTCCTCTGGGTCCGCGGCCTTCTCGAGGTGATGCGAGATGCGGTCCGCCTCGAGCGAGGCCGAGAGCCTTACCACGAGCTTGTCCGTGACGCCGACGTAGCCCGCCGGGGCCTTGACCTCCTCGACCTTGAAGGTGCCCGAGTCCACGCCGGCTGCGGAGATGGTGCCGTCCTCGCCGGTGGTCACCGTGGCGTCGTCGCCGGTCCAGGTTCCCTCCTGCGTGAGGTGCCGGCCGCGGTCGTCCGTCACGCGCAGCACGGCGCCCGCGAGGGGCTTCTCGTCCAGGGAGCTGCGCTTTACGAGGTTGAGGTCCCACGTGTAGGCGATTGCCTCGTCCTCTTGCGTCTCGCCCCTCGCTTCGGTGTAGGGCGAGGCCGGGTACCTCAGCGTCACCGTGTTGGGGTTGCCGTGCTCCACGCCACGCTCCGCGTCCTGCGTGAGCGGTGCGTCGTAGACGACGCAAACGCGGATGCCGGCAGAGACGTCGATGCCGTTCTCCTCGGCGGACCTCCTTAGGTCGGTCACGATCAGCTCGAAGGTCGGCTCGTCCCCGCTCGGGTCATAGCTCGTGGTGTACGCGGGGCTATTGGGGTCCGCGTTCACGAGCTCAGTCCACCCGGCTTTGGCACCGGGTTTGGTGCCGTTCCCCCACGCCTCTTCGGACAGGGACGCGACGTAGACGCGCACGCCGCTCGGCTCGGCGATGCCCGCGGACAGCACGTCGTGGAAGGTGACGGAGTAGGACGCGTAGGCCGTAAGGTCCACGGGGACCGTGGCCACCAGGCGCCAGTCGAGCTCGTCAGCCACGGTTGCGTCGGCCTGCTTCTGCCAGGCGTCGCCCGAGTCCTCGAGCACCTGCTTCTCGACCGTGGGCGCCGCGGCCTTGGTGGTCGCTGTGACGTCCGCCCCGCCCACCAGGGCTAGGATCGCGGCGGTCCCGGACTGCCCCGTCCCCACGGCGCCGTCGTCGGAGACGACCAGCCAGTAGCCCTCCGGCAGCGCGACGGTCTCGCCCGCAGTCACGTCGTAGGCGGGGCCGCTGGTGTGGGAGAGCGCACGTGCGACAGCGGCCGGCACGGAGCCCGCCTCGGGGGCGACGTCCTTGTCGCCCTGGACTTTGTCCCTGAGCCACTCGCTCGCGTCCTCAGCGGTCGTGCCCCTGTAGCCGGGCTCAGCCGACGTGATGGCGGAGGTGACGGCCTCTTCGGCCTCCTCGCTCGCCCAGGAGACGTCGACGATGACCTTCTCGCTCGACCTGCCGCTCCGGACGTCGGTCACGTCACCGGAGAAGAGCTGGTACGCGCGGAGCTTGGTCGACGCGCCCTCGGTTGCCGTGACGGTGAGGTTGCCGGTCTCGCCCTCCGCGAGCGCGCGGACGGGCGAGCAGAGTGCGAGGATGGCGGCGGCCGCACAGGCCGCGAGGCAGGTAACGAGAGTGCGCGAGAGGTGCTTAGTCACGGCCATCGCCCCCCTTCCTGGCGGTGCCGCGGCGTGCGTGCGACCAGAGGGCAGCGGCTGCGAGTGCGGCCGCGCCTACGGCGAAGGTCGCACCCAGTCCGGACTGGCCGGAGAGCGGCAGCGTCAACGCGCCACGCGTGTTTGTGAAGCTCACCTCTGCGGTGCCTCCCTTGGTGATCTGTCCCTGCGCGTTCTCGGCCGAGGTGACGTAGTCGCTCTCCGACAGCTCGGTCACCGTGTAGGTTGCGCCGGCCGGCAGGGCGGAAGCCTTCTTGGTCTGGCCATCGCTGAGCTTGAAGGTGGCCGTGCCGTCGTCGAAGGTCATCTCGCCATAGGTGCCGGAGAGATGGGCACCCGAGCCGCCCAGCTCCACGGTGAAGGTGAATTCGCGGGTGGAGCCCACCTCGCCCTTCACGTGCTTGGTCACGGAGAGGGAGCCCTCTTGGACGGCGTTGTTCACGGCGACCGTGGCGTCAGCGGAGAGCGCGCCGGACGCCGGCTTGGGGCTTCCGTTATAGGTCGCGTCGTAGAGCGGCGCATCGGTCGCGGTGCCCGCAACCTCTTCCACCGTGTAGGTGGTGCCGGACGGGATGCCCGCGATCGTGACCTGCTGGCCGCCGGTCAGGGTAACAGTGCCCGTGCCGTCGGCGCCGAATGCGATCTTGCCGTCGGCCGGGGCCGTGGCGCGCGAGCCGGACACGCTGCCGCCCGTGTAGGCATAGGTTCCGGAAAGCGGGTTACCGCTCGCATCCTTCAGCGTGACCTTCAGGGTGAAGGACTGGGAGGCGTCGGCCGCCTGGCCGGTGACGGTCTTGCTCAGCGTAAGCTTGTAGAGACGGGTGTTGGTGAAGGCAGCCGTAGCGGTTGCATCCTTGGTTATCGCGCCCGAGGTGCCCGTCGCGGTAGACGCATAATCCGCATTCGGCGTTTCGGCAACCTGGTAGGTCGTCCCCGCAGGCAGATGCTCGGCCTTTGCGCTCTCGCCGGCCTTCAGGGTTACGGTTGCCACGCCGTTCGTGAAGGTCATGTCACCGTACGTGCCGTTGATGCCCGTATTGCCCAGCGTGATCGTGAAGGTGAAGGCGGTTGTGGAGTTCGTCTCCCCCACCACCGACTTGGAGACGGCGAGGCTGCCCTCGTTCGCGGGAGCGAGCCGCAGCGTGGCCTCCACCGGCTTCTGCTTGATGACCGCGCCGATCATGTGCTAGAAGTTCTTGCCGTCGGAGGCGGTGTAGGTTTCGGGGTGGGGCGAGTACTGGCGGTATTCCTGCAGCCAGGTGAGCGTGCTCGATGCCTTGATGCTCATATCGTTCGCAGTCGGCTTCGTCGTCGAGGCGAGAAAGAAGCTCGTTCCGGCGGACACCGTCGAGACCGGGGTGCCGTCGAGCTTGTGAGCCGACACGCCCGAGGGGAGCGTGAGCGTGTACATGCCATGGTAGTTCTCGCCTTCGGTCACCGAGAGCGTGCCGGTCTTCCACACCCCGTACTCGGGGTCGTAGGCGAACTGGCTGTCGCCGGTGATCTTCACGTTGCCCGCATCGGGTTCGGCGCGCAGGACTTGCTCGGCGGTCGCAGAGTTGAGCAGCTTGACGGCAAGCGCCTTCTGCGTGACCTCGCCGCTCTTCGAGTTGAGCGTGTTGTTCTCTATGCCGTAGTCGCCGAGCACGGCCCAGATAGCGTACTAGGTAGCGTTGTAGGCCTCAGACTCGGTCACCCTATCGGCGTCGGAGTGGTTCTGGTCCCACACCTTGAGCGGCGTTTCGTTGTTGGTGGCATAGGCCATGGCGGTTGCCGCCTGGTAGAAGGGCGTGGCGCGAATTTCGGCCGACGTGTGGCCGGAGGGCGTCGTGGCACCGGTAAAGTAGTACTTGAAGAGCTCATCCTGCACGAACTGGCTGAGCTTGCCGAGGTTTGCGGTGTTGTCCGGGTAGTCGCTGTAGGAGAACACCGTGTCGCCGATGGAGTCGGGGAAGTCGGACCTGATCCAGCTTGGCGGGTTGAGCAGGGCGTTGAACTGTTCCTCGGTGATGCCGGTGGTCGAGTCGACAATCGTATACATGTTCAGGCCGTTGTAAGGGTAACCCGCGTAGAGGATAGCGAGGAGCTTGTTCATGCAGGCTTCGTAGTCGGCCTGGGACTTGAATTTTTCCGGCGTCAGATAGCCTTCGATGTAGGAAGGCACGTTGGAGATGCTCGGCGTGGTATGCGGCCAGTGCGACGCATTGTTCATGCAGTAGAGGATGATGCGGCCGTTGGCGCTTTCGGGGTCGTCCACGTAGTGGATTTCTTTTTCCGTGTCATATTGGATCCGCACCGTGCCGGAGCCGCCCGAGGCGGTCTCGGCAGAGCCGTCATCGGTCGCCACTTCGCCTTCGCTGGCCGCAGCCGACGTCGTGGCCTCGTCTCCCGCAGTCGCGGCTTCGGCTACGGCCACGCCCTCCGCAGCCGTCATGTCCGCGGCGCCGTCCGCAGCGTCGACGCCGGCCTCTGCGACCACCTCGGCGACGGCGCCCGTCGGCAGCAGGCAGAGCGCCAGCACGAGACCGGCGATTGCCAAGAGGGCGAGCGCGCACGCCCTTCTCGTTGTTCTTATATGCTCTCCAGTAGGACGACCCAGACGAACCCTCGTCGAGACCTTGGCCCCAGCGATACGTGCAGGCACCCAGGGACGTGCAGCCTCCCGACGACTAACAAGGTATCAGAACGAACTATTACTAGGAGACTATTATCTCCGACACCTCGGTGCGGCAGACGGCGGGCGCCCGCTTGGCGCAGGCGCCCGCCTGTGAGCCACGCCGGCTACCCTACGAGGGAGAGGATCTCCGAGAGGCCCTTCTTGCCGAAGCTCACGCGCTCGCCCGCGCCGTCCTCCACCACGAGGCACGGGACGCTCATGACCGAGTAGCGCTCGCGCAGGCCGGGGAAGCGGTTGACGTCGTAGACGTCGGCCGTGACCAGGGGGTTGTCCGCCGCCATGCGCTGGCAGGCCACGACCACGTCCGGGCACATGGTGCAGGAGAGCCCCACGAGGACCCGCAGGCTCACCGGTCGCGAGACGGCGGCGATGGCCGCGCGGTCGGCTTCGGCGATGGGCTGGCCCGGGCCGGCGGTGTTGTAGAGCCCCAGCACGAACGAGGTGAACTCGTGGCCGCCGGGCACGCCGTGGAAGGCGAGGCCGGAGGGCGTGCCGTCCGCGCGCACCACCTCGACGAAGGGCAGCTCGGCCGCGTCGTCCGCGGAGGCGTCCGCCTCCTCCACCGTGAGCTTGTCCGTCTGGGCGGCGAGCGCGCGCATGTACGCCGCAAGCTCGGCCGAGACGTCGCCGCCGTCGAGGTGCAGGCGCAGGGCGAGCGGGGCATCCATGCGCGAGAAGACCGCCTGGAGCTGCTCGGCCATCTCGGCGTCAATCGGAGAGCCAGGGCTGGCCACGGAGGCCGCAACCGCGCCGCCCGCGGCCGCGACGGGGCCGGACGCGCCCGGGGCGGCCGCGGGGGCCGCCGGCTG
>OMVS01000078.1 GCA_900314575.1 uncultured Olsenella sp. | reverse complement strand
GCAGCTCGCGGTGGCGGCGGATCCTCGCGGCGGCCTCGCGCCCGGCGGGCGCCATGGTCGCCACGTACGCGCGCGGGGCCGCGAGCCCCATCGCGCGCGCCTCCGCCCAGGCGCTCTTGCCGCTCGAGGCGGCCCCCGTGACCAGCACCCTCATCGTCGCCTCCCGCACCGGCCCGCAGGCCCGCGTCCTTCTCCGCCGCTCCCGCCTCCGGGCCACCGTCGCCCCAGCTACAGGTCCGGGTCGTAGGCCACGACGCCGGCGTCCTCGAAGGTCGTCCCGTTGTAGAGGGAGAGGGCCATGTCGAGCAGTGGCACGAGGCAGACGGCGCCCGTCCCCTCGCCGAGGTGCATCCCGGCGTGCAGGACGGGGTCGAGGCCCAGCTCGTCCATGAGCGCCCGGGCGGCGGGCTCCACGGACAGGTGCGACGGCAGGATCGCGCACCTGCAGGAGGGGCAGAGCCTGACCGCCGTGAGGGCGCCCACCTCGCTGATGAAGCCGTCCATCACGACGGGCACGCGCCAGAGCGCGCCGCCCAGGAACATGCCGGCGAGCGCGGCGATGTCGAAGCCGCCGAGCTTGGCCAGGACGTCTACGGGGTCATCCGCGTCCGGGCGCCGGGCCGCCACCGCCTCGCGGACGACCTCCACCTTGTGGCGGAAGTCCGCCTCGCTGAGGCCGGCGCCCTTGCCGGTGACCGCCTCGGCGCTCGCGCCCAGGTAGACGGAGGCCATCGCCGAGGAGGTCGTGGTGTTGCCGATGCCCATCTCGCCCGTCGCGACGAGGCCGTAGCCCTCGCGGGCGAGGCCGCCGACGAGGTCTACGCCCACCTGGACGGCCTCGAGCGCCTGCCCTCGGCTCATGGCCGGCTCGTGCAGGATGTCGCCGGTGCCGCGGGCGACGTTTCGGTCGAGCACGCGCGGGTCGGCCGACGGGCGCGCCATGCCCACGTCGACGGGCACCACGTCGATGCCCACCGGCCGGCACATGGCGCACACCGACGAGCGCCCCTGGGCGAGCGCGTCGGCGATGGCGAGGGTGATCTCGGAGCCGCCCTGGGTCACCCCCTCGGCCACCACGCCGTTGTCGGAGCACACGACCGCGACGCAGCGCCGGGAGACGTCGACGTCGGGCGAGCCGGTGAGCCCGGCGATCTGCGTGACGAGCTCCTCGAGCCTGCCGAGGCTCCCCACGGGCTTCGCGATCGCGTTCCACCGGTCGCGCGACGCCCGCATGGCCCCCTCGTCCAGGGGCCTGATCCTTGCTTCCAGCTCGCTGAAGTCGAGCATGATCCCACCTCTCGTTCGTCTCCACCACCGCGGCGCGGCGCACCAGTCGCGGGCGCGGCGCTACTCCCGCTCGTCGCCCGAGGCGACGTAGAGCAGGGCGTTCACGATCGCCGCCGCCACGTTGCTGCCGCCCTTGCGCCCGCGCGCCACGATGCGGTCCACGTCGTGCGCGAGGAGCAGCTCCTTGGACTCCACCACGTTCACGAAGCCCACGGGCACGCCGACGACGAGCGCGGGCCGCACGAGCTCGCCGGAGTCGAGCAGCTCGCAGATGCGCACGAGGGCCGTCGGGGCGTTGCCCACGCAGAGCACGAGCGGCCGCCCGAGCGCGGCGGCCTTGTCCATCGCCACGGCCGAGCGGGTGAGCCCGAGCTCGCGGGCGCGCGCGGCCACGTCCTCGTCGCCGATGAAGTTGAGCACGCGGCCGCCGAAGCGCGCGAGCACCCGCTTGTTTATCCCAGCCATCGCCATCGTGGTGTCCGTCACCACGTCGCAGCCGCGCCTCAGGGCCTCGGCCCCCCGGCTGGTCGCGTGGGGCGAGAAGGACAGCGAGTCCGCGTAGTCGAGGTCGGCCGTGGTGTGGATCACGCGCTTGATGACCGGCGCGTCCTCGGGGTCGAGCACGCGGTCGCCCAGCTCCTCGCCGATGATCTCGAAGCTCCGCCGCTCGATGTCGCGCGGTCGCACGAAGGCGAGCCCGCCGAGCTCCCGCGCGCCGCCCTCCGCGCTCACGTCCCTGTCGCTCATACGCCACGCTCCAGAATCTCGTAGACGAGCCCCATGTCCAGGTTCCCCCTCAGCAGGTCGGCCAGCCGGTCGAGCTGCTCCTCGCGGTAGGCGTCGAGGTCGCGCACCCGCACGGCGCCAGCGGGCAGGCCCCGGCGGGCGAGAAGGGCCTCGACCAGCGCCGAGGTGACCTCGCCCGAGTCGAGGAGGCCGTGCAGGTAGGTGCCGTAGACGCACCCCTCCTGGCAGCCCTCGGCCACCTCGCCGCCCGCGCCGTCGGCGAGCAGGCAGAGGGGGCTTCCGCCCGAGGCCACGGTCCGCCCCAGGTGGATCTGGTAGCCGAAGACCGCGCGCCCCGAGAGCGGCGCGAGGGGCCCTCCCACGGAGGCGAGCCTGCCGCTCGAGCGCACCTGGCACTTCTCGGGCACGAAGGTCGTCCGCACCGGGAGGAGCCCCAGGCCGCGGAGGGTCCCGCCGCCCTCGGCGCCGAGGGGGTCTGAGACCTCCTCGCCGAGCATCTGGTAGCCGCCGCAGATGCCGAGCACGGGAGTGCCGGCGCCCGCGCGCCTGACCACGAGCGCCTCGAGGCCGCTCTCCCGCATCCACCTGAGGTCGGCGAGGGTGGCCTTGGTGCCCGGCACCACGATCAGGTCCGGCTCGCCGAGCTCGCCCGTCCGCGAGACGTAGCGCACCCCCACGCCGGGCACCTGCGAGAGCGGCAGCAGGTCCGTGAAGTTGGAGATCCTCGGCAGCCTCACGACCGCCACGTCGAGCACCTGGGCCGGGTCGCGCACGTCGAGGCGCTCGGAGAGCGAGTCCTCGTCGTCGAGGTCGAGCCGAGCGTAGGGCACCACGCCGACGACGGGCACCCCCGAGCGCTCGCGCAGGACGTCGAGCCCCGGGTCGAGGATGGTCTTGTCGCCCCGGAACTTGTTCACTATGGTGCCCCTGACCAGGGCGCGCTCGTCGGGGTCGAGCAGGAGCAGGGTGCCGAGGATCTGGGCGAAGACGCCGCCGCGGTCTATGTCGCCGGCGAGCAGCACCGGCGAGCGCGCGATCTTGGCCATGCCCATGTTCACGAAGTCGTCCCGCTTGAGGTTGACCTCCGCGGGGCTTCCCGCACCCTCGATCACCACGACGTCGAAGCGCGAGGCGAGCTCCGCGAAGGAGCGCTCCACCACGGGGACGAGGGCGGCCTTGTAGGCGTAGTAGTCCCGGGCGGACATGGTCCCGAGCACGCGGCCGCCCACGATGACCTGCGAGCCCGTGTCCGTGGTGGGCTTGAGCAGGATGGGGTTCATCGCCGGCTCGGGCTCGATCCCCGCGGCCGCCGCCTGCAGGACCTGCGCGCGGCCGATCTCCGCGCCGTCGGCCGTGACACCGGAGTTGAGCGCCATGTTCTGCGCCTTGAACGGCGCCACCGAGAGGCCGTCCTGGCGAAGCACGCGGCACAGGCCCGCCACGAGCAGGCTCTTGCCCACGCCAGACATCGTCCCCTGCACCATGATCGGCCGAGCCGTCATCTGAGCACCTCCGCAAGCGCCCCGAGCAGGGCCTCGTTCTCCTCGTGCGTACGCACCGCCACACGGTACCACCACGGGCCGCCGCCGTCGCCGGGCGCGGCGGCGCCAGCCTCCCCGAAGCCTCCCGCGAGCCGGGTGCCACCCTCCCCGCAGCCCCCCGCGAGCCCGTGGAAGTTCTCGCAGCGGCGCACGAGGAAGCCCCGGGCGAGCAGGGGCGAGAAGAGCTCGCGGTCGCTCCTCACGAGCAGGAAGTTGGCCTCCCCCTCCACGACGCCGAGGCCGAGCGCGCGCATGCCGGCCACGAGCCGGGCGCGCCCGGCCGCCACGTAGGCGCGCGTGCGCTCGACGAAGCCCGGCTCCGAGAGCGCGGCCACCCCCGCGACCTGCGCCGGCGTCGAGACCGCCCAGGGCTCGCCCTGCGCGGCGAGCCCTGCGAGGAGCCCCGCGTCGGAGCAGACGCCGTAGCCCACCCTGAGCCCCGCGAGCGCGAAGGTCTTGGTCAGGGCCTTCATGACCACGAGGTTGGGCCAGGCTCCGACGAGCGCCACGCCCGAGGGCCGCTCGCAGAAGTCGCAGAAGCACTCGTCGAGCACCACGGTCGCGCCGACCTCGGCGGCGCGCGCCACCACGCGCCCCAGCAGCCCGAGGTCCACCCCGAGCGAGGTGGGGTTGTTCGGTGAGGCGAGGAAGACGAGGTCGCAGCCGCAGACGTCGTCGAGCACGCGCTCGGTGAGCCTGAGGCCGTCGCGCTCGAGCAGGACGTGGCGCACGACGGAGGCCCCCACCTGCTCCAGGGCCTGCTCGTAGCCCGAGTAGCACGGCGCCGTCACGAGCGCGCGCGCCGGGCGCAGCGCCCGGCAGACCCGCGCCATGAGGTCGCTCGCGCCGGCCGTCGGCAGCACCCAGGCGGCGTCGACGCCCTCGAAGGCGGCGATGGCGCGCCTGAGCGCCACGCAGTCCGGGTCGGGGTAGGCCGCGTACGAGTCGACCGAGCGCACGAGCGCCTCGCGCGCCGCGGCCGGCATCCCGAGCGGGTTGACGTTGGCGGAGAAGTCCGTGCACCCCGGGTGCGCCCACACGTCCCCACCGTGCTCGAAGCGCCCCATGGGGCGCGGGTCCCCCTCGCCCGCGGGCGCACCGGCGGCGCGCCGCGAGCGCGCGTCCTTCTCGCCCGCCTCCTTGCCTAGAGCCACAGCGGCACCTCCCATACGGTCGAGATCGCCCACGAGAGGGCGAGGCAGGCCGCCGCCGCGAGGCCCGCCGTCGCCAAGAGCAGCCGGTTGGCGCGCCTGACGTCGGCCGGCTCGACGGGGCGGTCGTCGTCGCCGATCCAGGGCTTGTGCACGACCTCGCCGAAGTAGCTCGCGTCGCCCGCGAGCCTCACGCCGAGCGCACCCGCGCAGGCGGCCTCCGTCCAGGCCGAGTTGGGCGAGGCGTGGCGCGCGTGGTCGCGGCGCATGACGCGCCAGGCTCCGGCTGCGTCGAGGCCCACGAGGCCCGCGGCGGCGCACATGAGCGCGCCGGTGGCGCGGGCGGGCACGAGGTTGGCGACGTCGTCCGCGCGCGCGGCGGCGGTGCCGAAGTGGCGGTAGCGCTCGTTCCTGTAGCCGACCATGGAGTCCATGGTGTTCACGGCCTTGTACGCCACGCCGAGCGGCGCCCCGCCCAGGGCCATGAAGAGCATCGGCGCCACGACGCCGTCGGAGGAGTTCTCCGCCACGGTCTCCACGGCCGCGCGGGTGACGCCGGCCGCGTCGAGCGCAGCGGTGTCGCGCCCCACGATCATGGAGACCGCCTCGCGAGCGCCGGCGAGGTCGCCCGCCTCGAGGGCGCGGCAGACGCGCATGGACTCCACGCGCAGGGACCTGGTCGCGAGCATCTGGTAGCAGACCACGCACTCGAGCGCGAGCGAGAGGGGCGGCCACACGAGGGCGGCGAGCCCGAGCGTCAGGGCGCAGGCGCCCCACGAGGCGGCCACGACCAGCACGGCCATGGTCGCGCCCGCGGCGCGCTCGCCAGCGGGCGTCTTGGGGAAGGCGGGCCGGAGCAGCCCCTCCAGCCAGGATATGAGCCGGCCGATCCAGACGACGGGGTGCGGCCAGCCGTGGGGGTCGCCGAGGGCGAGGTCGAGGGCGAAGCCCACCGCCAGGGCGACGAGGTGCTGGTGGGGCATCACGAGGCGCTCACCCCCGCCCCGGCGTCCGCGCCCGGGCCGCCCGCGCGGCGCGCGTAGTCGCGGCAGGCGCGGGCGAAGCGCGCGGCCGCCCCCACCTCGGAGTAGAGGTCCACGTGCGGGAAGCCCGCATGGAGCGTGGGCGTCGCGTGCACGCACTCCCAGGAGCGCCCGGAACGGGGCTTGGTGGCCGAGAAGGACGCGCCCGGATCCTCGCTGTCCCAGTAGTGGAACTCGTGCGCGCGCAGGACGCCCCCGCGCGCGGCGAGGAGGCCGTCCACGCGCGACTCGAGGCCCACGTAGCCGAAGCGCCTGAGCCTGTCGCAGCGGAAGGCGCGCGCATGCACGACCCCCGCCATCTCGTGCCAGGTGCCGTCGGCGCCCTCGAGGGCGTCGTGCAGGTAGAGGAAGCCGCCGCACTCGGCGACGGTCGGCAGGCCGGAGCGGACGGCGCGCGCCACCTCGGCGCGCATCCGCGCGTTGGCCTCGAGGGCGGCGGCGTGGAGCTCTGGGTAGCCGCCGCCGAGGTAGAGGCCGCAGGCGCCCTCCGGCAGGCGCCCGTCCGAGAGGGGCGAGAAGCCCACGAGCTCGCAGCCCAGCTCGCGCAGGGTGTCGAGGGCGTCCTCGTAGTAGAAGCAGAAGGCCTCGTCCCTGGCCACGGCGACGCGCGCGCCGGCGGCCACGGGCGCGAGCCCGCGCGGCTCGTAGGCGAGCGGCGGGGCCTGGCGCGCCAGGGCGAGCAGGGCCTCCACGTCGAGCGTCTCCGCGAGGGCGTCCGCGATGAGGTCGACCTTCTCGCCCAGGCGCTCCACCTCGGCGGCCGTGACGAGCCCGAGGTGGCGGCTCTCGAGCGCGGCGCCCTCGAGCTGGGGCAGGTAGCCCAGGACGGGCACGCCCGACTCCTCCTCGACGGCCCGCCTGAGGGCGGGGAAGGCCGCGGCCGAGGCCCGGTTGAGCACGACGCCGGCCACCCGGCTGTCCTCGCGCATGCGCCGGACGCCCACGACCTCGGCGGCGAGGGTGCGCGCGCGACCGCGGGCGTCGACCACGAGGACGCAGGGGGTCTCGGTGCGGCGCGCCACGTCCCAGCTCGAGGCCTCGTCGGTCAGGCCGACGCCGTCGTAGTAGCCCATGACGCCCTCGACGACGGTCACGCCCGCGCCGTCCGCGCCCTTGGCGAGCAGGCGCCGGACGTCGGCCTCGCCGGAGAGGTAGAGGTCGAGGTTGCGCGACGGCACCCCCACCACCTCGCGGTGGAACATGGGGTCGATGAAGTCCGGCCCGCACTTGCACGCGCGCGGGGAGAGACCCTGCCGCGCGAGGAGCCTGAGCAGGCCGCAGGTGACGGTCGTCTTGCCGGCGCCGCTTGAGGTGGCCGCGACCATGACGCGCGGGACGCTTGCCGTGGCCACGCTAGGCCTCCCTTCCTGCTGCAGCGCCGCAGGCCTCGCCGGCCCCGGCCTCGCCCGCATCGCCGGCCTCGCCCGCGCCGTTCGCGGAGAAGACGAAGACCGGGTTCTGGGCGAGCATGAGGTGGTGGTCGCCCAGGGCGCGCGCCCTGCTGACGGAGACCTGCACCGCCTCCACGTCGGCCATGCCGAGCCCGGAGAGGCAGCCCGCCGCCTCGGCGACCGTCTCGAGCGAGACGGCCGTGACGACGACGCGCACGCGCGGGTTGGCCGCGAGCGCGGACGCCACGACCTCGCGCAGCCGCCCGGCCGACCCGCCGACGAAGACGCAGTCCGGCGTGGGCAGCCCCTCGAGCGCGGCGGGAGCCTCCCCGTGCACGACGGCCAGGTTGGCGAGGCCGAAGCGCTCCTTGTTGCGACGCACCAGCTCGCAGGCGCGCCCGTCGCGCTCGACGGCGAAGACGCGCCCCGCCGGCGCCGCCAGCGCCGCCTCCACGGAGACGGAGCCGGTGCCGGCGCCGACGTCCCACACCACGGAGGAGGGGCGGAGCCTGAGCTTGCAGACCACGAGCTCCCTGACCTCCTCCTTCGTCATGGGCGCCTCCCCCCGCACGAAGGCGGAGTCGGGCAGGCACGGGGCCGACCCCGCGCGCGAGACGGGCCGCGCGTTGAGCACGATCAGCGACGTGAGGTCCGCGAAGGAGAAGGACGCGAGCTCGGCGGCGGTGCCGCGGACGACGCGCTCGTCGGCGTACGAGAGCCGCTCGCCGGCAACGACCTCGACGTCGCCGAGGCCGCGGCGCACGAGCTCGGCGCACACGTCCTGCGCCTTGGTCGCGCCGCCCGTGAGCACGAAGGTCTTCGCGTGCGCCTGCACGGCGCCGGCCGCGTCGCCCCGCCTTCCGTGCACGGAGACGACGAAGGCGTCCTGCCAGGGCACGCGCGCCCTCGCCGCGAGGTAGGAGAGGGAGGAGACGCCCGGGACCTCCTCCACGTCCCAGCCTTCGAGGCGCCCGGCGAGCAGGGCCGCCCCGCTGAAGAAGCCGACGTCGCCGGAGTAGACCACGCTCACCGTCTCCGCGCGCGCCCCCTCGAGGGCGGCGACGACGTCGTCCGCGCGCACGGCCGCCACGAGCCGCGGCGCGCCCGGGACGCCCGGGGCCGCGGGGGCC
>OMVS01000025.1 GCA_900314575.1 uncultured Olsenella sp. | reverse complement strand
ATGCCTTTGCGAAGGCGGATTGGTGGGTGGTTTAATGCTGCGTGCAATGGTCGTGGACGACGAGGAGCCGGCTCGCTCCGAGCTGCGCTATCTGCTCGAGGAGACGGGCAGGGTGGACACCATCGTCGAGGCCACCAGCGCGAGGGAGGCCGTCGAGCGCCTCATGGAGAACCGTGTCGACGTCATGTTCCTCGACGTCTCCATGCCCAAGACCTCGGGCATGCAGCTCGCGGAGGCCCTCCACAAGCTGAAGAACCCCCCTGCCATCGTCTTCGTCACGGCCTACAGCGAGTACGCGGTCGAGGCCTTCGACGTGGACGCGGTCGACTACCTGATGAAGCCGGTCGAGACGGACCGCCTCAACCAGGCGCTCGACAAGGTCCAGTCGCATGTGAAGCCGCAGGCCACGCCCCACTCCACGGTGGAGCGCATCCCGGTGGAGAAGGGCGGTCGCAAGGTCCTCGTCCCCGTCG
The DNA here is from genome assembly GCA_900314575.1 of uncultured Olsenella sp. GTDB lineage: Bacteria > Actinomycetota > Coriobacteriia > Coriobacteriales > Atopobiaceae > Olsenella_K > Olsenella_K absiana. Next base: position 23,159 of record OMVS01000025.1, on the reverse strand, counting down.
ACCAGATCCGCTACATCGAGGCCAAGGACGACTACTCCTGCATCTATACGGACAACGACCGCTTCCTCTCCACGATCTCGCTCGCCAAGCTCGAGACCAAGCTGGCGCCCCACGGGTTCTTCCGCGTGCACAGGGGCTACATCGTTAACCTCGCCTTCGTGGAGGACGTCGAGGTGGTCTCCGGCGGCATTCTGCAGCTGGGCATCAACGGCATCGAGGGCAAGAAGATCTCGGTCTCGAGGAGGCGCGTCGTCGCGCTGAAGCGCGCGCTCGGCCTCTAGCCCGGCCCCCGCCACCCGAGGCGCCCCCGCGCCGGTGGCCTGTTCGCACCGGCCCGAGAGCGCTGGCCGGTGACCCGAGTACCCCGCAAGGGAGCGGTGAGTCCTTCCCCCAGCATGCGATACGACATCATCTCCGACACGCACGGCCACCTGTCCAGCGAGCTCCTCCGCGAGCTCGAGGGCGCAGACCTCATCCTCCACGCCGGCGACTGCTGCTCCGTGGACGACTACGAGAGGCTCCGCGGCATCGCCCGCGTCGCCATGTGCGTCGGCAACAACGACTACCACTTTGGCTATGGCCCCGAGGTCAAGCGCGTCACGCGCGTCTTCTCGTCGGGCCTGAGGTGGCAGATCTGCCACTACGAGGAGCGCCTCGACCTCAAGACCTGCGACGTCGCCGTCTGCGGGCACACCCACCGGCCGTTCGTGCGCCGCGCGGGCGACGTGCTGGTCGTGAACCCCGGCAGCCCGACCTACCCGCGGACCCAGCTTGGCCCCACCATGGTGCGCGTCATGGTGGACGAGGGGGACGGCACCGGCAGGGGCACCATCCTGAGCGCTGAGGTCATCCGGCTCACGGACCCCGAGCGGAGCGAGGAGCGCGCCTGGCGCTAGCGCCCGCCGTCGAGCCGCCCCTCGGCCCCTCGGTCGCCGTGGCGGTCGCTGCGCCGCCTCCGGACCTGGTCGGGATCCCCCTCCGAGGCCGGCTCCCGCAGCAGGAGCGGACAGACGAGCCTGGTGTAGACGGAGAGCCACGCGAGTGAGACGCAGAAGCCTGCGAGCACGTCGGACGCGTAGTGGACTCCCAGGTACACGCGGCTTGCGCCCACGCCGGCGATGATCAGGGCGAAGAGGACGCACCAGGCCCACCTGAGGCGCCGGTCGCGCTCGTGGTGCCAGACCATCCAGATGCACAGGCCGAAGAAGGCCATGGCGACCATCGAGTGGCCCGAGGGGAAGCTGTAGCCGGACGCCGGGACGAGCCGGAAGCCGTCCGGCCTGGGGCGCTGGACGACCTGCTTCAGGACGACGTTCAGCGCGAGGGCGCCCGCGAGGTTGATCGCGGCCGCGAGGCCCGGGCGCCTGCCGGGGGCGAAGGCGGCGATGGCGAGGAGGACGGTCAGCAGGACCGCGGGGGTCGCGAGGTTGGAGAGCTGCTCCATGACCGCGGTCAGCGCGGGTCGGCGCACCCTGAAGACAAGCTCGGTGTAGACGGCGGAGTCGAAGCGCGTGAGCCCGGCGCTGTCGAGGTGCTCGAGGACGACCCAGAAGGCGACGAGGGCGCACGCGGCGAGCACGTAGTGCCAGCTCGCGGAAAGGGTGGGGCGGAGGTCTCCCCACGGCCGTCCGCCATGGGCCCGCGAGCGGTCGTCCTTATCGCCTGCCATGGCCTACAGGGCCTCCTCGATCTCGCGCTCGAGCTCCTCCTTGGGCATGTTGCCCACCATCGTCTTCACCGGCTGCCCGTTCTTGAAGAGGATGAGCGTGGGGATGGAGACGATCCGGAACTTGGTGGCGAGCACGCCCTCGTCGTCCACGTTGCACTTGTAGACGTCGAGCCTGCCCGCCATCTCCGCGCCGATTTGGTCGACCGTCGGTGCGAGGGCACGGCACGGACCGCACCAGGTGGCCCAGAAGTCCACGAGCAGCGGGCGGGTGGCCGAGCCGAGGATCGAGCCGAAGGTCGCGGCGGTAATCTCCCTGGTTGCCATGGTATATCCTCCTCTTGTGCACCGTGGCCGTAGTCGGGGCCGGGTGCCTATGCTTATACCCTAAATCCGCGCCCCCGCACGGGCGGGCGCGGGGCGCGCGGAGGCCGCCGGGGTGCCAGGGAGGCGCATGGTGTCGGAGGAAGAGCAGCTGAGAAGGGCCCTGGTGGGCAAGGCGCGCGCGGAGGTCGCGTGGCTCGAGGGCGCGGGCGTGGTCATGCGCGGCAGCGCCTTCGCGGACATCGTCCTGCTGAAGGGCGAGCTCGACCCCGAGGAGCGCGCCGGCGACGGCTCGGGGCTGCTCGCGGGACGGGACGGCAAGGCGCTTCGGGCCTCGCTCGACCGGCTCGGCTACGCGCCGGAGGCCTGGGCGGCCGTGTCCTGCTGCGGCGCGGACGGCGTGACGCCGCTGGACGCAGGCCTCCTGCGCCGCGCGATTCTCACCATCTCGCCCCTCACGGTCGTCGCCACGGACGAGGCCGCCGCGCACGTGCTGCGCGAGGCCTACGCGGACGAGCTGGTGCTCATCGAGGACTTCAACCAGGCGATGCTCGCTCCGGGCTTCGTCGCCGTGGTTGACGGCATGCGGTTCATGAACCTCGGCGGCTTCGAGGCGGCCCTGGCGGACGACCACGAGAAGCAGGTCATGTGGGCGCGCCTCAAGCGGCTGCCCCCGCTCGGCGAGCCCTACTAGCCACCACGGCGGCGCTACACTTAGGGGAGCAAATCCCCGCAGACCGAGCGCGGGGTCGGAGAAGGAGCCGGACTATGCCTAACGTACCTGCACCCATCGACGTGACCCAGACGCCCGAGTGGAAGGCCCTCGAGAAGCACTTCGAGGCCATGAGGTCCTTCTCGCTCAAGCAGGCCTTCGCGGACGACCCCGACCGCGTCAGGAAGCTCTCCTTCGACCTCGGGTCCCTGCACTTCGACCTCTCCAAGAACCTCGTCACGGACGAGACGATCGCCGACCTCGTGGCCCTCGGCAAGGCCGCGGGCGTCGAGTCGCGCTTCTCCGACATGGTCCACGGCGTCCACATCAACACGACCGAGGACCGCGCCGTCCTCCACACCGCCCTGCGCCGTCCCGCCTCCGACGAGGGCAAGCTCATCGTCGACGGCCAGGATACGGTCAAGGACGTCCACGAGGTGCTCGACCGCATGTACGCCTTCGCCGACCGCGTGCGCTCCGGCGAGTGGAGGGGCGTCACGGGCAAGGCCATCGAGACCGTGGTCTCCATCGGCATCGGTGGCTCCGACCTCGGCCCGGTCATGGTCTACGAGGCGCTCAAGTCCCTGCCGCGCGCGGTGGACGTCCGCTACGTCTCCAACATCGACCCTAACGACGCGGCGGAGAAGCTCAAGGGGCTCGACCCGGAGACCACGCTCGTGATCGTCGTCTCCAAGACCTTCACCACCCTGGAGACCCTCACCAACGCGCGCGAGGTCAAGGCCTGGCTGCTCGACACCCTTAAGGCGCAGGGCGCCATCGACGGCGGCGAGGCCGCGGCCGCCGACGCGATCCGCCACCACTTCGTGGCCGTCTCCACCAACCTCGAGAAGGTCGAGGAGTTCGGCATCGACCCGACCAACGCCTTCGGCTTCTGGTCCTGGGTCGGCGGCCGCTACTCCGTCGACGCTGCCGTCGGCCTCTCGCTCATCGTCGCCTACGGCAAGGACGTCTTCGAGGACTTCCTGGCGGGCTTCCACGAGGTGGACGAGTACTTCGCCACGACGCCGCTCGAGAAGAACGTCGTCGCCCTCATGGGCCTCGTGAACGTCTGGTACGTCAACTTCTACAAGGCCAAGAGCCACGCCGTGCTGCCCTATGACCAGTACCTGCACCGCTTCCCCGCCTACCTGCAGCAGCTGACCATGGAGTCCAACGGCAAGTCCACGCGCTGGGATGGCACCCCCGTCACGACCGAGACGGGCGAGATCTTCTGGGGCGAGGCGGGCACCAACGGCCAGCACGCCTTCTACCAGCTGATCCACCAGGGCACCCAGATGATTCCCGCGGACTTCATCGCCTTCGTGAACACCCCGAACCCCTTCAAGGACGGCGAGCAGGACGTCCACGAGCTCTTCCTGGGCAACTTCCTGGCCCAGACCAAGGCGCTGGCCTTCGGCAAGACGGCCGACGAGGTGCGCGCCGAGGGCACCGCGGAGTGGATGGTCCCGGCCCGCGTGTTCTCCGGCAACCGCCCGACCACCTCGATCTTCGGTACCGAGCTCAACGCCCACACCCTCGGCAACCTGATCGCCCTCTACGAGCACATCACCTTCGTCGAGGGAACCGTCTGGGGCCTGGACTCCTACGACCAGTGGGGCGTCGAGCTGGGCAAGCAGCTCGCCAAGCAGATCACGCCCGCCTTCCACGACGACGAGGCGCTCTCCGGCCAGGACGCCAGCACCAAGGCGCTCATCGACTTCTACCGCAAGAACCGCAGGTAGGAGCCAGAGCGACCGACGCCGCCGCGCCATGCCGACAGGCGGCCCGCGCGGCGCCCCTGAGGGAGGCCCCGCTCCAGCGGGGCCTCCCCTTCCTTTTGGCGCCTGCCGGCATCGACTCTACCGGAGGTCCGAGGCGGGCGAGAAGGACCGCGGCTAGCAGTTGCCGACGCGGACGCGCTCGAGCCAGGCGCGGGCGACGTCGGCGAGGTGGTAGACGCGCTCGGGCGGCGTCGGCGGGCGGTCCGTGAGGTGCCAGCGTGGGAAGAAGCGCGTGAGGTGCAGCGTGATGGGGTCGCCCGCGCAGGGCAGCGACGCGAGCCACCCCGCGATTTTCTCGACGTCCTCGTCCCGGTCGTTCTCGCCCGGGACGACCAGGGTGCAGATCTCGAGGTGGCAGGAGGGGTCGGCTGCGAGCCGTGCGATCGTCTGCCTCACGGCGTCCACGGAGCCCGCGCAGGAGTCGTAGAAGCGCTGGTCGGGACCCTTGAGGTCGATGTTGGCCACGTCGATGAGGCCGGCGAGCGCGTCGAGCGGCCGCCCCGTGACGCAGCCGTTGCTCACCAGGACGTTCGCGAGCCCGGCCTCGTGGGCGAGGCGCGCGCAGTCGCGCACGTACTCCCAGCCCACCAGCGGCTCGTTGTAGGTGTAGGCGACGCCTGCCAGGCGCGGGTCCTTCTCCGCCAGCTCGCGTGCGAGGGACACGAGCTGCTCGGGAGAGACCTCGCGCCAGCCGACCCCGTCGGCGCCGGCCTGCGAGATCTGCCAGTTCTGGCAGAAGGGGCACCGGAGGTTGCAGCCGTAGCTGCCGACGCTCAGGACCGTGCTGCCGCGCCCCCAGTCCGCGATCGGCTTCTTCTCGATGGGGTCGACGGCGAGCGAGGTCACGCGGCCGTAGCTCTCGCATACGACGCGCCCGTCCCGGCAGGCGCGGGCGCGGCAGAAGCCCACCTGCCCCTCGTTGAGCGCACAGCCCCTCGGGCACGCGTCGCAGCGTGCCCCGCCTCCCGTCTCCCGCGCCGTCACGTGTGCCTCACCACCTCGAAGCGCTCGAGGCGCCAGCTGTCCCGGGCGAGGTCGATCCCGCCCTTGCGCGCGGCGATGGAGACCTGCTCCTCCGCGGTGTCGATGCCGTCGAGGTCGGGCAGGAGCAGCCCGCGCCTCCCGTCGTCGCACGAGACGATCACGCCGTAGCGGCTCGGGTCGAGCTCGGAGGCGTACTCCACGGGCTCGCTCGGTCCGAGGACGTCCACGTCGTAGACGAGCGATGCGAGCTCGCTCGCGCGGACGGGAGGGAAGCGCGGGTCGCGGGTGCCGGCGGCGACGGCGTTCGAGGCGATCTCGGCGGCGAGCGACGCCCGCGTGGGGGCGATGGTCCCGATGCAGCCGCGCAGCTCGCCGTCCTCCTTGATTGAGACGAAGCAGCCGGCGCGCGCCTCCAGGAGATCGGCGGGCAGGCCCTCGGGGAGCGGCGCCGGACGGCCGCCGGTCACGTAGGCCTCGAGGGAGGCGCGGGCGAGCGAGACGAGCGCGTCCTCGCCGGCGCGCACCTCGGCCATCCGGGCCCGCCCGAGCTCCTCGAGGCGGGGCAGGAGCCTTCGGCCCTCGCTCGCCCCCTCCGGCCCCACGGGCGTCAGGGCCGCCACCGCGTAGCCCACGCCGAAGGGTCCCTCGAGGGAGAGGAGCTCGCTCGAGACCTCGGTCCCGTCGAGAGCGCCGGCCATGATCTGGAAGCTCCTGAGGCCGCACTCGGCGGCGCGGTCGGCGAGCGAGCGGTCGATGGAGAGCAGGTCGAGCAGGTCGCCGGAGGAGAGGTCCCGCCCGACGCGCTCGTCGAAGGCGGGTCCCTCCGGGGCGAAGCCGTAGGGGCCGTCCTCCTTGAGCTTGTGGGAGAGGTCGCCCGAGGCGACGAAGGCCACGCGCCGACCCGTGCGCGCCGCCGCGCGCTGGACCGCGCGGCCCAGCCGGTAGTGGGCCTCGGCGGAGAGGCCGGAGAGCCCGATGCGGACGACCCTGGGGTGCGCCTGGCCCTCGGGCCAGGCGTCCCAGACGAAGCGCAGGGGGATCATCGTGGCGTGGTCGAGCCCGGGGTCGCGTTCGTGGTCCGTCCCGGCGGGGAGGCCCTCCTCCTCGCAGATGCGGACCAGCTCGTCGCGCAGGGGCGCGTCGTACGCGCAGGAGCAGCGCGCCTCGGGGGCGCCGAAGCGCGCGAAGCTGCCGCTGGCGCCCGCCCCCGGCGAGACGTGGTTGTAGTCCCGGTACATGACGCTGTGGGGCGTGGACACCACGAGGGTCTCCGGCGCGAGCGCCGAGATCCGGGAGGCGACCTCGCGGTAGGCTGCCACGGTGTCCGCGATGGCCCGCTCCTCACCCCTTCCCACCTCGGGGACGATGAGCGGCGGGTGAGGTACGACGAACGCTGCGAGCACGGCCATGGTGGCCTCCTTCCCGGCTCGCCCGGGCGCAGGTCCTAGCCCTGGGCGGGGCCTTCGGACAGAAGCTTGCAGATAGACGTGTAGGCGGCGAGCCCAAAGGCCTTGCGCGGGAAGAGCGCGAGCCTGCCCCTGCCGAAGTCGGCGAGGCAGAGGTCCTCGGTGTGCCGTGCGCGCCTGAGCTCGGAGAGGGGGTAGGCGACCGGCTCCGCGCCCGCCGCCTCGACGACCACGTGGGTCGAGGTGACGCTCACGCAGCGGCGGCTGGCCTCCTCGTCCAAGGCCGCCGCGTTGTGGCCGTGGGAGTCCAGCCAGCGGCGCTTGATGCGCACGAGCCTGTTGGAGACGGCCATCACGGCCACGAACAGCACGACGCCGGCGATGGCGAGGGGCAGGAGGCCGCGGTCGAAGGTGAGCATCACCACGATGAGGGCGCAGATCAGGCCGCCGCACACGTTGAGGGCGGCCTCGGCGTGCTCGGGGCCGAGCAGGCGGGCGGCGTCGTCCTCGAGCGAGGGCGTGTAGGAGAAGGACGACGAGTACAGCACCTCGCCGAGGGAGGGGTCGACGCGCGCCTGCGGCGCCTGCTCCTGCCCTGCCGTGCGACCTGTCTGCTTGCTCTTCTTCGGCATGCTGCTCCAAGGGTCTGGGGGCGCGGAGCCCGGTCTGCGCGGGCGGGGTGCTGCGCCCCGTCCTTATCGGTCCTCCCTATCCTATCGCGAACCGCCGCGCCCGGCGTTTCTCTGTCGATTGTGTGGCGGGGCGCGCCTGCCGCCCGGCCCGTTGCGGCCCCGTCGCGCGCCCGCGTATACTCTCTTCCGTAAGCGCGCTGGATGGGTTCGGGTGACGGCATACTGCGAACCTGGTCAGGGTCGGGAGACAGCAGCCATAAGGAGCCTCTGTCGGGCACCCGTTCCCATCCAGCGCACTGAGAGCACAGGGCCCCGCGCGTACGCACGGGGCCCTTTTGCAAGCTCCGGGCCCCGCCGCGAGGCGTGGGCGCCACGACCGCCGCCCCCGCCGCGCGGAGGCCAGGAGGGATTGGATAGCATGGGCTTCGTCAACTTCATCGCCGAGCTGCTCCACGACCCGCGCACCGCCATCGCCGGCGCGATCGCCGCAGGCCCCCTCGCCGCGTACGGGCTCGTGTTCGCCATCATCTTCATCGAGACGGGCGTCGTCTTCTTCCCCTTCCTGCCGGGTGACTCGCTGCTGTTCGCCGCGGGCTTCTTCGCCCACAGCGGCGGCTTCAGCCTCTTCGCCCTTCTCGCGACCGCCTGGTGCGCCGCGATCCTGGGCGACCAGTGCAACTTCTTCATCGGGGAGAAGCTCGGGCAGCGCATCGTGCGCTCGGGCAAGGTCAAGGCGATGACGCCGGAGCGCATGGAGAAGAGCCAGGCGTTCCTCGACAAGTGGGGGCGTCCCGCGATCTTCCTCGGCCGCTTCTTCCCCTTCATCCGCACCTTCGTTCCCTTCATCGCGGGCATGGGCGGCATGAAGTGGCACCATTTCGTGGTCTTCAACATCCTCGGCGGCATCACCTGGAGCTCGCTGTTCACGCTGGTGGGCTACTTCTTCGGCGGGATCCCCGCCGTGCAGGAGCACTTCAGCCTCGTCGTCGTGGGCATCGTCCTCGTCTCCGTGATCCCCGCCGTGGCGGGCGCCGTTCGCGCGCGCCTCTCCGCCAAGGGGAAGGCCGCCGCGCGGTAGGTCCCGGGTGCCGCTAAAGTAGCAGGTGTGGCCCGCGCACCTGACGGGCCGTCGCCCCGTCGCGGTGAGGAGAAGACATGCCCAGCTACGAGAAGAGCGCGCCCCTCGGCCAGGGGGCGGACGCACGCCCGGCCTACGACAGGTCGCCCGAGGTCGAGCGGGCGGTCGAGGCCGCCCTCGCCTCGATGACCCTCAGGGAGAAGTGCGCGCTGCTGCAGGGGGCCACCTCGTTCGGCACCAGGGGGTACGAGCTGGCGGACGGCCGGCGCGTCCCCACGGTCGAGTTCTCGGACGGGCCCCACGGCCTGCGGCACCAGGCCGTGGGCGACCACCTCGGCCTGAACGAGAGCGCCCCGGCGACCTGCTTCCCCACGGCCGTCACCCTGGCGGACACCTGGGACGAGGCCCTCGCCGAGGAGGAGGGCCGCGCCCTCGGCGAGGAGGCCGCCTCGCAGGGCGTGGGCGTGCTGCTCGGTCCCGGCCTCTGCATCAAGCGCAGCCCCCTGTGCGGGCGCTCCTTCGAGTACCTCTCGGAGGACCCGCTCCTCTCGGGCAAGCTCGCAGCCGCCTACGTGCGCGGCGTCCAGTCCTGCGGCGTCTCCGCCTGCCCCAAGCACTTCGCGGCCAACTCCCAGGAGACGAGGCGGCTCGCCTCGGACTCCATCGTGGACGCCAGGACCCTGCGCGAGATCTACCTCAGGGGCTTCGAGATCTGCGTGCGCGAGTCCGCCCCGCGCTGCCTCATGACCTCCTACAACCTCGTGGACGGCGTCTACGCCGGCCAGAGCCCGGTCCTTCTCGACTCCGTGCTGAGGGGCGAGTGGGGCTTCGAGGGCGCCGTCGTCTCCGACTGGGGCGCGACCGAGGACCACGTCGAGGCGGTCCGCGCGGGCTGCGACTTCGAGATGCCCGACCCCGGCCTCGCCTCGGCGCGCGCCCTCGAGCGCGCCGTCAGGGAGGGGAGGCTCTCCAGGGAGACGCTCGACCGTCGCGTGCGCGAGGCGCTCGAACTCGTCTACTCCGTGACCCCCGCCGTCGCCGCGGCGCCCGCCGCCTTCGACGCGGAGGCACACCACCAGCTCGCGCGGAGGATCGCCGCCGAGGGCGCCGTCCTCCTGAAGAACGAGCCGCGCCAGGCAGCGCGCCCCGAGGCGGCAGCGCCCATCCTGCCGCTCGCCCCGCACACCCGCGTCGCCCTCGTGGGCGAGTACGCGCGCAAGCCGCGCTACCAGGGGCTAGGCTCGTCGCACGTGAACGCCGTGCGGGTGGATGACCTCGTTAGCCTCATGGGCTCCTCGCCCGACCTCGACCTCGTGGGCTACGCCACGGGCTTCAGGCGCGGAGGGGGCGCCGACGAGGCGCTCGTCGCCGAGGCCGTGGAGCTCGCCCGCACGGCGGACGTCGTGGTCGTGTGCCTGGGGCTCGAGGAGGGCCGCGAGGGGGAGGGTCGCGACCGGACCGACCTTCTCCTTTCCGCGGGTCAGATCGGCTGCCTCGAGGCGGTGGCCGCGGCCAACCCCAACGTGGTCGCCCTGCTCTCCTCGGGCGGCGTCGTGGAGACCGGCTGGGCCTCGTGCTGCCGCGCCCTCGTCTACCAGGGGCTTGGCGGGCAGGCGTCGGCCGCCGCGGCCCTCGACGTGCTCACCGGCAGGTGCAACCCGTCCGGCAAGCTGGCCGAATCGTGGCCGCGCCGCATCGAGGACACGCCGACCTTCGGCAACTACCCCAGCACGCGCCGGACGGCGGAGTACCGCGAGGGGCTCTACGTGGGGTACCGCTACTACGAGACCGCCCGCGTGAGGGTCGCCTACCCCTTCGGGTTCGGCCTCAGCTACACGACCTTCGAGCTCTCCGACCTCTGCGTCTCGCCCGCGCTCGACTCCGTGCGCCTGCGCGTGCACAACGCCGGCGCCCGGGCCGGCGCCGAGGTGGTCCAGCTCTACGTCTCGAGGCCCGACCGCCAGGTCTTCGGTCCCGAGGAGGAGCTCGCGGGCTTCCGGAAGGTCTTCCTGCAGCCGGGCGAGACCGCCGAGGCGAGCATCCCCATAGACGGCCGCGCCTTCCAGTACTTCAACGTGAAGACCGACGCCTGGGAGGTCGAGGGCGGCAGCTTCGAGCTGCGCGTCGGGACCTCCTGCGAGGACGTGCGGCTGCGGGCGTCCGTCCGCGTGCCCGGCACCGGCGCCCCCGACCCCTACGTGGGCCTCGGCCTCGCAAGCTACCAGTACGGCCTCGTGAAGCACGTCCCCGACGCGAGCTTCGCCGCCCTGCTCGGCGGCCGCCTGCCGAGCGCGCGCATCCCGCTCGACCACAACCTCTGCATGAGGGACCTGAACCACGGGCGCAGCCCGGTGTTCTGGGCCGTCTGGGCCGTCCTCACCGCCCTCGAGCGCGAGAACAGGCGCAGCCCCAACCCGAGCACGGACCTGGACTACGTCTACAACATGCCGCTCCGCAACATCTCGCAGATGAGCGCCGGCCGCGTGAGCCCGTTCATGGTGGAGGGGCTCGTGTGGGAGGTCCGCGGCCTCTGGGGCCTCGGGTTCGCGCTGTTCGCAGCCGGCTTCCCCGTGAACGCCGTGCTCAACCTCGCCTGGGAGCGCGAGCTCGCGGCGCCGGGGGCGTGCCCACGCCCGTGCGCGGCTGCAGCCGCGCACGTGGCGCCCTTGGGGAGGACGTCCTTCTCGCCCGCGACCGCAGGCGCGTAGGCCGCGCGTGGCAGCGGCGGGCACGCGGTCGGCCGGCCGCGCCGCCGCTGCCGCGTCGTGCCCGCCGCCGGCGAAACACGTCCGACATCGTGCGGAAACCGTAGCGAACCCGCGGGTAACCCCTTCGTAGTACTGGGCTGTCAGAATCTTCTCAAGACCTGCCGGCAAGCGAAGGAGGCATGGCAGTGCGGCAAGACGTCTTCACCGCTGAGCTGCCCGTCGGGGAGAGGCTCGTCATCCAGAAGAACCGGATTCGCGGCTACCACCGCCGCGGGCCCAGGGTCTCGGTGGTGACGGGCATCCACGGCGACGAGCTCGAGGGGCAGTACGTGGCCTATGAGCTCGCGCGCCAGCTCGAGGCGAGGCTCGAGAACCTCCACGGCATCGTGGACATCTACCCCGCCATCAACCCCCTGGGCATCAACTCGGTGCAGCGGCGCATGCCGGACTTCGACATCGACCTCGACCGGACCTTCCCCGGATCGGAGGAGGGCAACCTCGCCGAGGCCCTCGCCGCCGCCGTCGTGGAGGACATAAAGGGCTCCGACGTCTGCGTGGACGTCCACTCCTCGGGCATCTTCATGCGAGAGATGCCCCAGGTCAGGCTCAACGTCGAGTTCGCCAAGACGCTCCTGCCCATAGCGCCCCTGCTCAACGTGAACTTCGTCTGGCTTCGCGAGACCACGACCGAGGGCAAGTCGTCGCTCGCCTACGCGCTCAACGAGGCGGGGACGCCCTGCCTGGTGGTCGAGTCCGGCGTCGGCCTCCGGGTGACCGAGGACTACGGCAGCCGCCTCACCGAGGGCATCCTCAGGCTCCTCGCCTACTACCACGGCTGGGAGGGTGGCTACGTGAGCGCCCTGCCGCCCCACGTCGCGCGCGACGAGGACGTGAGCGTCGTCTACTCGGAGGTCGCCGGCGTCTTCCTGCCGCGCGCGCAGCACGCGAGCGTGGTGGAGGCCGGCGCCCTCATCGGCATCGTCGTCGACCCGACGACGGGCAAGGTCGAGACCGAGGTGCACGCGCCCACGTCCGGTCTCCTCTTCACCCTGCGCGAGTACCCGGTGGTGGCGCCGGGGTCGCTGCTCGCGCGCATCCTCAGGGGGGTGAGCAGGTGAGGACGCTCACGCTGTTCAAGCTCGACACGCTCTACCGCGAGCCGATGGTCATCAGGGGCTTCGAGTTCGGCGACCACGGTGGCCGGCGCGCCTGCGCGATCGTCGGGTCCACCCGCGGCAACGAGGTCCAGCAGCAATACATCTGCGCCCAGCTGGTGAGGCGGCTCTCCAAGCTCGAGGGAGAGGGCCGGGTCGCGCCGCGGAAGCGCGTTCTTGTCGTACCCTGCGTGAACCCGTTCTCCATGAACGTCGGCTCGCGCTTCTGGCCGCAGGACAAGTCCGACATCAACCGCAAGTTCCCGGGCGACGCGCGCGGCGGCACCACGGAGCGCGTGGCCGCCGGCCTCTTCGACGCGGTCAAGCGCTACTCGATCGGAATCCAGCTCTGCAGCTTCTACATGCCCGGCGACTTCGAGCCCAACGTGCGCATCACGCGCGTGGGCCCGGTCACGGACGAGTCGCTCGAGATGGCGGCCGACTTCGGCCTGCCCTACGTGGTCGAGAAGCGCCCCGGGCCGTTCGACACCACGATGCTCAACTACAACTGGCAGGTCTGGGATACCAACGCCTTCTCCGTCTACAGCCGGGCGACCGACCAGGTCGACCAGGCGAGCGCCGACGTGGTCGAGGACGCCATCCTGCGCTTCCTCGCTGCCAACAGGGTCCTGGACGTCCCCGTCGGCCCGGCCGCGCCGTCCAGGCGCATCGACGAGGGCGACCTCGTCGACGTCCGCACGACCAAGGCCGCCGGTTTCCTGGCCGGTCGGGTGCGGGCGAGCGAGCACGTGGAGGAGGGGCAGGTCCTCGCCGAGGTCCTGGACGCCCTCGACACCCATGTGCGCGAGCAGCTCGTGGCGCCCGTCTCGGGTACCGTCTTCTTCGCTCGCGTCGACCCGCTGGTGCAGCAGGAGACCATCTGCTTCAGGATCGTGCCGGACGGGAGGTAGGGGCGCCGCGCGCCCGCTCGGCGACGTAGCCACCCGCTGGGGAATGCCGGTCCGACATGCGTCCCACCGCGCTGCCGTGCGCCCCCGTACATCAAAATTATAATATAAGCGAGCAAATCGCTTTTTTTGGACAAAAGCGGCGAGATTTGTTCGGAAAAAGCGATTTGCGGGGTGAGCAAATCGCGTTTAGCGAACAAAAAATCGAAAAAATGTTCGGAAAAAGCGATTTGCGCACGGAATGGTCCGAGTCGGAGCTTCGGCGAAGAACCCCTGTTTGGAGGAGGTTCACGCTTGGGGCGTCGCGCCGATGGGGGATGGCACGCCGATGGGGGAGGGCCGCATGCCAGCTTGGAGGCTACGAGAGCTCACATGCGGTCCCCAAAGAAGGCGGCGCCATAAAAAAGGGCGGAGCCGCCCGGCTCCGCCCCAGTTAATAGTATGGGTCCCCACGCGGCCCGCCATGCCGGCAGGCTCGCGCTCAGGCGTGCCCTGGACCTAGATTCCGAGGTCCGTCGCCACCTCGGCCGCGCAGGCCAGCCCGTCGGCGAGGGCGGTGACGACGAGGGAGGACCCACTCCTGGCGTCGCCCGCCACGTAGACGGGCGCCCCGGCCGCCCCCTCGGTGCGCTGGGCCTTGTGGGTGCCCGCCTCGACGACGGGGCGCACGCCGCGCGCGTCGGTGTGGCTCACGCCGAGGGCGTCGAAGGCGTCCGCCTCGGGGCCGGTGAAGCCCATGGCGATGAGGACGAACTGTGCGGGGACCTCGCGCTCGGAGCCCTCGATGGGCTCGGGCCTGCCGTGCGACCAGTCGAGGGAGACCACGCGCAAGGCGCGCGCATGGCCCGCATCGTCGCAGAGGACCTCCAGCGTGTTCGTCGCCCAGCTGCGGGGGTCGGAGCCGAAGCTCTTCTCCGCCTCGAGCTGCCCGTAGTCGACCTTCTTGACGTTGGGCCACTCGGGCCAGGCGTTGCCCGGCGCGCGCCGGTCGGGAGGGGCGGGGAGAAACTCGAGCTGCTGCACGCTGCGCGCGCCCTGGCGCAGAGCCGTCGCCACGCAGTCGGTGCCGGTGTCGCCGCCGCCGATGACCACGACGTCCTTGCCGGCCGCTGAGAGCGGCGTCTTGGTGCCGTCGAGAAGGGCCTTGGTCTGGGCGCCGAGGTAGTTCACCGCGAGGTGGACGTCGGGGCTGTCGGCGCCGGGCACGGCGAGGTGGCGCGCGCTCGCGGCGCCGGTCGCCACGACGACGGCGTCAAACCCGGCGAGCTCGGCCGCGCGGTCGGGGTCGGCCGCGTCGAAGCCGCAGCGCACCTCGATCCCGCTCTTCTCCATGAGGGCGAGCCTGCGCTCGACGACCTCCTTGGGCAGCTTCATGTTGGGGATGCCGTACATGAGGAGCCCACCGGCCCGGTCGTGGCGCTCGAGCAGCGTGATGGCCGCGCCCCTGCGGGCGAGCTCCCACGCGCTCGCGAGGCCGGCGGGGCCGGAGCCCACCACGGCGACGCGCGGCGCGCCGGCGGAGGGCGCGGGCAGCGGTGCGGGGCCGCCGTCGGCCCAGAGGTGGTCGGAGATCGCGCGCTCGTCGTCCTTGATGGTCATCGGCTCCTCGTGGAGGCCCAGGTTGCAGGCCGCCTCGCACGGGGCCGGGCAGACGCGGCCCGTGAACTCGGGGAAGGGGTTGGTGAGCGAGAGCCGCTCGGCGGCGTCGGTCCACAGGCCCCTCCAGAGCAGGTCGTTCCACTCGGGGATGAGGTTGTGAAGGGGGCAGCCCGAGCTGCGGGCGCTCCCGAAGGCGTAGCCGGTCTGGCAGAAGGCGACGCCGCAGTACATGCAGCGGCTCGCCTGGAGGCGCTGGGCCTCCTCCGTCAGGGGCACGGAGAACTCGTCGAAGTCGTGGATCGTCTCGCTCTCGGGGCGCGCGCCGTGCTCGACGCGGCCCTGGGTCAGATAGGCGCCTGGCTTGCCCATGTCCTACATCTCCCTTCTCATGGTCTCGAAGGCCGCCTCGACGGCGTCCTCGTGGCTGAGGCCGCGCGCCTCCGCCTCCCGCGCGAGCTCGCGCGCGTGCTTGAACTCGTGCGGAATGACCCTCACGAAGTCCTCCTTGATGTGGTCGAACTCGTAGAGCATACGGATGCCGCGCGGGCTCTTGGTGCGCTCGACGTGCTCCTCGATGAGGTCGTGGATGAGCGCGAGCTCGCCGGGCTCGGGGCGGTCGAGCTCGACCATGTCGCGGTTGCAGCGCTTGGCGAGGGAGTGGCCCTCGTCGTAGACGTAGGCCACGCCGCCGCTCATGCCCGCCGCGAAGTTGACGCCGACCTCGCCCAGGATGAGGGCCACGCCGCCGGTCATGTACTCGCAGCCGTGGTTGCCCACGCCCTCGCAGACGATGGTGGCGCCGGAGTTGCGCACGCCGAAGCGCTGGCCGGCGAGGCCGTTCACGAAGCCCTTGCCGGACGTGGCGCCGTAGAAGGCCACGTTGCCCACGGCGACGTTCTCGTCGAACTTGTACTTGGCCGCCTCGGAGGGCGCCACCGCGAGGATGCCGCCCGAGAGGCCCTTGCCGAAGTAGTCGTTGGCGTCGCCGGAGATGTTCAGCGTGATGCCGGCCGGCAGGAAGGCGCCGAAGCTCTGCCCGCCGGAGCCCTCGCAGTCGATGGTGATGAAGTCGTCCGGCAGCCCCTCGGGGTGCTCGGCGGTCACCTGGGAGCCCAGCAGCGTGCCGACGCAGCGGTTCACGTTGCAGATGTCGGCGTGGAAGCGGATGGGCGTGAGGGTCTTGCGGGCGTGCGCGGTGTAGGGCACGAAGAGCGTGGCGTCCAGGACCTTGTCGAGGCCGCTGTCGAAGGCCATCTCGGGCGAGAAGTGCGGCAGGGAGGCGCCGGGGAAGCTCTTGCCGTACTGGTTGGTGACCTTCTCGAGCACGGGGGAGAGGTCGAGCTTGTTGGCCTTCCACCTGCCCGGGCACTCGACCTGGCGCAGGCACTCCACGTGGCCGACCATGTCCTCGACGGTGCGGAAGCCGAGACGGGCCATGATCTCGCGCAGCTCCTCGGCCACGAAGGTCATGAAGTTGACCACGTGCTCGGGCTTGCCGGAGAAGTGGCGGCGCAGGTGGCAGTTCTGGGTGGCGATGCCGACCGGGCAGGTGTCCTGCTGGCAGTCGCGCTGCATCAGGCAGCCCATGGAGATGAGGGCCGGGGTGGCGAAGCCGAACTCCTCGGCGCCGAGCAGGCAGGCCATGGCGACGTCGCGACCGTCCATGAGCTTGGAGTCGGCCTCGATGGCCACGCGCGAGCGCAGGCCGTTCAGGAGCAGGGTCTGCTGGGTCTCGGCCAGGCCGAGCTCGAGCGGCAGGCCCGCGTGGTAGATGGAGTCGCGCGGGGCCGCGCCCGTGCCGCCGTTGGCGCCCGAGATCGTGATCTTGTCCGCGCCGCCCTTGGCCACGCCGGTGGCGATGGTGCCCACGCCGGCCTCGGAGACGAGCTTGACCGAGATGCGCGCGTGCGGGTTAGCGTTCTTGAGGTCGAAGATCAGCTCGGCGAGGTCCTCGATCGAGTAGATGTCGTGGTGGGGCGGGGGCGAGATGAGCCCGACGCCGGGCGTCGAGCGCCTGACCTCGGCTACCCACGGCCACACCTTGCGGCCGGGGAGGTGTCCGCCCTCGCCGGGCTTGGCGCCCTGGGCCATCTTGATCTGGATCTCCTGGGCGCTCACGAGGTAGCGGCTCGTCACACCGAAGCGCGCCGACGCCACCTGCTTGATGGCGGAGTTCTTGGAGTCGCCGTTGGGCAACGTCGCCTCGCGCGCGGGGTTCTCGCCGCCCTCGCCGGTGTTGGACTTGCCGCCGAGGCGGTTCATCGCGATGGCGAGGCACTCGTGCGCCTCCTCGGAGATGGAGCCGTAGCTCATCGCGCCCGTGGTGAAGCGGCGGACGATCTTGCTGGCGGGCTCGACCTCGTCGAGCGGGATGGGCGTGCGCCCGGCCTGGTCGAAGTCGAGGAGGTCGCGCAGGACGATGCAGCGGCCGGCGTGGTGGAGCTCGGCGCTGTACTCCTTGAAGGTGTCGTAGCTGCCCTCGCGGCAGGCGCGCTGCAGGAGGTAGATCACCTTGGGGGTGATCATGTGCTCCTCGCCGCCGAGCGGGCGCCACTTGGTGATGCCGGAGCTGGCGAGCTGGTCGGGCGCGGGGCTCCTGAGCTGGGCCTCGGCCTCGTCGTAGCGCTCGTTGCACTCGCGCTCGACGTCCGAGGTCGTAAGGCCGCCGACGCGGCTCTGGGTGCCGGCGAAGTTCTCGGAGACGAACGCGTCATCGAAGCCGACGATCTCGAAGATCTGGGCGGAGTGGTAGCCCTGCATGGTCGAGATGCCCATCTTGGACATCGTGGAGACGATGCCCTTGGTGACGGCCTCGTCGTAGTTGGCGATGCCCTCCTCGGCGCTGACGGAGATCTTGCCCTTGCGGGCGAGCTCGCGGATGCAGTCGTGCGCCATGTAGGGGAAGATCGCGCTCGCGGAGTAGCCGACGAGGCAGGCGTAGTCGTGCGGGGTCACCGCGTCGCCGCACTCCACCACGAGGTCGGCGCTGGTGCGCAGACCGGTGCGGGTGAGGTGGTTGTGGACGGAGCCCACGGCGAGCAGCGACGGGATGGAGACCTCGCCGTCACCGGCGCGGTCGGAGAGCACGACGATGTTGGCTCCCCCGCGCACGGCGGCCTCGACCTCGTCGTCGAGGCGCCGAAGCGCGTCGGCGAGGGCGTCGGGGCCCCCGTCGCGCGGGTAGGTGGCGGAGAAGCGCGCGGCGCAGAAGCCGGGCTGGTCGATCTGGCAGATGCGCTCGAACTGCTCCTCGTCGACGATCGGCGTCTCGAGGCGCACGAGGCGGCACGCCTTGCGCGAGTCCTCGAGGATGTTGCCGTGGTTGCCGAGGTAGAGCAGGGTGGAGGTCACGAAGCTCTCGCGCAGCGCGTCGATGGGCGGGTTGGTGACCTGGGCGAACAGCTGGTTGAAGTAGTCGAAGAACGAGCGCGGCTTGCTCGAGAGCACCGCGAGCGGCATGTCGGCGCCCATCGACGCGAGCGGCGCCTTGCCTGTCTGGGCCATCGGGGTCACGGCCTCCTCGACGTCGTCGAAGTGGTAGCCGTGGCGCGCGAGGCGGATGGGCAGGGCGACGCCGGCGTCGGCGTGCTCGCTCGCGGACTCGGGCGTGGGCAGGTCGTCGAGGCCGAGGGTCTCGGAGCGCACCCAGTCGCCGTAGGGCTTCTCGCTCGCGAAGGAGTTCTTGATCTCGTCGTCCCAGATGATGCGTCCCTGGGAGGGGTCGACGAGCAACATCTGGCCGGGTCCGAGCGAGCCGGTCTTGAGGATGTTGTCCGGCTCGACCTGCAGGGCGCCCACCTCGGAGGCGAGCAGCAGCCTGTCGTCGCGGGTGACGTAGTAGCGCGCCGGGCGCAGGCCGTTGCGGTCGAGCGCGGCGCCGGTCACGCGGCCGTCGGTGAAGGCGATGGCCGCCGGGCCGTCCCAGGACTCCATGAGCATGGACTGGTAGGCGTCGAAGGCCCGCCTCTTGGCCGAGAGCTGCGTGTTCTTGTCCCATGGCTCGGGCAGGAGCATCGAGACGGCGCGAGCCAGCGGCCGGCCGTTCATGGTCAGGAACTCGAGGACGTTGTCGAGGATCGCGGAGTCGGAGCCCTCGGAGCGGATGATCGGCATGACCTTCTCGAGGTCGGCGCCCATCACGGGCGAGTAGAGCCTCGGCTCGCGCGCGCGGGTCCAGTTGACGTTGCCGCGCAGGGTGTTGATCTCGCCATTGTGGATGATGTAGCGGTTGGGGTGGGCGCGCTCCCAGCTCGGGGTGGTGTTGGTCGAGTAGCGCGAGTGGACGAGCGCCATGGCGGACTCGGCCGAGGCGTCGGTGAGGTCGCGGTAGAAGGTGCGCAGCTGCGGGGCGACGAGCATGCCCTTGTAGACGATGGTGCGGCAGCTCATGGAGCAGACGTAGAAGATCTTGCCGGCGAGCGCGCTCGTCGCGGCCGCCTTCTTCTCGATGGTGCGGCGGCAGACGTAGAGCCTGCGCTCGAACTCGTCGTCCGCCTCGACGCCCTCGGGGCGGCCGAGGAAGGCCTGCAGGATGGTGGGCATGCAGGCGCGGGCGGTCTCGCCCAGGTCGTGCGGGTCCACCGGCACCTCGCGCCAGAAGAGCAGCCTCAGGCCGCATTCGGCGCAGCCGTCCTCGAAGACGGAGCGCGCCTTGCGCACGCCCTCTGCGTCCTGCGGGAAGAAGAGCTGGGCGACGCCGTAGTCGCCCTGGTCGGGGAGCAGGTGCCCCCAGCGCTGGGCCTCCTTGCGGAAGAGGCGGTGGGGCAGCTGGATCAGGATGCCCGCGCCGTCGCCCGTGTTGTGCTCGAGCCCCTTGCCGCCGCGGTGGTCCAGGTTCACCAGGACGGACAGCGCGTCGTCGATCATCTGGTGCGTGCGGACGCCGCGCAGGTTCGCGAGGGCGCCGATGCCGCACGCGTCGTGCTCGAACTCGGGGCGGTAGAGCCCCTGCGCGGGCCAGGCCCCCTCGACGGGCGCCGACGGCCCCCGTCCGCTTGCGGCTCGCCCTGCCTCGGCTCCCGCGGGTCCTGCGGGAGCGGCAGGAGCGCGCATGCCGCGGTTCTTGTCCTCTGCCATGTGTCGATCCCCCTGTCCATGCGTCGCGCGTCCGCGCCTTGCGCCCGGGCGCGCTTCCGGATGAGTGCGTTTGCAGATGAATCGCACTCAGTTTACGTGCGCCGGAGGACGGCACGAAAACCGAAACAACTTGTATTTCTGCCGTCACGACCCTGAATCGCGGGTGATGCACCCCGTTCGCACGCTCGCATACGTCCGGCAGCAAGCTGGAAACCCGCCTGTAATACGTGCAGGTGGGACTGGGTGGAGAAGGACGTGCGGCCCGGGATGGCCGGCCGCGCGCCCGCCCGCGCCCCCCGGGGCCTCCTGGACGCAATATCCACAACGGCCGCCCGCGGGGCCCCGCGGGCGCGGCGCGTATACTTGATTCTCCGAGCCGAGGAGCGTGGAGCCACCATGGAATCTCTCTACAGGAAGTACCGCCCGCAGACGTTCGACGAGGTCGTCGGCCAGGCGCACGTGGTCTCGACCCTGGAGCACGCCGTGCTCGAGGGCCGCACCAGCCACGCCTACCTCTTCTGCGGGCCGCGCGGGACGGGCAAGACGACCATGGCCCGCCTCCTCGCCAAGGCCCTCGAGTGCGAGAAGGGCCCTGGCCAGCTGCCCGACGGCACCTGCGAGCAGTGCCGCCTCATCGCCGAGGGCGACCACCCCGACGTCTACGAGCTGGACGCCGCCTCGCGCACCGGCGTGGACAACGTGCGCGAGGAGATCATCTCGCGCGTGGGCTTCGCCCCGGTGCGGGGCCGCTTCAAGGTCTACATCATCGACGAGGTCCACATGCTCACGACGGCGGCGTTCAACGCGCTGCTCAAGACCCTCGAGGAGCCTCCCTCGCACGTGGTCTTCGTGCTCTGCACGACGGACCCGCAGAAGATCCCCGCCACCATCCTCTCGCGCGTCCAGCGCTTCGACTTCCACCCGCTCGGAACCGACGAGATGCGCGCGCACCTCGTGCACGTCTGCGAGCAGGAGGGCTTCACCTACGACGACGACGCGATCGACGCCGTCGTGCGCCATGCCCGCGGCGGCATGAGGGACGCGCTCTCCACCCTGGAGCAGCTCTCCGTCTTCGGCGACGGCACCGTCTCGAGCGAGGCGGCCCAGGACATGCTCGGCTCCGTCAGCGCCTCCTCCCTGGAGAAGGTCGTGCGCTCCATGGCGGGCCGCGACGTCGCGGCCCTCTTCGAGGAGGTCGGCGCCCTGGTCGAGCAGGGCCGCGACCTCCTGCAGTTCGTGCGCGAGCTCTCGGCCCGCCTGCGCGACGTCTACGTGGCCTCCGCCGTCGGCGCGAGCGAGCGGGTCCTGCCCGGCGCCGCGGACGAGGTCGCCGAGCTGGCCGACGAGGCGCGCGCCTTCGGCTCCACGGACCGCGTCGCCCGCGTCCTCTCGGTCCTGGGGGACGTCTCGAACGAGATGCGCACCGCGACCAACCAGCGCCTGGTGCTCGAGCTCGCCTTTACCAAGATCGCGCGCCCCGAGTCCGATCTCACGGTCGAGGCCCTGGCCGAGCGCGTGGAACGCCTCGAGCTGCAGGTCCGCGCTCTCTCCCAGCCGGGGAGGGTGGGTGCGGCAGTTCCCACTTCCCAACCCGTATCCGTTATGCCGACACAGCCGGCGTCTGCCGGGCGTCCCGCCCCGGTGCCGCAGGCGGTCCCCCAGCCCGCATCGGTGGCGCAACCGGCACCCGCTCCTCAACCGCCCGTGCCCGCCTCGCCTACTCCGCAGCCGGCTCCTGCGCCCCGGTCCACTTCTACGCCTCAACCCAAGCCCGCCGTGACCGCGGCGCCGGCTATGCAGTCTGCGCCTCAGCCCGTCGCATCGACCCAGTCGCCTGCTGGTCAGGGCGCGATCACGGACCAGGGCGAGCTTCAGCGCCGTTGGCGCCAGGTGGTCGACTACCTGCTTAAGACTGCTCCTGCTCGAGGGTCACTCCTCATGAACGCGTCGCTCGAGGCTGATAGCGGCACGGAGCTCACGGTCGACTTGCATCAGGCATCGCCCTTTGCGTTCAAGCAGCTCACGCGTGCGGACGTGAGCGCCCTCGTCGACCAGGCCGCATCCGAGGTCTTCGGCCGCCGCCATGTCACCTACCACGCGTCGGGCGCTCCAGCCACTGCTCCGCAGGTCGCCGCCCCTGCACCGCAGCACGCGCCTGCGCCAGCGCCTGTGCCGACTCCAGCGCCAGCGCCTGTGTCCACGCAGGAGCAGCCGCCCTTCGAGGAGCCTCAGTATGCCGATGAGCTCCCAACTGAAGCCTATAACATGCCGCCGGTGCCGCCCGCTCCCGCCATGCCACAACAGCCGGCGGCACCGCAGACGGCATCTGCTTCCGCTCCGCAGGCGGCGCACGACTCCGTGCACCAGCCGGCTACCGTCCCACAGGCGGCATCCGCACCTGCGCCGCAGTCTCAGGTCAACGTCCCGCAGCCCCCGACGCTCATCCCCAAGCCCGCGCCCCAATCCGATGCCGCGAACGATTACGTCTCGTTCGACCCGACCGATGCGGCGAGTGTGATGGCCATGCTGACGGATATCTTCGGGGCCGGCGTGAAGGACGTCTCGGACAAGTAGCGCTGTGCTCATCAGGACAAACTTGTAATGATTGCATGATGCAGTGGTTTGCTGTTAGGTGGAATCGCGCATTCGGAATCGGCTTGCAGATTAATTTCTGCAATTGGCATGTGCATGCGTGCTAACTGGTCGTGGGTGACAACGAACTCGTAGCCCTCAACAACGATCACGTAGGCACCGACAACGAGCACGTAGCCAGCGACAACGACAACGTTATTTTGCGAGTAGAGAGGGCTCCTAGCTCACAAAATGACGTGCTCATTGTCGCTGGCTACGAGCTCATTGTTTGTAGCTACGAGTTGGTTGTCAGTGGACACACTATCGAACAGAAAAACCACCGCCGGAAGGCCTCCGTTCCAGAAAAACTGCAGGTCAGCAGAAATCGGAGGGCTTCCGGCGGTGGGTCACACGTGCAACGGATGGAGGAGCAGGTGGACGGACGGTGGGCGCGGGCAGGTGGACAGACAGCGGGCGCGGGCGGGAAAGCAAGCGGGCGGTGCTGGCGAACGGGCATCTAGCCGCCGAGATAGGCCTTGCGGACACGGTCGTCCGCGGCA
>OMVS01000053.1 GCA_900314575.1 uncultured Olsenella sp. | reverse complement strand
CGCGGGCCGCCCCCTGGAGGAGGTCGCGGCGGAGGCCGCCCGGGGGCTCGCCCCCGCCGGAGGCCGGCTGCGCGAGGAGGGCGGCCAGGTCGTGCTCGCGACCAACGCGCTCTGCTCCCGCCTGGCCGAGGCGCGCCTCGCCGGCGAGGACCCAGGCCGGCTCGCCCTCGGCTTCCACCACGAGCTCGCCCTCATGGTGGCCGAGGCCTGCCGCCGGCTCGCCGACGAGACGGGCATCGGGACCGTCGCGCTCTCGGGCGGCTGCTTCCAGAACACGCTCCTCCTCGCGCTGACCAAGCGCCTGCTCGAGGATCGCGGGCTTGCGGTCCTCGTCCATGGGCTGATCCCGCCCAACGACGGCGGGATTGCGCTGGGACAGGCGGTCGTGGCCGCCCAGCGCCTGCGCGACGAGGCCGCGGGCGACGAGGTCGGCCGCTACCGGGGCCCGCTCGGCAGGTCGCTCGCCGCAGCTGCGGCCGAGGCGGGGACGGCCGGCGCGGCTGCGGTCGAAGCCGAGGTACGGGCCACGTAGGCGCCGCCGGGGCGCCACCAGTACCACAGATAGGCGTAATGAAGGCGCCACGCGGGCGCGAGCCGGCGCGGCGCCGGGAGAGGACTTGGAGGAGAGAGACATGTGCGTGGGACTTTCCGCGAAGGTGATCAAGGTGCGCGACGACGGGACCGCCGTCGTCGAGGCCACGGGCGCGCGCCGCGAGGTTTCGGCCGACCTGCTCGACGACCTCGAGCCGGGCGACTACGTGATGGTGCACGCCGGCTCGGCGATCGCCCGCATCGACGGCGACGACGCCGAGGAGACCGACGGCCTTGCCGAGGAGTACCTCTAATGGCGGCGGAGTCCGCGCCCGCGGGCGCCGCCCTGGACGCCGCCGCGTCGCACGCCGACGCGGTCGAGGTCCTCAAGGGCTACGACGGCCCGCACGTGAGGATCATGGAGGTCTGCGGCACCCACACCCACGAGATCTTCCGCCAGGGGGTCCGCCGGCTCCTGCCGCCCGCGGTCGAGCTAATCTCGGGGCCCGGCTGCCCCGTGTGCGTGACGCCGGTGGGCTACATAGACGAGGCCGTACGCCTCGCCCTCGAGTGCGGCTGCACCATCTGCACCTTCGGCGACCTGGTGCGCGTCCCCGGCTCCAGGCTCTCGCTCGCCGACGCCCGCGCCCGCGGCGCGCACGTCCGCGTGGTCTACTCGCCGCAGGACGGCGAGGCGTACGCCGAGGCCCACCTCGAGGAGGACGTGGTCTTCCTGTCCGTCGGCTTCGAGACCACGACGCCCTCGACCTGCATCGCCGTGCGCACGGCGGCGGAGCGCGGCGTGAGGAACTTCTCGGTCCTGACCGCCAACAAGACCATGCCCGGCGCCTACGAGGCCATGAGGGACTCGTGCGACCTCTTCCTCTACCCCGGCCACGTGTGCGCGATCGCGGGCACCAAGGTGTGCGAGGACCTGGTCGCCGAGGGCGTGAGCGGCGTGGTCGCGGGCTTCACGGCGCGCGAGCTCGTCTGCGCGCTCGCCGTCGGCGTGACCAAGTTCCGCGAGGGCGCCCCCTTCTTCGTCAACTGCTACCCGCGCGTGGTGCGCCCGGAGGGCTCGCCCGCCGCGCGGAGGCTCGTGGCGTCGATGATGGAGCCCTGCGACGCGCGCTGGCGCGGCATCGGGGTCATCCCCGGCTCGGGCATGCGGCTCAACGAGGCCTACCGCGGCTTCGACGCGCTCGAGAGGCACGGCCTCGCGCACGAGGAGGGCGTGGAGCCCAGGGGCTGCCGCTGCGGCGAGGTGCTGCAGGGCAGGTGCACGCCCGAGGGCTGCGCGCTCTTCGGCAGGGCGTGCACGCCGGAGCACCCCGTCGGCACCTGCATGGTCTCGAGCGAGGGCGCCTGCTCGGCGTTCTACCTGTACGGCGCAGCCACCAAGGAGGAGAAGTGATGAAGGACGTGGTCACGCTGGCGCAGGGCGCCGGCGGCAAGCAGACAAGCGAGCTCATCGAGCGCATCTTCAAGCGCCACCTGGACAACCCCGACCTCACGGCGGACGACGCCGCGGTCCTCGCGGTCCCGGCCGGCAGGATCGCCGTCTCCACGGACGGCTTCATCGTCTCGCCGGCGTTCTTCCCGGGCGGCAACGTCGGCAAGCTCTCCGTGTGCGGCACCGTGAACGACGTCGCGTGCATGGGCGCCACGCCCCTCTACCTCACCTGCAGCTTCGTGATCGAGGAGGGCTACCCCCTCGCCGACCTCGAGCGCATCGTGGAGGCCATGGCCGCCACCGCGGCGGAGGCGGGCGTGCGCGTCGTCGCGGGCGACACCAAGGTCGCCGGCAGGGGCCAGGTCGACGGCGTGTTCGTCACGACGACGGGCATCGGCCTCGTGCGCGAGGGCGCGAGCACCTCCGGCGCCCTGGCGCGCCCGGGAGACGTCGTCATCGTGACCGGAGACGTGGGGCGCCACGGCTGCGCGATCCTTCTCGCCCGCGACGAGTTCGGGATCGAGGCCGACGTCACGAGCGACTGCGCGCCGCTCGCCGCCGCCATCGGCGCCACGCTCGACGCGGCGCCGCACGTCCACACCATCCGCGACGCCACCCGCGGCGGCGTCGGCACGGTCCTCTACGAGATCGCGCACCAGAGCGGCGTGGGCGTGGAGCTCGACGCCGAGGCCGTCCCCGTGGCCCCCGAGGTCGCGGGCGTCTGCGGCATGCTCGGCCTGGAGCCGCTCTACCTAGCCTGCGAGGGCAGGCTCGTCGTGGTGGTGCCCGAGGGGGAGGCGGACGCGGCGCTCGCGGCCCTGCGTGCCTCGAGCCACACGGAGGGCGCCGCCGTCATCGGCCGCATCACCGACGAGGAGCGCGGCCGCGTCCTCATGAGGACGCAGATCGGGACGCAGACGATCCTGCCGGAGCCGGGCAACGAGCTCCTGCCGCGGATCTGCTAGGGGGCAGCCATGGTCAAGCTGGCGTTCTACGGCAAGGGCGGCATCGGCAAGTCCACCTGCGCCTCCAACCTCGCCGCCATCTGGGCGGAGCGCGGCCACCGCGTGCTGCAGGTGGGCTGCGACCCCAAGGCGGACTCCACCCTGCTGCTCCGCCACGGCGAGGAGCTCCCCACCGTCATGGACCTCGTGCGGGCGGGCGCGCCCTTCTCGCTCGACGACGTGGTGCGCGAGGGCTTCTCGGGCGTGATGTGCGCCGAGGCGGGAGGGCCGCTGCCGGGCCTCGGCTGCGCGGGCAGGGGCATCGCGACCGCGCTCGAGACCCTGGAGGAGAAGGGCCTCTACGAGCGGCTCGACCCGGACGTGGTCATCTACGACGTCCTGGGCGACGTGGTCTGCGGCGGCTTCGCCGTGCCCATGCGCCAGGGCTACGCGGACCACGTGCTCGTGGTCACGAGCGGCGAGAACATGGCGATCCACGCGGCGGCCAACATCGGGCTCGCCGTGGAGAACTTCGCCCGGCGCGGCTACGCGCGGCTGGCGGGCCTCGTGCTCAACAGGCGCGACGTGCGCGACGAGGACGAGAAGGTCGCCGAGCTCGCGCGCGACCTCGGCTGCGGCGTGGTGGGGTCCCTCCCGCGCGACGCCGCCGTCACCGACGCCGAGGAGCGCGGGCTCACCCTCATGGAGGCCGCGCCCAAAGGCCCCATGGCCGACGCCTACCGCGCGCTCGCGGACGCGATCGAGCTGGGCTGCGGCTTTGGCTCGGCCGCGCCCGCGGAGGCCGGCGCGGCCGAGGCCGGGCCCGCTGCGGGGGGTGTCGCCCGTGCTCTCTAGGGTCAGCCCGCGGCGGGCGCCCCAGGCCGGGGGCGGGGCGCCCGCCCCCTTCGTGCTCGCGCGCGACGCCGCCCTCCCCCGCCCCGTCTCCAACGTGCTCGAGTTCAACGCGCCCGTGCACGGCAACTGGAACATCGTCCACACGGGCATGCTCGTGCCCGAGGCGCACCAGGTCTACGTCTGCGCCGACAACTGCCTGCGCGGCGTCGTCCTCACGGCCGCCGAGATGGGCGCCTCCGGGCGCTTCTCGAGCGTCGTGATCGAGGAGGGCGACCTCCTGGACGACAACCTGGAGTCCGTCACGATCGAGGGCGTCTCCGACGTGATCAGGAGGCTGCCGAGGCGCCCGCCGGTGGTGATGGTCTTCCTCGTGTGCCTCCACCACTTCGTGGGCACCGACGTCGACTACGTCTACGACGAGCTCGAGCGCCGCTTCCCGGACGTCACGTTCATGCGCTGCTGGATGGACCCCGTCATGCAGAAGACGGGCATCACGCCCGAGCAGCGCGAGCGCAAGGCGATGGTCGACCCGATCCAGGCGCTGCCCGAGGACCCGAGGCTCGTCTCCGTCCTCTCCGACGACCTGCGCCTGCCGGAGGACTCGGACGTCTTCCGCCTGCTCGCGGGCGCCGGCTTCGAGGTGCGCCAGCTCCACGACTGCGCGACGTGGGAGGAGTACCTCGGGCTCGGCGCGAGCACGCTCTTCCTGACGCGGAGCTACTTCGGCGCGTGGGGCCTTGCCAAGATGGCGGCGAGGATCGGGAGGCGGGCGCTCTACCTGCCGCCCTCCCTCGGCTACGACGCCATCGACGCCGGCCTCGCCGAGCTCGCGGGCGCACTCGGCATAGACGCGCCCGACACCGCGCCCCTGCGCGCGGAGGCGGACGCCGCGCTCGACGCGCTCGCCTCGAGGCTCGCGGGCGCGCCCGTCGCGATCGACTACCTGGCCGTCAACCACCCGCTGGAGCTCGCGCGAACCCTGCTCGAGCACGGCTTCGACGTGCGGCGCGTCTACGTGGACGCCGTCGGCGCGGAGGAGCGGGCGAGCCTCGGGTGGCTCGCCGCGCACGCGCCCGAGCTCGAGCTGTGGAGCACCATCCACCCCATGCTCAGGCAGATCCCGCGCGACGGCGGCGACCGCTGGCTCGCGGTGGGGCCCAAGGCCGCGTGGTTCCTGGGCACCGACCGCTTCGTGAACGCGATCGAGACGGACGGCCAGTGGGGCTACGCGGCGATCCTGCACCTGGCCGACCTCATGCGCGACGCGTGGGAGCGGCCGAAGGACCCGCGGGGTCTGGTCCCGCGGAAGGGGCTCGGCACGCCCTGCGCGTGCCAGCTCCCGCTCTAGGAGGCGACGACGTGAGACAGGCGTACACGATCCTGCCCGTGTACACGGGCGACGTCTCGGGGGTGTGCTCGGCCCTCTTCGAGCTGGGCGGCATGGTGGTCATCCACGACCCCTCGGGGTGCAACTCCACCTACAACACCCACGACGAGGTGCGCTGGTACGACCAGGACAGCCTCGTCTTCATCTCCGGCCTGACCGACGTCGACGCCATCATGGGCGACGACGAGAAGCTCGTGCGCGACGTGGTGGAGGCCGTGCGGCAGACGCGCCCGCGCTTCGTGGCGCTCGTCAACTCCCCCATCCCCTACCAGGTGGGGTGCGACTTCGCGGCGATCGCGCGCGAGGTCGAGGCCGCCACGGGCACGCCCACGCACTACCTGGCCACCAACGGCATGCACGACTACGTGCGCGGCGCGGGCATCGCCTTCGCCGCGCTCGCCGACCTCGCGGTCACGGAGCCAGACGCGCGCACGGGCGAGAGGGACCCGCTCCCCGCGGCCGCGTCCGCGCGAGGCGCCCTCCCCGCCGTGAATGTCCTCGGCATGACGCCGCTCGACTTCGCCGCGACGGGGTCGCGCGACTCCGTCGCCCGCTTCGTCCGCGAGGCGGGCCTCTCCCTCGGCGCCGTCTGGGCCGAGGGCTCCACCCTGGACGAGCTGGCCGCCTCCGCCTCGGCCGCGCTCAACCTCGTCGTCTCCGCCACGGGGCTCGCCGCCGCGCGCAGGCTCCGAGAGCGCTTCGGCACGCCCTTCGTGGTGGGCCTTCCCACCAGGGGCTTCTCGGGCGAGCTCGCGCGGGCGATGCGGGCCTCGATCGCGGACGGGCGCTGCCGCAACGCCTGCCTCGACTACCGGCGCGCCGCTGCGGCCGGGGCGGGCGGGCCCGGGGCCGGCGGGACGCCCGACGTGGCCCTCGTGGGCGAGCCCGTGCAGATGGGCTCGCTCGCGGCCTCGCTCGCGGCGGCGGGCGTCGCGTCCAGGGTGGTGAGCCCGCTCGAGGACACTGCCGGCCTCGTGGACGAGGGGCTGGGCGACGAGGCCGTCTGGGGCGAGGAGGAGGTCGCCCGGGCGCTCTCCGGCGCCGGCACCGTCGTGGGCGACCCGTTCTTCTCGCTCGTGTGCGCGGGCGCGCGCCTCGTGAGGATGCCGCACTTCGCGCTCTCCGGCCGCCAGTGGCTGCACGAGGTCCCGAACCTCATGGAGGTGGACCTCGCGACGGAGCTCGCCGGCGGCAAGCCGCAAGATGGCACGACCCTGGATCGACCCTCGGAAGGAGAAGGGCATGAGTCTTAACGACACCCCCTCGGCGGAGCGCGTGCACATCGGCTTCTTCGGGCGGAGGAACGCGGGCAAGTCGAGCGTGGTCAACGCCGTCACCGGCCAGGACCTCGCGGTCGTGTCGGACACGCTGGGCACCACGACGGACCCGGTGGTCAAGTCCATGGAGATCCTGCCCCTGGGGCCGGTGACCGTGGTGGACACCCCCGGCTTCGACGACGCCGGCGAGCTGGGCGAGCTGCGCGTGCAGAGGACGCGCAAGGTCCTGGGCTCCACAGACGTGGCGGTGCTCGTGGTGGACGCGACCACGGGGATGGGCGCGTGCGAGCGCCAGCTGGTGGGGCTGTTCCGAGCGCAGGACACGCCCTACCTCGTCGCCTACAACAAGTGCGACCTCCTGGGCGAGGTCCCCGCGGACACCGCGCACGAGGTGCACCTGAGCGCCCTCACCGGCGTCGGCGTCTTCGAGCTCAAGGAGGCCATCGCAAGGCTCGGCAGCGCCGGCAGGCAGGAGCGGCCGCTCGTGAGCGACCTGCTCGTCCCGGGCGACGTCGTGGTCCTGGTGATCCCCATCGACAAGGCGGCCCCCAAGGGAAGGCTGATCCTGCCCGAGCAGATGATGGTGCGCGACGTGCTCGACGCCGGCTGCGAGTCCGTGGTGGTGCAGCAGACGATCCTCGCGGGCACGCTCGAGCGCCTCGCCGCGGCCGGCACCAGGCCCGCGATGGTGATCACGGACAGCCAGGTCTTCTCGGAGGTCGCCCGCATCGTGCCCGCAGACGTGCCGCTGACGAGCTTCTCGATCCTGATGGCGCGCTACAAGGGGCTGCTCGCGAGCGCCGTGCGCGGCGCCGCGGCGATCGACCGGCTGCCGGAGGGCGCGCGCGTGCTCGTCTCCGAGGGCTGCACGCACCACCGCCAGTGCGGCGACATCGGGACGCAGAAGATCCCCGCGTGGCTCAGGCAGCACACGGGAAGGGACTTCACGGTGGAGGCCTCCTCCGGCCGCGGCTTCCCCGAGGACCTTACCGGCTACGACCTCGTGATCCACTGCGGCGGCTGCATGCTCAACGGCCGCGAGATGCTCAGGCGCATGCGCGAGGCCGAGGCCCAGGGCGTCCCCATGACCAACTACGGCGTCGCCATCGCCCACATGAAGGGGATATTGCGCCGCACGCTCGGCCTCTTCCCCGACGTGCAGGCGATCCTCGACGAGGGTGTGCGGCCGCAGGCGGCGGCCAGCCAGCCGCAGGCCACGGGCCAGGCGGGCGACAAGGACCGGGAGGAGAGCGAGTGAGCACGGTAAACGAGCGTCGCATCGAGGAGCTCGCGCGCGAGCGGACCCTGCCCGCAGGCGAGCTCGCCGCCCTTCTCGCCACCCTGACGGACGTGGAGGCGGAGCTCCTCTATGCGCGGGCGCGGGAGGTGCGCGAGCGCTACTACGGAAAGGACGTGTACCTGCGTGGGCTCATCGAGTTCACGAACCACTGCAGGAACGACTGCCTCTACTGCGGCCTCAGGCGCTCCAACGCGCGCGCCGAGCGCTACCGGCTCTCCGAGGAGCAGATCCTCGCGTGCTGCGACCAGGGCTACGAGCTCGACTTCCGCACCTTCGTGCTCCAGGGCGGCGAGGACGTGGCCTTTACGGACGACGTCGTCTGCGACCTCGTGCGCAAGATCCGCGCGAGGCACCCGGACTGCGCCGTCACCCTCTCGATAGGCGAGAGGCCGCGCGAGAGCTACGAGCGCTTCTTCGAGGCGGGCGCCGAGCGCTACCTGCTCCGCCAGGAGACCTCCAACCCCTGGCACTACGGCAGGCTGCACCCCGCCGAGCTCTCGATCGCCAACCGCAAGCGGTGTCTCAGGGACCTCAAGGAGATCGGCTACCAGGTGGGCTGCGGCATCATGGTCGGCTCGCCCTACCAGACGTGGGACTTCGTGGAGGAGGACCTCAGGTACATGGCAGACCTCCAGCCGGAGATGGTGGGGATCGGCCCCTTCATCCCGCACAAGGACACGCCGTTCGCGAACTTCTCCGCCGGCACGCTCGAGGACACCCTGCACCTGCTGGCGGTGATCCGCCTGATGCTGCCCGAGGTCCTGCTGCCGGCGACGACCGCCCTGGGCACCATCGACCCGCGCGGGCGCGAGCTGGGGCTGCTCGCCGGCGCCAACGTGGTGATGCCCAACCTCTCCCCGCGCGACGTCCGCGCCAAGTACCTGCTCTACGACGGCAAGATCTGCACCGGCGACGAGGCGGCGGAGTGCCGGCTCTGCATGG
Organism: uncultured Olsenella sp.; assembly: GCA_900314575.1. Lineage (GTDB taxonomy): Bacteria > Actinomycetota > Coriobacteriia > Coriobacteriales > Atopobiaceae > Olsenella_K > Olsenella_K absiana. The sequence goes on along the minus strand of OMVS01000053.1, from coordinate 4,557 downwards.
CCCGGCGCTGCGCGAGCGTGGGCTACGAGGTCAAGGTCTGCCGCGGCGACCACGTCTCGAGGCAGCGCGTCGCAGGCGAGGCGGAGGCGCCCTCCCTCGTCGCCGCGGGCGGGGCGGACGCGTCCGGAGGCTGCCCGCTCGTGGAGTCGCTCGGCCGCGGACTGGGGGAGGACTTCAGCTTCGAGCTGTAGGCGGGCGAGCCCTCGGACGGCGCCGGGCGCAGGCCCGGCATTCATTCTTTGCGCAACATTAAGTCATTGCCCATGTGGCACGATGTGCGCGTACGGGGGCGCCGGCGGGCTACAATTGCCCAGGCGCCCCGGCCCCTCCGGGGAGCACGCACGTATCAGACGCTGACGGCAGACAGGGAAGGCATGGAGACACCGAGCCACACGCTCTTCGCAGACCTCAAGTCCTTCGGGCACGTCTCGCACCGCGACGCGGCGCACGTCCTCCTCAGCCCCACCGCCAGCTCCAACGGCATGTCGATCCGCAGCCGCGCCGCCACCGACCGCACCTTCCTCTCAAGGGACATCGTCCGCGCCCGTCCGGGACGCTACGGCAGGGACGCGTTCGGAAGCTTCCCGCGCGCCACGCGCCAGCTGGAGTCCCTCGTCCTCTCCCACCTCGGAGACGGGGGCGCGGGGGAGACCGAGTTCGCCGAGCACTACCTCGGGGTCGCCGCGGAGTCCATGGCGAGGGCCGTCGAGGCCACGGGTCAGAACGGCGACCTCTACCGCAACGCGCTCGCCCGAGTCGGCTGCGCCGAGGGGCTCGAGGCGGACGAGCGCGCGCACCTCGCCTTCATGCTCTTCGTCGTGACCGGCTGCCTCGGCGACCCGCGCACCTCGACCGACGTCGTGAGGTCCTACGCCGAGTCGTCCTCCCTCGCCGTCCACACCATCGAGAGCGGCGTCGGAACGGGCTACCCCCCCCCCGCGCGATAATCCCGGGGCGGGCGTGCGCCTCGGCGTTCTGTGCCTCGTGAACGGCGAGGCGAGGCCTCCCGTCCACCCGCTCTCACTCGCCCCCGAGGGCACCGTCTTCGGCGCGCTCGCCACGGGCGACGGTGACGTGACCGACGTGGGCGCCGACGTCTCGGGCCGCCACGCCCGCGTCTGGCGCGAGGGCGGCTCCTGGTGGGTGCAGGGGCTCGGCTCGACCAACGGCACCACGCTCGTCTCGGGCGAGACCCGCGAGGAGAGCGTGGTGGAGCCCCGCCGCCGCCAGCGCGTCCCGGGCAGGGAGTACGGGCCGGTCATGATAGCCAACAGCGACGTCCTGCGCCTCGGCGCGACGACCGAGTTCCTGGTCATTCGCATCGTGGACGAGAGGCGCTAGGGGGAGGAGTCATGGACAAGAACGCCGCAGGGGCGCCGGGCGCCCCCGAGGTCGACGGGGAGCCCCTGGAGGTGGTCGAGTTCGCGCAGCTCGACACCTCCTTCCCCGTCAGCCCCAAGGACGAGGGCGAGGTGCGCAGGCGCTACATGACGATGCTCGTGCGGCCGCGCGCCGCGGGCGCGCGCCTCGCGGACTGCGAGGTCCTCGAGGCGACGAACACCGAGGGCGAGCGCTTCGCCCTCAAGCGCCTGAGGCCGCTCCCGACGGACACCGACCCCTTCTCGAGGCGCGGCCGCGAGGCGGCGCTCTTCGAGGAGTACCGCAACCAGCTCGCGGTCTCGCAGCTCAAGGGCTTCCCCAGGGCCCTCGGCTACGGCGTCACGAGGGAGGGCGACCCCGCCATCCTGATGGAGTGGGTGGAGGGCGAGACCCTGCTGGAGGCCGAGCGCCGGGGAGGCCTGCCGCGGGCGAAGGGAGGCGTCGGCTGCACGGGGCGCGCCGTGGCCGCCCTCGGCCTCGGCGTCCTCTCCGTCCTCGCCTCCACCCGCTGCCTGGACGGCACCTTCGTCCACCGCGACCTCTCGCCCCGAAACATCATGCTCCTCCCCCGCGGGGGCGCCCCCTCCGAGGTCATGGACCTGCGCCTCGTCGACCTCGGCAGCTCGATCTTCCTGAGCGGGAGCGAGGCCACGTTCACGCGGACCATGGACGTGTGGCGCTACGCCACGCCCGAGTACGCCCCTCCCGAGATGCTCGCCCTGGACGACAGGCGCTACATCGAGGCGAGGCGCTCCCCCTCCATCGACGTCTACGCCCTGGGGAGCGTGCTCTTCGAGGCCTACGCGGGGCGGACGCCCTTCTCCCTCTCCGAGCGCCCCGGCGCCGACGCCTTCGCCCTCAAGGTGGCGGGCGCCCCCGAGGCGCCCCGTCCCCACGAGCCGGAGGACCGGCCGCTCGTCGACGCCATCATGTCGTGCCTCGAGCCGGAGCAGCGCAGGCGCCCCTCCGTCACGGAGCTCTTCGAGCGCATCGCCACCTGGCAGGGGCGGGCGTGCGGGCGCACCGTCACACTCGCCGTCCCGCCCGCGCCGGCGCCGGGCGGTACCTCCCGCCTCAGGAGCGGCTACGTGTCCGCCTACGCAACCCCTGCCCTCCCCAAGGCGGGGGATGCCGCGGGAGGCGCGGGGGCGCCGCAGGAGGGCGCGCGAAAGGACCTGGTCGTCCTCTCCCGCCGCTCCCTACTCGTGGGCGCCGCGTGCGCGGCGGGGGCAGGCGCCCTCGGCATCGCCGCGTGGCGCACCCGCCTCTTCGGCCTCGCGTCGGGAAGCGGGCTCAACCGCACGAGCTGGGAGGAGCTCGCCTCGGTCGCGGAGGAGGTCTCCCGCGCCCACAGCGAAGACGACGCCCTCGCCGTGGCGCGGGCGCACGGCCTCGTGGACGCGGACGGCTCGATCGCCGACGGGTGCGCCAAGGACCTCGAGCTCCTGGACGGCACGAGGGCGACCGTGCAGCTCGTGGGCGTCTACCACGACGAGCGCGCAGACGGCTCGGGCAGGGCAGGCCTCACCTTCGCCTTCGCGGAGCCCGTCTCGGCGCGGGCCATGAGCGGGTCGGCGATGCCCGCGGGCGGCTGGGAGCAGTGCGAGATGCGCTCGTGGCTCAACGCGGACCTCCTCGCCCTCCTCCCGGACGACCTGAGGCCGCTCGTCGTGCCCGTGTCGAAGCTCACGAACAACGAGGGCGCCACCAGGAGCGCCTCCTCCGTCACGGCCACCCAGGACTCGCTCTGGCTCTTCTCCATGGCGGAGCTCGGCGGCACGCGGCAGGCGGCGACCTTCGCCGCCGGCTACGGCTTCCTCGCCGACATCATCGGCGCCGAGGGCGAGCAGTACCGCTACTGGAGGGACCTCAACGTCTCGATCGAGGCGAGCTCGAACGACGCCACGCAGAGGAGCTGGGACGGCTCGCCATGCTACTGGTGGACCCGCTCCCCCAGCCCCGACTGCTCCGAGGACGACGGGCAGACCTGGTTCAACCGGGTCGGCCCGAACGGCGACGTCTTCCACTTCGCGGTGGCTGCGACAGGAGACGACGAGGTCTCCGCCGTGCTCCCCGGCTTCTGCCTCTAGCCGGCGGGCACGGCACAGGCCGTCTTGCGCCGGCGCTGGACGGCCCCGTATGGAACGGAGGGCGGCCCCACGCAGGCGCAGGGCCGCCGCAGGCCGCTAGGCGGACTTCGTGATGGTGTAGGTGTCGCGGAACTGGGTCTGGTTGGCGAACGTGCTGGTGACCTCCACCTTGAACTGCGTCGCGTTGTCGGACTGCGACTGGACGGACGTGGCCTTCACCTCGACCTTGGTGCCGTCGCCGCCCGGCGTGTAGTTGAACTCGAAGCCGTGGTTGGGGTCGAAGGTCGTCGTGATCGGGTCGGTCGTGAGGTAGGAGTCCCCCTCCGCCGAGGCCGCGTCGTTGGAGAGCTCGGTCGACTTGTGACCGTGGTAGAGCACGGTGGCCACGACCGTCGCCTGTCCGCTGTCGGAGATGTCCTTGAACTCGAGCACGAGGGGCTTGTCCGAGGCCCCGTAGCAGTTGTGGGATCCGACCCCAAGCCCCTGCTCCTCCTGGAGCTTGCCGGTCCAGGTGCCCTTGTAGCTCCCGTAGGTCGTGTAGGAGTCGGTCGTCGAGCCGGAGCCCGAGACCTTGGCGGAGCCGGTGCCGGTGCCGGCCGTGGTCGCAAAGGCCCCGGAGGAGGAGGTGGTGGCGGAGGCGCCGTCCTTCTCGGAGGATGCCTGCGACTGCTGCTCCTCTACCTGCGCCTTGAGGTCGGCAATCTCCTGGTCCTGCCTCTGGATCTGCGTCCAGGCGAAGTAGCCGGTCGCGCCGAGCGCGGCCACGAGGACGAGGATGACGAGGACGAAGCGGCCGGTGTGCCGCCCGCCCCTCTCCTTGGCCCCGTCCTTCTTCCTGTCCCTCTTCCGGTCCTTCCTCCTGCCCTTGTGGCCGTAGTCGGGTGCTTGGTCCGGGGAGGCGACCGGCCTGGCAGCGGTCTCCGTCGCGCTCCTGGGCACGGAGCCCGCGCCGGGGGCAGGCTCGCCTGCGGCAGCGGCGGACGCGCCCGCCGAGACGGTCACGGGCGTGCGCTGCCCGTAGGGGACGCCCGCGGCGTCGCCCTCCGCTGCGCCCTGCGGGGCGGGCTGGGCCTCCTGGGGCGCAGGG
>OMVS01000051.1 GCA_900314575.1 uncultured Olsenella sp. | reverse complement strand
GCCCGCGCGCTCGCGCCGCGGGCGCACCTGTGGCCTCGCGCCGGTCCTGACGCCGTACTCCGCCTCGAGGAAGTCCAGGTAGGCCGCTGAGTCGAAGCTGCGCATGGAGTCGAGGAGACGCACCAGCCGCTCCGCGCGGCGCATGTCCTCGTCCGAGATGAACCTGAGGGCGCGCCCCGTCGCGAGGTGGTGCAGCAGGTCGCGCGCGTCGGGCGGCTTGAGGAGCCGGGACCTGCGCACCACGGGCACGACGATGAACCTGAGCGCGCCGTCGCCCAGCGCGAAGACGTGCTGCGGGCGGAAGTCCGCGGCCGCGAGCGAGCACGGCGCGGACTCCAGCGCGGAGGCGAGGTCCGCCACGGAGAAGAGCATGGCCTCGTACTGCTGGCGCGAGACGGCGTCGGCCCGCAGGAGCTCGGGGAGCGTCACGAGCCCGGTCACGTCGTAGAGCAGGGCGGGCGGCTCCGCGCCGGCCGCGCCCCGCCCGTCGGGGCCACCCGCCCGGACGCGACGCATCTCCAGCAGGCTCCTGTCGCGCGTGCGCTCGAGCCACGCGGCGAGCCCCTCGTCGAGCTCCTCGTGGCGCGAGAGCTGCACCTCGATCCAGCGGGAGCGCGTCTCGCGGTCCCTGTAGTCGCGAAAGCGCATGAGCGCCCCTCCTTCCGTGGCCCGGGACGGCTCCTACCCCTCGGGGCCGACGACGAGGATGGTCAGGTTGTCGCCCTCGCCGAGGCTGAGGTCGCGCTTGACGACCCTGTGGCAGGCGAGCTCCAGGTCCTTCTCGCCCGCCTCCGTGAGGGGCGAGAAGGCCTGCGTGATCCCGGCGGCCTCCTGCAGGTGCCAGGCGCCGTCGCTCACGAGGACGAAGAGGTCGCCCGGCTCGTAGGCGCCCTCGTAGAAGATTGGCAGGATCGACTCCTGCGAGCCGATGGCCTGCAGCAGCACGCTGCGCCGGTCGGACGTGCGCGCCTCCTCGCGCGTCATGCGGCCCTGGAGCACGTCGCGGGCGGCGAGCGTCTGGTCCTCGGTCACGAGGCGCGCCGAGGTGGGCGTCACGTGGTAGACGCGCGAGTCGCCCACCTGCACGGCGAGGAAGCGCCCGCGCGCGCAGAGCAGCGCCGAGAGCGTGGTGCCCATCTTGCCGCCGTGGGCGGCGGCGTAGCGCAGGATCGAGGCGTTCGCGCTGGCGACGAGGTTGTCGAGGGAGTCCATGACCCGCTGGGAGCAGATGCCGTCGCCTGCGGGCGCCGCCCCGACGGGGGTCGCGCCGGCGAGCGCCGCGTCCTTCTCGCCCGAGGCCGCGCCTGCCTCGTCCGGCTCCACGAGGACCTCGTCCAGGGTCTCGGAGAACCAGCGCTCGACCGCGCGCACCACGGTGGAGCTCGCGACCTCGCCCTGCGCGAGGCCGCCGACGCCGTCGCAGACCACGCCGAGCGTGACCTCGCCGAGGCTGGTCGAGCGGACACCCGAGCCGTGGGAGTCCTGGTTGGAGCGACGCCTTCCCTGGTCGGTTACAGCTGCGATCCGTGCCATGCTAGAACGCCTCCGGATGGTTCCTGAAGAAGAGGATCATTTCGTTGGTGAGGCTCGACGTGTCGGGGAGGCGCTCGGGGATCTCCGAGCGGTCCGCCCACACGCCGAGCCTGAGCTCGCTCCTGTCGAGGGTGATCCGCGACGTGCCGTCGAGCTCGCAGAAGAAGCCGGCCAGCAGCGTGTCGGTGAAGGACCACGGCTGGTCCTTGTAGTAGCGCAGGTGCTTCACGCGGATGCCGACCTCCTCCATCACCTCGCGACGGCAGGTCTCCTCGAGCGACTCGCCGACCTCGTTGAACCCGGCCACCAGGGCGTAGTTGGTGTACTTGCGGCCGGCGTACTTGGTGAGGAGGATCTTGGAGCCGTGCGTGACGCCGCAGATGACCGCCGGCTGGATCTTGGGGTAGATCACCCTGTCGCACTGGGGGCAGCACAGCTCGCGGTTCCTCTCGACCCTGAGGGTGGGATGTCCGCACCTGCCGCAGAACCGGTTGTCCGCATACCAGTTGCGAAGCTGGTAGCCCGTGATGCAGGCGAACGCGCGCCAGCGCGGCCGGGCCGACCTCAGGGCCGAGACGGGCTCCCAGCCGAGGCCCGGCGGGACCGGCGCGTCCTCGTCCTCCGAGAGGTAGAAGCGGGTGTCGTCGATGGTGAAGAGGAAGGTCAGCCCCCGCGGGGTCGACCTCGCCGGCGAGCTCGGAGACGAGCGGGAGCTCCAGCGCGCCCTCGCCCACCGCGCCGCGCACGAGCACCACCCCATCGCGGTAGCGGAGCAGCACGTCCGAGGGTCGGGCGGGCAGCGGGCGGTACGAGTTGTCGAAGCGATGCTCGCCGATGTCCTGAATCAAGGTGCCCTCCGAAGCCCCGTCCGCCCTGACCTTGTGCCAGGCCTCCTCGTAGCCGGCGCATCGTACCTGGGCGGTGCCATCAGTCGAGTCGCTATTGTAGGCCCCGCGGCCGGGACGTGCGCGACCCGGCGCGAGCGCACGAGAAACACCAGAAGGTGAAAGCGACCGAAAGGACGACAAGACGAGGCGACAAGGGCTATAGTCATACGAGCTTGATGTCGACAGATTGAGGACTGCATGCCCAAATACGTACTGGTCGCAGAGACGGGATCTGACATCCACGAGGACACCGCGCGCGAGTACGGCATCGTGGTCGTCCCCATGCACGTGAACTTCGGCGGACAGAGCCGCGACGACGACAGCTTCCCTCCCGAGGAGCTCTACGAGAACTTCGAGGAGACCGGCGAGTGCCCCCGCACCGCCGGCTGCTCCCCCGCCGACTTCGCCCCAGTCTTCGACAGGATCCACGCGGAGCAGCCCGACGCGCAGATCGTCTACCTCGCCTACTCCGCAGTGACCACCGTCTCCATGGAGTCGGCCCGGATCGCCGCGGAGGGACGCGACTATGTGACCCTGATCGACACAAAGGCGGTGTCCTCCGCACAGCGCCTCATCGTCACCAACGTCGCCCGCTGGCTCAGGGAGAACCCCGACGCCACCCCGTACGACATCCGCGAGTTCGTGGCGGACCAGTCGCGCCGCATCCGCTTCGCCTTCCTGCCCGGCGAGCTCAAGTTCCTCCGCGCGGGCGGGCGCCTCACCAACGCGGCCTTCCTCGGCGCGACCCTCCTGCGCATCAAGCCCACCATCGAGATGGTGGACGGCAGGCTCGTCGCCACCAAGAAGCGCACCGGCTCCATCCGCAAGTGCATGACCGAGCTCTGCGAGCACTTCTGCACCCGCGAGCCCATGGACCTCTCCCGCGTCTGCTTCACCTACACCTCCGGCGACGAGCCGGACGAGAGGGTCCGCAAGGCGTGCGAGAAGGTCGTGCGCCACCACGGCGCGCAGGAGATAGAGTGGGTGAAGTCCGGCTGCGTCATCGCATCCCACTCCGGCCCCAACTCCTTCGCCATCACCGCGCTGGCGGCCAAGGACTAGCGGAACCCGCCGCTCGGGCCACGGCGCTCCCTACCCCGCGACGTGGCGGTAGGGCGCCCCGTGACCACCCAGGACCAGCCACTCGCCCGCATCGAGCATCCCGAAGAGGGCCTTGCGCTCCCTCCTGCTGAGCTCGGGGTCCATGTCGACCGAGACCATGAGGTAGGGGGCGAGCGAGTCGAAGCGCCTCTGCTGCTTCGTCTCGTTGTGCACGTTCACGAAGATATCCCCCGAGACGCAGACGCGCTGCGCGCGGTCGACGAGGACGGTCTCGCCGGGCACGTGGCCACCCGCGCCCTGCCAGACCTCGAAGCGGAACGGCGGGACCTCGAGCCAGGCCTCCTCTCCCGCGGCCGTGTAGCACCGCGCGATCGGGTCGTCGGAGAAGCGGTCCCTGTGGCCGATGCAGGAGAACCTGCCGTCGACGACGGGCGGCTCGTAGGAGGTCAGGACCTTTGCGATCTCCTCGTAGGCGCGGTGCAGGGGGTTGCCGGCGCGCCAGTTGGGCTCGCCCGCCGCCTCCATCCCGAAGTTGTCCAGCACATTCCTCACCGCGTACACGGCGTCGAAGAGGTCCGTGCAGCCCGCGTGGTCGATGTCTGCGTGCGTCAGGAGGAGCTCCTTCCTACACCCGTCCCAGTCCGGGAAGAGCGAGCGGTAGAGCCCCTGGTACTCCCGCCGGAAGGCCCGGTAGCCCGAGTCGACGCAGAGCAGGCGCCCCTCGGCCTCGAGGACCCACGTGTTCGAGCCGGCCGGCGGCTCCACGCACGTGCAGCGGACGCCTCCGGGCGTCTCGAGGCGCGTCACCCTGGTCGCACGCGCGAACGCGTCGCCCCGGTACTCCTCGATGCCCGACGCGAAGTCGTCGAGGTACTCGAAGGGCTTGAAGGGGTTGGCGCCCGTGCCCTCCAGGCTCTGCACGATCCTGTTCGAGTTCACCAGGACCGTGTGCTCCTGCTCGGCCGAAAGCCCCAGCCTCCCGCCCATCCCACGGGCGAACGAGAGGTAGAAGTAGGAGTTGTCGATCACGTGCCGGCTCTTGTCGTAGGGCACGACGCGCGTGGGGCAGATCCTCCTCGCCTCGGCCAGGAAGGGGTCGAGGTCCTCCGCCTGCTCCACGTAGACGCCCACGAGCACCTTCTGGTCACCGGGAGACGTCACCCTCGCGTCGCAGAAGGTGATGTTGAAGCCGTAGCCGTAGATGAGCTCGAGTGCCGGCACGAGAGCGCCCACGGAGTCCCCCACCGTGAGCTCGAGCAGCGCCACCTCGCCGACCTCGGCGCTCGAGTCGAGCACCCCCATCTCGTCGAGGGAGGCGTCGGCGTCCGCGAGCGCGGCCCCCGTCCCCTCGGCGTCGACGAAGTAGGTGTGCGGGTCGACCACGGCGTTGTGGCTCACCCGCTTGACGTCCACGCCCGACTCCTCGAGCGCCCGCATCACGGAGAGCAGCTCCCCCGCGCGGTCCGGCAGTATGACGACGTATGTCTTCCTCATGAGCCCTTCCCTGCATAGCTCCCTGCATGCCCGCGGCGACCCCGCCCGCCGCGTCCGGCGCGGCAGCTCCCGCCGCGCCCGGCGCCTCCCGGCGCCTCGCCTAGCTCGCGCGCCCCTCGAGGCCGAGGGTCTCCGCGATGCCCCTCCTCGCCGCGTCGGGGTCGAGGTAGCGCCCCTCCCCCGCCACCTCGAGGCCCCCGAAGGTGCCGACCTCGAAGTCGTAGACGCGCGGCACGCCCGTCGGCACGTTGATCGAGCGGATCTCCTCGTCCGAGACCCCCTCGATCACCTTGATGAGCGAGCGGCAGACCGACCCGTGGGTCACCACCAGGACCGTCTCGCCCTGCAGCAGGCACGGCGTCACGAACGCGTGCCAGAACGGGGTGAGGCGGGCGATCACGTCCTTGAGGCACTCGGAGCGGACCTTGCTCGGGTCGATGTGGTCGAGCCCGTCCTGGGCGACCATCCCGTAGCGCACGTCGCGCCCGGTGAAGAACTCCGAGTCGAGGTCGATCTCGGGCGGCCGCACGTCGAAGCTGCGCCGGTAGGTCCTGAAGAGCTCGTCGCCGTACCTCTCGCGCATGGCGGGGCGGGTCTGGCCCTGGAAGGAGCCGTAGTGCCGCTCGTTCAGCCGCCAGGTGCGGATGACGGGGACCCACATGCGGTCGACCACGTCGAGCGCGAGGTCGGCGCTCTCTATCGTCCTGCGCAGGACCGAGGTGAAGAGCGCGTCCGGCAGGATCCCGGCGTCGCGCATGAGCTCGCCCGCATGGCGCGCCTGCTCGCGGCCCCGCTCGGTGAGGGGGACGTCGACCCAGCCCGCGAAGCGGTTGACGGCCTTGTCGGTCCAGGTGCTCTCCCCGTGCCTCATGATGACGAGCCTCGCGCAGGACATGGCATGACTCCCTCCAGCTCGGACGCTTCCCCCATAGAAGATACCGCAGGCACGCCCCGCCCCGCGCCCGCTTCCGAGGAGGCGGGGCGCCCTGCGCGATCGCCGCGACGGTGCGCCCCGCCCTCCGGCGCGGCCCCCTCGCCCTCGGGCGGCGATGCATGGCGTGCGGCGGGACGCTCGGCTCCGTCCGAGCTCGTCCCCTCCCGTCGGGGCGGCTCGGGCGGTGCAAGGGGCAGGGGGTGCCTGAGGTCGAGCGTGGGCTCAGAGGCGCACCCGTGCGGTGCCGGCGCGAGGATCGGGCTGGCCACCAGGGTGGGGAGCGACGCGGGCGACGGCGCCGTGGTGGGCGCCGTCGCAGATGCGGGCGGCGTCGTCGGCGTGCAGGGTGGGCGCGCGAGCCTCGGCTCGCCTCGCCCGACCGCGGGCCGAATCTCGCGGGCGACCCCGGCACCCACGCCGGGACGCTCCCCTCTCCCGCGCGGCGCGACCCCCGGCCACGAGGCGGAGCGCCCCTGCGTCGCGCGGAGGCGGCCGAGCTCCTCGCGCGCACCCCTGACGTCGTCTTTGAGGTAGGCCCTCGCGGCGTACGCGCCCACGCAGAGGGAGGCGAGCATGAGCGCCGCCCCCAGCGCGAGAAGGACCTCCTGGACACCAGGCGCACCCTGCATCTTCCCCACCTCACCCCTTCAGACGTACGGTCGGGTTGCCAAAGACGTCCTCCACGTTCCTCCTGACGCCCTCGGCGCCCAGGGTCACCTCCATATACATCGCCCACGCCGACTCGCGGTTGGCATGGGCGAAGCCTGAGAGCGAGCGTGCCTGCTCCTCGACCCGCCGCGCCAGGGCCTCCGCCTCCTCCCTGCTCACGCCCGCGCGCCTGATCCCCTCGAGGTGCGCGGGCGAGGCGAGAGCCTCGTGCGCCATCTGGCAGAGACGTAGGGCGACGATGGGCTCGCGGCTCGCCTCGTCCCCCACCGCCGCCTGTCCCAGGGCCGAGTCCAGGGTCCCCCAGAGGGAGGCGTAGAGCGCGGTGGCGTCCCTCCCCTCCCTCTGCGCCTCGACGAGGGCGAGGTGGAAGGTGGCGATGGTCTCGTAGTCGCCCGCGCGCGCGTACTCGTCGCAGCCGTCCGTGACCACCAGACCCCGGAAGTCCCCCCTCTCCGCGTCGCAGGCCCCTCGTGCGAGCCTGAACCACCCGGCGGCGCGACTGGCACGCTCGAGGGTGCACCGTCCCGTCCCCACGCCCGCGGTCCCGCCGCCCTCGGACGGGTCGTAGTAGCACAGGAAGAGGATGCCCGCGTCGTAGCAGACGCGGGCGAGCCGGTCGCTGCCCCCAAGAGCGCTCCCCCACTCCGCCCAGGTCGAGGCCCACTGCCGCGCCTCGGCCTCGCCGAACGTCCCGTCCTCCTTGTAGGCCGCCACCAGCGCCTCGTACGCCGCGGCGTCTCCCGGCGAGGTCGAGATTGCGCGACGGAGCGCCCCCTCCCGCGCCTCCGCGTCCTGGGCCGCGGTGGCCTCGCGCATCAGTCCCTCGTACGAGCGGGTCCGCGCCACGACGGAGCCGGCGAGGCACGAGGCCGACGCCGCGAGCAGCGAGCAGCCCAGGGCGGCCGACGCGCGGAAGCGCCGGAGCCTGGAGCGCAGGGCGGCCCGGTAGGCGCACGTCAGCCTCTCGTGGTGCTCCAGGTCGAGGCGCATCTCCGACATGTCCTGGTAGCGGAGCTCCCGGTCCGCGCTGGTCGCCCTCGCGACGACGCGACCGAGGCCCTCGGGGAGCCGGGGGTCGTTGAGTCGGGGTGCCCACTCCCCCGGCGACACGACCTCCGAGGCGCCTGTCGGCACCTCCCCCGTCAGGAGGGAGTAGAGGGTCATCCCCAGCGCGTACACGTCTGCACGCCCGTCCAGGGGCAGCCTCCGGAGGCCCGGGTCGCCCATCTGCTCGGGCGCCGCGTAGCCCCGCGAGCCCACGAGCCTGCCGTCGCCCGAGCCGTCCGGGGCGAGCTCCTCGGCGATGCCGAAGTCGACGAGCCTGACCGTCCCGTCGTCTTTCGCTATGACGTTCGCCGGCTTCAGGTCCCTGTAGACGACCGGGGGCTCGCGGTGGTGGAGGTAGCCCAGGACGTCGCAGAGCTGGAGGCCCCAGGAGACGACGTCCGCCTGGTCGAGCCCCCCAGGCGACTCTGCCATAAGCGAGGCGAGGGAGCGCCCCTCCACGTAGTCCATTACCACGTAGGGGCTGCCGTCCGCAAGCTCGGCGATCTCGACCACGCGCGGGATCGCGGGATGGTCGAGGCCCTTCATGAGGTTCGCCTCGTCGAGGATCGCCCTCCGGGCGGCCTCGCCCTGTGACGCGGGCACGTCCCGCCTCACCTCCTTGACCGCCCAGAGCTTCTGGAGCCTCGCGTCCCTGGCGAGCCAGACGCGGGACATGCCGCCCGCACCGATGCCCGCGAGCACCTCGTACCTGCCGCCGACCACGTCGCCTACGCCGATTCCCATCGCGGGCCTCCCTCCCACGGATCCGACTGCGGGGCTAGCCCCGCCCTTCCCTCTCCTCGGACCTCCCCGACAGACGCCCGCGTCGACGGCGAAGCCATGCAACGAGGCCAGTGGCCGCCATCAGGGACGCCGCGACCTCGGGCACGAGGGTGGACACGTAGACTCGGCCGCCGGCCGCGCGCGTCCTCCTGCCCGCGTAGTCGCAGACCTCCACCTCGAGCTCCCGTGGCGCGAACGGCCGCGCGTAAATCCGCGCGACGTAGGTCCCCGTCCCCGCGGAAGGCCCCGTAACCTCGACCGGGACCCCGTCCGCCGAGGCCGTGACCACGTCCCCGTTGCTGATGTCGTCACGGACGCGGATCTCGACGTCGCACCATCTCCCCACCGCCACGCCGGCGGGCGTCGACACCCCCTCCACCTCAGGGCCCAGCTCGTCGAGGGTGAAGGAGAGGTCCGCGCTCTTCGCGTCCGCCGTCCCCGTCTCCAGGTCCACGTCCCAGTAGCCCGCGGTCGTGCTGACGTTGCCGGCCCTGTCCCGCGAGGAGAGACTGACGCCGTAGCTTCCCTGCCCGCCGTCGCCTGAGTCCGAGTCGCTTCCCAGGCCGAAGTTCCCGCTGCCTATCCGGTAGACGCACTCGGTCCATCCGACGCCCCCCGCCCTCCCCGAGCCTCCCGCCTCCTCGAGGCGCCAGCCGGCGTCGTCCTCGGGGGCGGGCGCGGCCGTGCGGGCGATCGGGGTCGTCCTGTTCGCGTACTCCTTCACGACCTCGCTCTCCCCCTCCCTGATGCCACAGACGCTGACCTCGCGCACGCAGATCGTGGGAGGGCTCGTGAGCAGCACGTTGTTGCCCAGCTCGACGTCCCCTTCCCCGTCCGTCGCCTCCACGACGAAGTTCGAGCCGAACCTGTTGACGGAGAAGGCGACCTCGGCGCCCGCCTCGTTGCCCGCAAGGTCCTTCACCCGCACGCGCATCTCGTACACGTCGTCCGCCGAGGGGTCGTAGGCGGCACCCCCCTCCTCTCCCATGGAGCCGAGGTCGCGAAACCGCAGCTCCTCACCCGTTGAGGTCGCGCGTCGAGCCTCGACGGCCAGCTCGGCGGTGGAGTCCCCCCGCCTCGCCCCCACGAGCTCGTAGGATACCGACCCCTCCTCCAGCCCCACGCCGTCCGAGACGACGAGCGTAGGGGCGACGACGCCGTTGTAGGCGCCCCCGTCCTCGAGGGCGACCGAGCTGCCCTCCCCCGACGGGCCCACCACCTGGGCGACCCCGCCCAACGTGATGCTGGGGGTGGAGGAGTCGACGACGAAGTCGGGCTCCCTGACCTCCTCGGCGACGTTACCGGCGAGGTCCGAGGCGCGGACCGCGAGGTGGTGGGCGCCGTCCTCCGCGAACCTGACCTCGCACCAGTGGTCGTCGCCGTCGTCGTGCCAGGGCTGGGGCGACCCGTCCGTGTCCAAGGAGACGAGCCCGGCGTCGAAGTTGCGCTCGGTCACGTGGACGGTGGCGGTCCGGGGCCTGTCGTAGTAGCTGCCGTTCCTCGCCTCTCCGGAGTCCCACGAGACGCTGGTCGCCGGAGGGGTCCCGTCGATGGTGAACTCGCCTATCTCCGCAGGGGCGGACTCGTTGCCCGCACAGTCCACGAGCCGCGCGCTCACGAGGTAGCGCCCGTCCTCTCCGATCGTCTCCTCATGGGCCCAGGAGAAGCCCGCGGGCGAGAAGGCGGCCACCGCAACCGTCCGCTCTTCACGCTCGCCCGTCACGCCCACGCGGACGACCCTCATGACCACTCGGCCGGGGTCGAGGAGCCTGAGGTAGGGGAAGTTGCGCTCCGTGACCGTCGCGCGGACGGCCCTGGGGCCGTCGTAGTATGCGCCCGCCTCGGCCCCGGAGAGGGCGACCTCGGGCGCCTCGAGGTCCTCGACGAGCTCGAGGGGATGCCCTAGCCCCTCGATGGGCACGTTGGCGAGGGGCTCCTCACCACCGCGGTCGCTCGATACGGACCCCAGCGAGGCGAGACCCCACGTGCGCGAGTTGCCCACGAGGTCCGAGACGACGAGGAGCGAGGAGCGGTCCATGGCCGCGCCGGCGGAGGCGCCCGCGAGCGGAACCTCGACCCTCGCCCGGCGTAGGCCCCTCGCCCCGCCGGCGTCAGAGGCGCCGCCGAGGCCGCTCGCGTCCACCCCGCCCAGGAGGTGGTTGTCCTCCAGCCAGAAGGTGAGGCTCTCGCGACGGTTGAAGAAGACGTAGGAGCCCCCGCCGAGCACGGCGCTCGGCGCCCCGCCCAGGGCGGCCCGCACGACGCGCGGGGCGCTGCGGTCAACCACGAAGGGGCCTCCGCCCGCGGCGGACGCGTTCCCCGCGAGGTCACGCGCCGAGACGATCGGCTCGCCCAGCTCCCCGCCCGCCTCCCCCTCCGCGGGCTCGTCGTAGGTGACCTGCTCGGAGAGCGTGACGGTCCCGTCCTCGGCGGTCTCCCTCGCCCAGTCGAGGGGGTCCGGGAGGGACGGCGAGCCCACGCCGGGGACCACCCTCAGCGAGCCCTCGTCGAGGTTTCGGTCAGCTATCGAGAGGGTGACGCCCACCCTCGTCCGGTAGAGGTCGATGCCGCCGAACCTCGCGTCCGCCTCGGGGCGGCCCACGGCCACGGAGGGGGGCGTCCGATCTATCACGAAGTCGCCGCACGAGACGGGCTCGGCGGGGTTGCCGGCACCGTCCGTCCCCGACACCTCGATCGAGTAGGTGCCGTCCCCCTCGAGGCGCACCTCCTGCTCGTGCACGTCCCCTCGGTCGACCCAGGCGGAGGGGACCTCCGTCGAGGTCCGCCCGCCGAGCGACCTGCGCACCACCACGCGCATCGCATCAGGGTCCCAGTTGCGTTCCCGCACGACGACGCAGGCGGTGCGTGCCGTGCCGTAGTGCACGCCGTCCGTGGAGGGCGCCTCGTCGGCCCAGCTAAGGCCGACCACGGGCCTGGTCGTGTCCACGAGCAGGTCGCGGAAGGTCGCCTCGCCCACGTTGCCCGCCTCGTCCCTCGCCCGCACCGTGAGGCGCCCATGGCGGCCCTCGGGAAGGACGGCCACCCAGAGGCCGCCCTTCCTCGCCACCGGGAGCTCGATGCCGTTGAGTTCCACCGAGAACGCGGAGAGCCGCTCCTCGTCCACGGGGAGGGCGACCCTCTCCTCCCCGGCCCTGACGCGCGCACCGCGAGGCTCGAGCGCAGGACCCGCGCCCGCTGCCCTGAGCGGCGCGCCCACGACGGGCGCCGTCGTGTCCACCACCGCCGCACCCTCCGCCACGCACGCCCGGACGGCGCGGCCGGCCCCGTCCCTCGCGACCACCTCGAGTCCCACCGGGCCGTCCGGGAGGCGGACCGTCGCGGAGCGGACCCGCGCCTCCCCTCGCTCGTGCCCCCAAGCGACCGGGGAAGCGGGTGCCCCGGCGGACGTGGCCACGCCCGAGCCGCCCTCGTCGAGCGAGGCGTCCTCCACCACCACCCGGACGCGCGCGTCGGCGAGGAGGAGCCCCGCGCCCGCGTCGAGTCCGAGGAGGTCGACCTCCCTGCCCGCGAGGTCGTGCGCGTACGCCGCTAGCACGCGGGGCGCCCGCGCGTCCACGACGAAGGACCCCTCCCCCGAGAAGGCGACGGCACGCGCCTCCCCCGTGGGACCCCTCCAAGCGACCTCCAGGTCGGAGTACTCGCCCTCCTCGGAGAGCGTCACGCGGGAGGAGAGCGCACGCGCCCGCTCGTCCCACAGCCATTCAGCCTCGACCGGCACGACCGACCCGTCACGCCTCACGGTGACCTCGGGCGTCTCCGCCGCGGACGTGGCGCCCACCACCCTTATGTCGACGGAGCGCGAGCGGAAGACCCCGGGCGCGAGCAGATCGTCGTCTTCGGGCTCGATCTCCACGCACGGGGCACCGGCGGTGTCCGGGGCCGTGGCCCCCGCACCGCACGCGTCCCCGGCACCGTCTCCCGCTCCCGGCGCCTCCTCGGCAGCGCGTGGAGCAGCGACGGCTGTCGGGGTCTGCGGCAGGGGAAGGGGCGACGCGGCCATCACGAGCGAGAGCAGCCCGGCGAGCACTCCACGGCCCGTCGGGGGGAGGCGCAGCCCCGCCGAGCCGACGCCGTCGCGCCCGGGCGCAGGCACACCCAGGCCGCCGGGCGTATCCGCGGGCCGGCCAAACTCCCCTCTGCCCCGTCCGTCGCCGCGTCGCGCAGCCTCTCGCTCTTCGTCCCTGAGCCCCATGGAAAGCCCCTCCCCCTCGGGCCCGGACGGTTCGTCCGGGCGTGGGAGACCATCCTAGGGAGGGGCAGGCGCGGGGTCACGTGATTCGTAACGAGTGGTCGTTCCCGTGTCACGAGGTGCAGGGATTGGGTGCCCCGGCCCTCGACTCAAAGGCGCCTCCCGACGTAGGCGGAGAAGGCCTCGCACACCGAGTCCCTCCTCCGCCTGCTAAGGGGTATGCGCTCGCCCGTCTTGAGCGCGAGGTCGTCTCCGGCGACCTCGCACACGCAGGAGAGGTTCACCAGGAAGCTCCTGTGGGGGCACACGAAGCGCGAGGGCAGCTGGGACGCCGCGTCCGCCATCCTCCCGTACGTCTCCAGCACCGCCGCGCCGGCGTGCACCCGAAGGAGCCTCCGGTCGCTCTCGATGAAGGAGATCGACCCGGGCGCCACGAGGCGCTCCACCCCCTCCGAGCGGAGCACGAGGGGCCTCTCGCGCAGGCGCTCGCGCAGGGTGAGCGCCCTGTCGACGGCGCGCGAGAAGTCCCCGGGGACGAGGGGCCAACCGAGCAGGTAGACGTGGGCGGTCTCGTAGACCCTGGTCGCGTTGCAGCCGGCCACGTCGACGTAGACGACCTGCACGCCCCTGCCTGCCCCCACGACCCTGCGCACGACCTCGACCCCATCCGCGCCGCGCGACCCGAGCACGACGAAGAGGACCTCGGCGCCACGCGACTCGACGGCGGCCGCGAGCTCGTCGACGCGGGCGAGCACCACGGGGTCAAGCTCGCAGCAGTGGGTGTGTGCAACACCCGTGACCTGCGGGTCATTGATGAGGTCCAGGATGGCGCGCGCTGCGGGGCACCCGTCGCAGGCGTCGGGGCGCCCCCACATGGAGGCGCCGTCCGAACGAGGCCCCCCTTGCCGCTCCCCGCCACCTTGGGGCCGCCCCGCGCACGGCCCCTCCGCGTCGAACACGCCCACCCTGACGACGTCCAGCCCGTCTCCCATGGAACCCTCCTGCCCCCGGACACCAAAAGGTCCCGCAATCCTACGCGCGCTTGCGCGCCGGGAGGCGCTCCTAGGACGCCTCTCGAAGAATCCGCTGCAGGTGGGAGGCACCGAGCTGGCACGGGGTTGCGAAGCGGAGCATCCACTCGCAGGCTGCGCCCGCGCCACGGACTCGATGGGGCAGGAGGAGCCGCGATGGCGACCCCGCGCCATGCGGCAACAGAGGGGGCGGGCCCCCGA
>OMVS01000041.1 GCA_900314575.1 uncultured Olsenella sp. | reverse complement strand
TCTCAACGGCCTCGCTCATCACGCGCACCACGAACGACGTCACGCAGATCCAGGCGGTGTGCGTGCTGCTCGTGCGCGTCGTGCTCTATGCGCCGATCATCGGCCTCGGCGGCATCGTCATGGTCGCGCGCACGAAGACCGGCCTCGGCTGGATCATCGCGCTGGCCGTCGCGGCGCCCCTGCACGAGGCCGCGGTCGCGCAGGAGCCTGAGCTGGTGCGAGATGGCCGACTGCGAGACGTGGCAGACGTCTTGCAGCTCGCCGACGCTGTGCTCGCCCATGCAGAGCGCGCCCAGGATCTGGAACCGGGTGTAGTCGGAGAGGGCGTCGAAGATCTGGGTCGCGGCGTAGACGGTGTCCTCGTCGTGCATGTACTCCTCGAGGTCAATCCCCTCGGGACCGGACACCTCCGCCGCGCACTTCCTCACGTCGTCCACGCTCACGCTCCCTCCGGGGCGCCGCGCGCCCGTCTCCTCTGCCAGAGAAGCCTACCACAAGCCCGTGGAGGCCCCGTATCCCGGGATTTCCCCCATCCGGCTTCGGGGTATAAGGTCTCAGTAGTCTACGGAAGGAAGCCGTTCGCGATGCACAGGGACACGAGGGACAGGGAAGCCGACGTCGAGAGGGCGCAGCGCGCCTCGCACGCGCGCGCGGGGGCCGCTGCGGCGTGCCTCGCGCTCGCCGTCGCGACGCCCGCGCTCGGCCTGCCCGCCCTCCTCCTGCCCGCGGGCGTCCTGGGCCTCGTCGCCGTCGGCGTCGCGTCGCTCGCGGCGCAGGCGGGCACCGCGCGGGTGGCGTCCATGGAGGGCGCCGAGGGGCACGCGCGAGAAGGTCGCGAGGGCGCGTCCTTCTCGCCCGAGGCTGACGCAGGCGCGGACGAGGCCGCAGGCCCGGGCGCCGACGCGAGCGCGGGCGCAGCCGGGGACCCGGACGAGGCCGAAGGCACGAACGAGGCCGAAGGCACGGACGAGGCCGGACGCGACGCCGAGGGCCACCTGGCGGCAGGACCCGCCGCGAGGGACGAGGACGCCTCGGCCCCGGCGGACGGGACCGCAGCCGCCGACGGCGAGGCGAAGGCCGCCGCGGAGCCCGTCGCAGGCGAGGACGACGGAGACGGGAGCTCCCCCTCCGCCCTCGCGACCTCGGGGACGGGTGGCTTCGGCGACCCGGAGGGGGACGTGGTGCCCGCCGACGCGAGCGGACCGGAGGGGGGCGCGCTCGCGACCCAGGAAGAGCCCGCGCGCGAGGCCTCGCCCTTCGAGGCCGCCTGCGAGCGCATCCTGACCTCCCCGGACCCCGTCGCCGAGATGCGACTCGTCGTGGACGACGTCCACCGCCGCGAGATAGACGCCGACGTCGACCCCGAGGCCGAGACGCCCACCGTCGAGGAGTCCTTCCTCGCCCGCCAGCTGGACGACGCCGGCCTCATGGACGACTCGGTCGAGCTCCCCGAGCTCTCCTGCATCCGCCTGCGCCTCACCGGCCTCTTCTACCTGCGCTGCGCCGCGACCGAGATGACCTACGCCGCCAAGCTCAGGATCGTCTCGCTGGAGGCTGCCCTGAACGCCGCCCAGCTCGTGCACACCTTCGCCGAGAGAGCGGGCGCCGAGGTGGCGGACCAGCTCGACCTCGAGGGCGCCTATAGGATCTACCAGGGGTTCTGCAGCTCGATCTGCGCGCAGGTGCCCAACGTCGACGGCAGGGCGACCGTGCGCACGACGGGCGCGGGCGAGAACCCCAACGGCGAGTGGGCGGTCCGGCGCGCCCTCTCCTGGGCGATCGAGGTCATCCGCCTCCCCTACCGCCTCACCGCCAACTACCGCTGCAACCTGGCGCTCGGCGACGTCGCGATCCAGGTGGACCTCACCCCCGCATCCGTCTTCCCGCGCTCGGCCTACGTCGAGGGGCTGGGCGTCGTGCCCACCTCCGGCGAGATGCGCCGCAAGGAGGCGTCCAGGTACGCCCTGCGTGTCGGCCTCGCGCTCGCAGCCTGCGCCTTCCACACCTCGCAGCGCGTCCGCCACGTCTGGGTCCAGGGCGTCCTCGACACGCCGAGCAGCCGCACCTGCTACTACCACGCGTGCTTCTCGCGCTCGGCCTTCTCGTGGCTCGAGCTCGACGGCATCGTGGACCCCATCTCCTGCTACCAGTGCCTCGGGGGCCACCTCCACCACGAGGGCGGCGTACTCAGGCCGGTCGAGATGGGCTTCTCCCTCGACGACGAGCGGTTCTGTCCGCCGCGCCGCTACGAGCTGCCCAACTCCTCGGAGAGGGTGCTGCCCGAGCGCTACGCCAGGGCCCTGGGCGCCACGCGCGTCTCCGACCTCGCCATAGACGAGGAGGGCCTGCGCTCGCAGGTCGCCGACGACGTCGTGCGCGGGCTCGGCTCGTCCACGGCCGCCAACGTGCGCATGATGCTCGACCTGGCCAAGCGCGCCGACGACGACTCCGTCTCACGGGCCGCGCGGCGCACCGCGCGCCGACTCATCGACGGCAGCCTCTCCGACGACGACGGGCTCGCCGTTCGCGAGGAGTTCGTCCACGGCGACGACCTCTCTCGCGCGGTCGAGCGGGCCAACGGCCTCGCGGGCGACCAGCGCTTCCCCGCCATGGTGGAGACCCTCGAGGGGGCGCTTGCGCCCATCGAGGAGAAGGGGGACTTCGAGGACGGGGCGGACACGGTCTTCCGCTACTTCGGCAGCTACGTCGACCGGACCTTCTACAACCGCCTGCACGGGGACGACGGGCGCGAGCTGAGGCTCGTGCCTCGCTCCTACGTCGAGGCCCTCATCATGCTCTCCGGCGCCCTGCTCGTGCAGGGAGAGCCCGAGCGGGCGACGCGCTGGGCGAGAAGGGCGGCCGAGGTCGCACCCATGAGCCCGCGCGCCTGCTTCGTCCTGAGCTCGAGCCTCATGGCGCAGGGCGCGACCGAGGAGGCCACGGGGCTCCTCTGCCGCTTCCTCGAGGAGGCCCACGACGCCACCAGCGCCGCGATGGCCTACTACCAGCTCGCCCACATCGAGTGGGCCCAGCACCACCTGCTCGCCGCCCAGGCCTGCTACCTACGCATCCTCGGCATCGTCAGGCAGCCCGTGCCGCTCGTGGCGACGGAGCTCGCCTACCTCGCGTCGCTTCTCGGCGAGGGCGACGAGGTCGATGCGGACCCCGAGCGCGTGAGCGCGCTGCTCGAGGCCTACGGCATCCCGGTGGCCCCGACCGAGCGCATGGAGAGGATTTTCGCCGAGGGGCTCTCCGCCTCCTTCGACGCCGAACTCTTCCCCGTGGCCAAGAGCTTCATCGACGTGCTCGCGAGCGAGACGGGCGACGACGTGATCATGGGCATCATGCGCTCGGTGGAGGGCGAGCCGGACCAGTAGGCCGCACGCCCGGCCGCGAGGCCGGGCCGCTAGGCGGACTCTCGAAGCGCCCTAGGCCTCGTAGAGGCGCATGAGGCGCGCGATGCTCACGATGTAGATCTTGAGCGCTAGCTTGAGCTGGTCCTCGGCTATG
This sequence comes from uncultured Olsenella sp., assembly GCA_900314575.1. Taxonomy (GTDB): domain Bacteria; phylum Actinomycetota; class Coriobacteriia; order Coriobacteriales; family Atopobiaceae; genus Olsenella_K; species Olsenella_K absiana. Next base: position 14,114 of record OMVS01000041.1, on the reverse strand, counting down.
CCCTCGTCGGGGCCGTGCTCGGGGCCAACCCACGACGGCTGAGGCGCCTCGGGGTCGCAGGGGCCGAAGGCGGCCGCCCTGGCGAAGTGGCGCGCGTAGGTGCCCCCGCCGATGGTGTAGGCCTCGCCGTGCGCGCCCGTGTACTCGTTGTAGGTGTCGAGGAGCGTACGGACCTCGGGAGAGCTCGGGTCGGTGTAGAAGGGCGGCACGTCCCTGCCCTGCTCGTACTCGGCGCCGTGGGCGAGGGCAAGCTTGGTGAGCGCGGCGGTGATGGCCTCGCCGGTGGTCGACTTGGGGTAGCGGGAGTCGACGGTCTGCACGAAGCGGCCGCCCTCGGTACGCACGGTGCCGCCGATGCAGGTGAGCGGCCCGAAGAGGCCGTCTGCGGACGCGATGCCCAGGCTCGACCCGTCGGTCGTGGCGAAGACGGCGCGCTCGAGCTCGAGGAAGTCGCGCTCAGCCCCGGCCACGAGGCCGTTGTCGAGCAGGTAGCCGACGAGCATGCCGATCGCGTTCAGCGTGCCCGCGGGCATGCTGGCGTGCCCTCCCCTGCCGTGGGCCGTGAGCTTGCAGAGGCCGTCCGCCGCGGGCTCCACGTCGATGCCCTCGGCCGCGGGGAGCTCGGCGGCATCCGCGCGCACGAGCGCGGTGGCGAGGCCCGGGATCGCGTTGCCGACGGTGCCGCCGTCGAGCTCGACGATCCTGTCGGCGACGACCCCGCTCCTGAAGGTCCCGGAGTAGAGGCCCTTCTCGCCGCAGATCAGCGGGAAGTTGGCATCGGGGGTGAAGAGGAACTCGGGCTCCGGGTAGTGGGCGAGGTAGTAGTCCACGTCGCCCATGTTGGTCTCCTCGTTGCAGCCCACGATCGCGCGCAGGGTCAAAGGCAGGCGCTCCCCGGTGCGCTCGACATGGCGCTGGAAGAAGTGGGCGGCGTAGAGCGACATCACGAGGGGGCCCTTGTCATCGAGGACGCCGCGGCCGACGAGGTAGCCGTCCTTGCGCGTGACGTGCAGGGGGTCGAAGGTCCAGCCGATCCCGAGCGGCACGATGTCGGCGTGCGCGATGGTGGCGAGGTAGCGCTCAGAGGCGCCGGGCAGGTCCGCGAAGCCGATGTAGCCCTCGCAGTCGTGCGCCTCGAGGCCGAGCCTCGAGGCCACCTCGAGGCCGCGACCCAGCGCCTCGCGGGGCGCCTTGCCCCAGGGACTGCCGGGCGCCGCGCCCTCGAGGTCCTCGACGGACTCGACCTGCACGAGGTAGTCGATGTCTCTTACCGCGTCCTCCCAGACCTCGTCGACGTAGGCGTCGACCTCGGCCTTGAGCTCCTCGTCTGCCATGTCTCGCTCCTAACTGCGCGCGTGCGCGCCGCGTTGTGTCTGAACGACCCCTTAGTGTATCGTTTGGCGTCGGACTAGCAAAACGGCAGGCTGGGAGGCAGTGGCATGACGGATGCGGGCCAGGGGCAGAGAAGGGCGCCGGAGGCGCTGTGGCCCCCGCGCTTCGAGGCGGCGATCTTCGACTTCGACGGCACGATCGCGGACACGGCGGCGGTCTGGCGCGAGGTCGACCTCGCCTTCCTCGGCCAGCGCGGGCTCGAGTTCACCGACGACTACTCGCGCGCCCTGTCGGCCCTCGGCTTCGAGGCGGGCGCCCGCTACACGATCGAGCGCTTCGGGCTCAAGGAGCGGCCCGAGGACATCTGCGCCGAGTGGAACCGCATGGGAAGGGCGCTCTACCGCACCCGGGTCGCGCTGAGGCCGGGCGCCGAGGCCTACATCAGGGCGCTGAGGGCGGCGCACGTCCCCTGCGCGCTCGCGACGACCAACGACCCCGACGTGCTCGACTCGATGCAGCGCGTCGACGTCTCCTCCCTCTTCGACGAGCGCGTGCACAGCGCCGACGTCGGTGCGGCGAAGGACGTCCCCACAATCTACCTCGAGGTCGCGCGGCGCCTAGGCGTCGACCCCGGCCGCTGCCTCGTCTTCGAGGACATCGTGGTCGGCGTCCTCTCCGCGCGCAGGGCGCAGATGATGACCTGCGGCGTCCAGAGCGGCGACCCCACCCAGCAGGTCGCCGAGCTTCGGCGCGTCTCCGACCTCTTCCTCAGCGACTGGCGCGACATCGACCTCGGCGGCGCGGACGCGCTCTAGGGCCGTCGAGTCCTGGCATGAAAAACCCGCGCCGTCCCGAAGGGCGGCGCGGGCGTCTTCGCGATGCTTTTCAGCTCGCTCGGAGGCTACCTAGAGCTTGCGAACGTTGGAAGCCTGGAGCTTGCCGTTCTGGCCGGTCGTGATGTCGAACTCGACAGCCTGGCCCTCGTCCAGCGTCTTGAAGCCGTCCATCTGGATCTCGCTGTAGTGGACGAACAGGTCGTCGCCACCCTCGCGGGAGATGAAGCCATAGCCCTTGTCGGGGTTGAACCACTTAACAGTACCCTGTGCCATGTCGTGCCTTTCTTTCTTTTGCCCCTTCAGGGCAAAAACTCTGCGCCCGAAGGCGCGATGCCTATGACCCGTAGGCCACGGGGAACATGATACCTCTACCAACGCCCTAGTGTTTCACCAATCATTGGCCACTTTATATTTGGGAAGACGCCGTGCGATAAGGGAAATGGGTCCAAGGCGCGCCCGCCGGCGCTACTCGCCGTAGTCGCGGTCCACGTCCACGACCACCCGGTAGCCCGGGTACTCGCGCTCGAGGCGCTCCCTGATCTGGGAGCCGACCTCGGAGGCGTCCGCGACGTCGAAGTCGAGGATCACGTCGAGGGAGACGTCCTTGTCCTTGGGGTCGATGTAGATGCCGTGCACCTGTCTCACGCCGAGGTAGCTCTCGGCCAGGCCCTGGATTCTGCGCTCCATCGAGGCGAGCTCCGGCGAGCTGGTGTTCACCGCGTGGATGCCGACCGTGAGGTTGACCCCGTAGCGATTCCGCACGAGCCGCGAGATCCTGTGGGTGAGGTCGCCGATCTCGTGGGCGGTCATGGTGTCCGGCACGCCGACGTTGAGGGTGCCGATCAGGTTCTCGGGACCGTAGTTGTGCAGAGTGAGGTCGTAGACGCCGAGGACCCCCGCCATGTCCGCCACGTCCCTCTGGATGTCGCTCCCGAAGCTCACGTCCTGGCGGGTCCCGAGCAGGCGGTTGAGGGGCCCCAGGAACATCTGGTAGCCGCTCCTCACGATGACCAGGGCGATCGCCGCGCCGAGGATTCCGTCGAGGTCGACGCCGAGCGTCATCTGCACCACGGCGGAGAAGAGCGTCGTGAGCGAGATGAGGGCGTCGAACAGGGCGTCTGCGCCGGAGGCCTCGAGCGATTCGCTCCTCGACTCGCGCCCGACCCGCCTGAAGCCGAGGCCGAGCGCGACCTTGACCACCGTCGCCATCACGAGGACGAGGATGGTGGCGCCGTCGTACGCCGCCGGGCTCGGGCTCAGGAGCTTGCGCGCCGACTCGATGAGCGACGAGGCACCCGCGCCCATCACGATCGCGGCGACACCCATGGCGCTCAGGTACTCGATCCTGCCGTGTCCGAAGGGGTGCTCGCGGTCGGCGGGCTTCGCCGCCATCCGGACCCCCACTATCGTGACGACGGAGGAGGCCGCGTCGGTCAGGTTGTTGACCGCGTCGAGCACGATCGCGAGAGAGCCCGCCGCGAGGCCCACCAGGGCCTTCGCGACGACGAGGGCCACGTTGACCGCGACGCCGACGTAGCTCGTGCGGACGATCCTCCGCTCGCGGTCCGGCTGGCGCGGCGCGCCGTCGTCGGCAGTACCCCTCGGAAACGCGCCACCAGTACCTGCCGCGCCCTCCGTGTCCTCCGTGCCGGGCGCGGTGCGCCCTGGCTCCTCGGACTCGATTGCAACCTCGCTCACGAGGCACCTCCAACCTGCGGCGGGGCCCATGCCAGCGCCGGCATCCTATTCCATCGTCACCCGGAGCTCCTCCGGGACCTCCTCCTTAGACACGTCGAAGGCCTCCGCCACGGCGTCGGCCTGCTCGTGCCTGAGCTCTGCCAGCTCGTCCTCGCCCATCTCCTCCATCACGCCCGCCAACTGCTCGAGCGCGTAGGAGACGTAGCCGGCGACCGCGTCACCCGTGCCCGCCAGCGTCATCATGGTGACGAGCGACTGGGGCGCGAGCGACATCGCCGTGTCCGCGTCTAGCTCGAGGAGCCCTCCGATGGCGCCCTCGACCTCCCTGACGGCCGCGGGGTCGCGGAGCTCCCGCGCCCTGGCGAGCGCGGCGCTCACCGTGCGCGCGAACTCCTGGATGAGCTCGAGGATGTAGTCGTGCTGGAGCATGGACCTCTCCCTTCCACCTCCCCGCCCCCGGCGGGGAACCATGATACGACCCCGGCCTAGCCCGCGCTGGGCGGCTCCACCCCGAGGTGCTCGAAGGCGGCCAGCGTCGCCTGTCGGCCCTGGGGCGTGCGGATGACGAGGCCCCGCTGCATGAGGTAGGGCTCGTAGACGTCCTCGAGGGTCGAGGGGTCCTCCCCCACGGCCGAGGCGATCGTCGTGAGGCCGACCGGCCTGCCCCTGAAGGTCTCGCAGAGAGCCCGCAGGATCTTCGCGTCCATCCAGTCGAGGCCCATCTCGTCGATCTCGAAGAAGGAGAGGGCCTCGGCCGCCACCTCCCAGGTGATGGCGCCGTCGGCGCGGACCTGGGCGTAGTCGCGCACGCGCTTGAGGAGGCGGTTCGCCAGCCTCGGCGTGCCCCTGCTGCGCGAGGCTATCTCCGCCGCACCCTGCGCGTCGATGTCGACCCCCAAGATCCTCGCCGAGCGCTCGACGATGCGCGAGAGGTCGGCCACGTCGTAGTAGTCGAGGCGATAGGAGATGCCGAAGCGGTCGCGCAGCGGGCCGGTGAGCAGGCCGGTGCGGGTCGTCGCTCCTACGAGGGTGAAGTGCGGCACGTCCAGCCTGATCGAGCGGGCGGCCGGTCCCTTGCCGATCACGATGTCGAGGAAGAAGTCCTCCATCGCGGGGTAGAGCACCTCCTCCACCTGGCGGCTCAGGCGGTGGATCTCGTCGACGAAGAGGACGTCGCCCTCCTCGAGGTTGGTGAGGATCGCCGCGAGGTCCCCGGTCCTGCCGATCGCGGGGCCGGACGTCGTGTGCAGGCGGGCGCCCATCTCGTTGGCGACGACGTTGGCGAGCGTCGTCTTGCCCAGGCCGGGAGGCCCGCTGAACAGCACGTGGTCGAGGGTCTCCCCTCGGTCCTTGGCGGCGGCGATGAGGACGCGGAGGTTCTCGCGGATGCGGTCCTGGCCGATGTAGTCGACGAGGTTCGCCGGCCTCAGGCTGTGCTCGACGTCGAGGTCGTCCTCGGTGAGCTCGCCCGTGACCGACGGCGCCTCCGAGCGCCGTGCGCGGCCCCCCGCGTCCTCGAAGAGGTCGTCCTTGTCTGCCTCCCACATCTAGGCTCCCCTCCCCAGGCGCCTGAGCGCGAAGGAGACGGCGGCCTCGATGGTCGTGACGCCCGCCTCGTCGAGCCCCTTGATGGCGAGCTCCGCCTCCTGCGGCGTGAAGCCCATCGCGAGGAGGGCCTCTGTCGTCTCGTCCGCGAGCGTGCCTGCGGCGCCGGGCGTCGAGGGGCCAGCGGCCGGGGAGGGGGCGGTGGCGGCGAGGCCGAGGAGCTCCGGGTCGCGCGCGAAGACGTCCGAGAGCTCCACGAGCAGCCGGCTCGCCTTCTTCTTGCCCACGCCGGGCACCCGCGCCATCTCGCCGGCGTCCTGCGAGACGACCACGGAGGAGAGCCCCTCGGGAGTGAACGTCGAGAGGACGGAGAGGGCGAGCTTGGGACCCACGCCGCTGATGGCGCGGAGCTTGTCGAAGAGCGCGCGCTCCTCGCGCGAGGAGAAGCCGTAGAGCTCCATCGCGTCCTCGCGCACCACCAGGCGCGTCAGCAGGGTCACCCCCGCCTCCCCCACCTGGGGCAACGAGCTCGCCGTGGTGGACGAGACGCCCATCTCGAAGCCGACGCCGCCGACGTCGAGCACGACGCGGCTCGGCAGCACCTCCAGGAGCGTGCCCGTGAGCTGTGCTATCACTTGGAGTTCCTCCTGCTCTGACGTGACCTCCCGAGGACGCCCCTGTCCCTTGCACGTCCGCCCTCGCCTATGGCGACCCTCGCCGCCGTGGCCGCCGCCGTCTCCTCGCGGCGCTCGGCGGCACGCAGCTCCCGCTCCGCCCGCTCCTGCGCCGCGACCGCCACGGTCGCCGCGTCCCTCGTGATGGTGCGCGTGCGCACGAGGTTGGCGTGGCAGATGGCGGCGGCGAGGGCGTCTGCGCAGTGGTCCGGCCGCGGGTCGTGGTCGAGCGCCAGGACGTTGCGCACCATGTAGATGACCTGGCGCTTGTCCGCGCTGCCCGTCCCCACGACCGCCTGCTTGATCTGCATCGGCGTGTACTCCCCCAGGGCGAGGCCGTAGCGCGAGCAGGCCACGATGGCGGCCCCGCGCGCGTGCGCCGTGGCGATGGCCGAGCGCTGGTTCTCCCCGAAGAAGATCTTCTCGACCGCCGCGTCCGTGGGGGCGTAGGTGGCGATGGCGGACTCCACCTCGTCGAAGATCCTCCCGAGGCGACGGTCCAGGGGTTCGTCCGCATCCGTCGCGACGCAGCCGTAGGCCCGTGCGCGGGCGAGCGAGCCCCGCGTCTCTATGACACCCCAGCCCGTGTGCGCGAGCCCCGGGTCTATGCCCAGGATAACCAAGGGACCACCTCCGACGTGGGCCGGGCTCCGAGGAGCGACGAACGGTTGTTCTATCCTACCACACCCCGAGGCGTACGGCCGTCAGTTCTCCGAGAAGGGCCCGCCCCAGGACAGGGGGCCGGTCGGCCCCATCCCCTGCTGACCGCCGCCGAGGCCGTCCTCCCCGTCCCGACCGAGGCGGTCGCCGAGGTCGCCGCGGGCGAGGTCGCGAAGGAGCCCCAGGACGTCCCGCACGTCCCGGGGGCCTGCGTCCTCGTCCTCGCGGGCGTCCTCCCCCTGGGCCCCCTCCCCGCCGCCGGCGAGGTCGAGCGAGCGTGCGGTCAGCTCCTGCAGGTAGTCCATCAGCTGCCGCTCGCTCATGCGCTCGCCCTCCCCGCGGACGCGGTCATGCCAGGCGAGCCCGAGCGGCGAGCGCGCGTCGTAGAGCGTGCGCGAGGAGACCATGAGGCAGAGGGTACGACCGAGCCGGAAGGGCTCGCGATCGCGCAGGCGACGGGCTATGGCCCGGACGACCACGGGCTCCCCGCGCTGCGCGACGACGTCCGTCAGCGGCTGCTCCCACTCGACGAGGCTCGCGAGCACGGTGTCGCACAGGGCGAGGCGCTCTGCGTCGGTCGGCGCGGCGGAGGCGAGGCCCTCCACGTCGGGCACGCGGAAGTCACGCATGGCCGCTGCCGGTATGACGGGAGAGATGGTGTTGCGCAGCCGGGCGAGCTCGAGCACGTCGGAGCGGTACACGTCCCCCAGGGGCATGAGCTGCGACGGCGTGCAGGTGCCGGGCGCGGCCTCGAGGGCGAGCGCCGTCTTGTCCTCGGCCGTGAGCGCGATGCCTGAGACCTCGCGCGCAAGCGCTGAGACGCGGACCGCGGTGAGGTCGTGGAGGAGCGCCTCGTCTCGTCCGAAGGGCACCTGCGCCCTGCTCGTGGCGACCGCCGCGGGCGCCGGGGCGGGCGCGTGCGCGATGGCCTCGGCCGCGGGGGCGTCCGCCCCCTCGCGCAGGTCCAGGTGGAGGTTGCGGGCGAGCTCGCGCGAGGCGGTCGCCCCCTCCTCCCTGACGCCCTCGGCGAGGACGGCGTGCACGTGCGTGGGACCCAGCGCGTCCGAGGCGAGGGTCGCGAGCAGGAGCGTCCCCGCGCCGCCGTCCAGGGCGAGCGCGACCTCGCCGAGGTCGAGCTTGCCCAGGTAGTCGCGCAGGCCGAGCGTGAGCGCCTCCCAGAGGTGCAGCGGCTTGTTGAAGACCTCGGGCGGCAGCGGACGGGCGAGCGGGCCCTCCGCGGCCGGGTCGACCTCCGCTGTGACCACAGCCTCCTCGAAGCTCGGGGCGCAGGCAGCGAGCTGGCCCCACGGCGCGAGGACGAAGCTCGAGCCCGTGTACACCTGGGTGCCGTAGCCGCCCACCGAACCGACGCCCACGAACCACGCGTCCAGCTCGCGCGCGTCCGCCACGTAGCGCCCCTCGGTGAGGTCGGCGGCGAGCACGGAGGAGGCGTCGTCGAGCGCGTAGCCAAAGCCGGCGAAGTAGACGACGGCGTCGACCTCGGGCCGCTCGTCCAGGAGGTCGTCGAGGTCATCGTAGGTGAAGGCCACGGCGAGCTCGACGCCGCCGACCTCGAGGGTGAGGGGGCCGCCGTCGGGCTCGTCGTCCTCCCGCGCACCCATCCCGGCGAGGCCTGCGAGGTAGGAGGACATCCTGAGCGGCACGACGTCGCCGTCCCGAAGCAGCATGGCCTCGGGAAGCGGGTCGCCGTCCAGGTCGCACACGATCGGGGCAAGGCAGGGGCAGGCGAGGCGGGCGGAGAGGTCCGTGAGGGCCTCGGAGAGGTCGACGAGGTAGCCCTCCCTGTCGCCGTACTGGACCGGCAGCGGGCCGGTGAGCGCTGCGAGCGGGAGCAGGAGCAGGTCCGCCCCCTGGGCCGCCGCGGCCTCCGAGATGGAGACGACGCGCTCCGCGGTGCGGGCGAAGTCGCCCGCGCGCGTGTCTATCTGTGCGATCGAGAGCTTCATGGAGACCTCCAGACGCCGCTGTCCCGAAAACCCATGGTAGAAAAAGCTGCCAGCCGCGAGGCTCACGGCTGGCAGCTTCTCACGAACTTCTGACCTCGGACCTACAGGTCGGCCTTCCAGAGGCCGTGGAGGTTGCAGTACTCGTAGACCGTGACGTCGTTCGCGCCGTTGATGCAGAACTTCGCCGTGGGCTTGTCACCCGGCTTGAGGTAGCGGATGTAGAGACGGTCGTCCGCCGCGAGGGCGATCCACTGGATGTAGTGCTCCTCGAGCATCGGGTGCTCGACGGAGCCGACCGTGACGGTCAGCTTGTGGCCGTCGGTCTCAAGGACGGGCACGTGCTTCTCCGTGGCGGCGTCGGTGGAGCCGGCCTTGAGCTCCTCCATCGGCTCGCCGCAGCAGGTGGGCGTGCAGCCGCCCTTGTTGACGACGGCCACAAGGTTGCCGCACTTGTTGCAACGGTAGAACGTAACCTCAGCCATGCTCTTCCTCTCTCTCTTCGTCGCGCACATGCACGACGTTAGGTATGTTCCCCCCAACGGGACCTAGTATACGCGCGCCAAAGCATCTGTTACCTGTTAGGTAACGTTTATTCCGCGAAAGGGCGGACGTCGCGCCGCGTGCGGCAGCCGGCGCCTTCCGGGGCGACGCGGCCCGGGAGGCGCCGGGTCGGGGCGGGCACCGCGCGGGCCGAGGGGCCGAGGCGCGGAGGCCAGCTAGGTGCCAGCCCCTTACGCCAGCACGACGGACCCCTCCTTGCCGAGAAGGTCGCACACCTCCGCGCGCAGGACCATGTTGTGCGCGTCGACGCGCGTGGGCAGGGCCATCCGCAGGGTCTCGCCGGAGGCGCCCTCCACGAGGATCTCGACCCGGTCCAGGCCGACGTAGCGCGAGAAGATGGACCCGAGCTGCTCCATGCGGCCGCGGCTCAGCATCCTGCTCGGCATCATGACCTCGAAGACCTTCGGCCGGTTGGTGCGGTCGTTGAGCTCGAGCGGCTCCACCGTCGAGCAGATGATCTGGTCGCCCCGGTCGCTGCGCTCGAGCTTGCCCGACACCTTCACGAAGACGTCGCCCTGGGTCTCGCCCGTCTCCTCGTCCACCTCGCCCGCGAGCGTGGCGGCGCACTCCTTGTAGAGCTTGGGGAAGACGACCAGGGTGATCTCGCCCTCCATGTCCTCCAGGGTGACGATGGCCATCGAGTCGCCGTTCTTGGTGGTCTTCTTCTGCACGGACGAGACCATGCCCGCGAGGCGGATGCTCTCCCCCTCCGGGACCTTATAGCGCGTCTGCGTGGCGCCCGTCACCGGGTTGGTGTACTCCTCCGAGGCGGTGAGCTCAGAGATCTGGTAGTCGCGCGCCTTCGTCAGGGCGTACTCGTAGGGGCGCAGCGGGTGGTCGGAGACGTAGAGGCCGAGGACCTCGTGCTCCTGGGAGAGCTTGACGCTGCGGTCCCACTCGACGCCGTCGGGCTCGGGGGCCTCGTCCTCGAAGCCCGAGCCCTCGACGCCGCCGAACAGGTCGAACAGCGAGCTCTGGCCCGCGGCGCGGTCGCGCTGCCGCTTGGCGGCAGCGTCGATGATGTTGGAGGGGTTGGCCTTGTCGACGAAGTGCATGCACTGGCGGCGCGTGTAGCCCGTCGAGTCGAAGGCGCCGCTCTTGATCAGCGCCTCGACCACGCGGCGGTTGGCGTCCTTGGAGTCCATCCGCTCGACGAAGTCGTGGATGTTCTTGAAGGGGCCGCCCTCCTCGCGCTCGGCCATGATCGCCTCGCCGACCGCCTCGCCCACGCCGCGGATGCCGGCGAAGCCGAAGCGGATGCCCTCGGAGGTCGCCGTGAAGTCGCGGCCGGACTCGTTGATGTCGGGCGGGAGGATCTTGATGTCCTCGTGGTGGCAGGCCGTGACGTAGTGGACGATCTTGTCCGTCTTGCCCATGTAGGAGGTCAGGACCGAGGCCATGTACTCCTTGGGGAAGTAGGCCTTGAGCCAGGCGGTCTGCATGACCAGGATGGCGTAGCCCGCGGAGTGGGACTTGTTGAAGGCATAGGAGGCGAACTCCAGGACGTCGTCCCAGATGCGCTGGGCCACCTCGCGCTTGTAGCCGTTGGCGACGGCGCCGTTCATCCAGTGGTCGTAGGTGGTCTCGTCCTTGCCGTCGTCCCAATGGAAGACGGTCGAGGTCAGGAGCTTGATCTTCTTCTTGGCCACGGGCTTCCTGATGCGCGAGTCCGACTCGCCGGCCGAGAAGCCGCTCATCTTGACCGAGATCTGCATGACCTGCTCCTGGTACACGATCGTACCGTAGGTCTCGTCCAGGATGTCCGACAGGCGGTCGTCGTAGAAGACGACGGGCTCGCGGCCGTTCATGCGGTTGATGTAGCTCGTCACCATGCCGGCGCCGAGGGGACCCGGGCGGTACAGGGCGATGAGAGCCACGATCTGCTTGTACTCCTTGGGCTGCATTGCCTTGATCGTGGCGGTCATGCCGCCGGACTCCACCTGGAACACGCCCGCGGTCCTGCCGGAGCCCAGAAGCTCGTATATCTTGGGGTCGGAGAAGTCGATCTTGTCGACGTCGATGTCCACGCAGGTGGCGCCAGGCTTGACGCAGGCGCGCACCGCCTCGGGCATGCGGTCGACGTCCGTGGCGTCCGGGTAGGAGGCGCGGATGTTGGCGAGCGCCTTGTTGATGACCGTGAGGGTGCGCAGGCCCAGGAAGTCCATCTTGAGCAGGCCCATGTCCGCGACCGAGTGGCCCTCGTACTGCGTGATCGTGACGTTGCCCTTGGTGTCGAGCTTGGTCGGCACGTGGTCCGTGACGGGCGTGGGCGCGATGAGCGTGGCGCAGGCGTGCACGCCCTCGCCGCGGGTCAGCCCCTCGATCGCGAGGGCCGCGTCGATGATGCGGTGGCAGTCCGCGTCCTTCTCGTAGGCCTCCTCGAAGTCCGGGGAGTACTGGTCGGGGTGCTTCTCGCCCTTGTGCAGGGCGCAGGGCAGCGAGAGCTTGGGGTCGTTGGAGAGCATCTTGGAGAGGCGCTGGCCCATGTAGACGGGGAAGCCCAGCACGCGCGCCGCGTCGTTGATGGCCTGCTTGGCCTTGATCGTGGAGTAGGTGATGACCTTGCAGACGTGGTCCTCGCCGTAGACGTCGCGCACGTGCGCGAGGACGTCCTGGAGGTGCTCGTCGTCGAAGTCCATGTCGATATCGGGCATCTCGGAGCGCTGCGGCGAGAGGAACCTCTCGAACATCAGACCGTTCTCGAGCGGGTCGAAGTTGGTGATGTTCATCGCGTAGGCGACGATGGCGCCCGCGGCCGACCCGCGGCCCGGCCCGACGCCGATGCCGTTGTCCTTGGCCCACTGGACGTAGTCCTGGACGATGAGGAAGTAGTTGGCGAAGCCCTTGTCGCAGATGATCTTGTACTCGTACTCGAAGCGGTCCTGGACGTTGATGCCATTGATGACGACGTTGCGCCAGTCCTCTCCGTAGCGGCGGGCCAGGCCGCGCTCGCACTCGTCGTGGAAGCGCGCCTCCGCCGTCTCCCCCGGCTTGAGCCCCGGGTACTGGGGCAGGTACATGTGCGTCCAGTCGAGCTCGTAGTCGCACTTGGCGGCGACCTCGAGGGTGTTGTCGCACGCCTCCGGGAGCCAGGAGAAGAGCTCGCGCATCTCCTCCTCGCTCTTCATGTAGAACTCGGTGCCCTCCATCCGCATGCGGGTCGTGTCGTCGAGGGTGGTCGCCTTGCCGATGCAGGAGAGGATGTCCTGCGTGGGCGCGTCCTCGCGGGTGAGGTAGTGGAAGTCGTTGGTCGCGACGAGCTTGACGTCCAGCTCGCGCGCGATCTTCACGAGGTACTCGTCGAGCTTGCGGTCGTCCCAGCCGTTGCGGAAGGTCAGGCCATGGTCCTGGACCTCCATGTAGAAGTCGTCCCCGAAGAGGCGCTTGAAGGTGCGCGCCCACGAGCGGGCCTCGTCGAAGTTGCCGTCCAGGACGTTCTGCTGGATGATCCCCTGCACGCAGGCGCTCTGGCAGATGAGCCCCTCGTGGTACTCCTCCAGCATGGCGAGGGTGGTGCGCGGCTTGTAGTACATCATCTCGTGGCCGGCCGCCACCGACATGCACTTGACGAGGTTGTGGTAGCCGACCTCGTTCTTGGCGAGGAGGATCAGGTGGTAGCGGCGCTGCTTGGTGCCGCGCTCGATGCAGTCGTCCGTGATGAAGTAGGCCTCGCACCCGAAGATCGGCTTGATCTTGAGGTGCGGCCGGGAGGCGCGGACCGCCTCGAGGTCGTGGCCCGACCCCTCCCAGGCGCTGACGTCGCGCTCCCACTGGGCATGCACGCAGTCGAAGTAGTCCGCCCCCTCCGCGTCCGGCGCGGGCTCCTCCAGCTCCCAGCCCTTCTGGAAGCACTCTACGTCGTGGCGCCACTGCTTCATGTTGGCGGCGTCGTCGTTGTACTTGCGGCACTCCAGGTCGAGGTTGGGGATGCCGAACATGTACCCGTGGTCCGTCAGGGCGACGGCGGGCATCTTGAGGTCGACCGCGCGCTTCACCATGTCTGGTATGCGCGTGGCGCCATCGAGGATGGAGAAGTCCGAGTGGTTGTGAAGATGAACGAATGCCATGTGGCCTGCCTCCCGGACGCCCCGTCGGGCACCCCTCCCTGGACCGTCGGCCCCTAGGGGCCGGGGTCCCTAGGATAGCCGAGCGGACGCGCCCTTACAAGAACACCTGTACTACATCACGCCCCCTGCACAAGCGGTCGACGCGGCCCCGGAAGCCTGGGGGCGTAGCGGCACACGAGCGGCCCGCCGTCCGCGCACTCCCGCTCCACGCACACGAAGGCGCAGGTCACGTCCTCGAAGCCGAGCTCGGCGAGGACGCCTGCGTAGAGGCTCGCCTGCATCTCGTGGCGCTCCCACGCCTCCTGGTCCGTGAGGTCGGCGTCGCCGGTCTTGTAGTCGACGACGAGCGCCCTGCGCCCCGCGCCGTCCGAGCACAGGAGGTCGATGGCCCCCTCGACGAACTCGCCCTGCTCGGCGCCGGGCACCCGCACGAAGAAGGGGACCTCGGCGCGCACGACGTCCCACGAGAGCGCCTCGGCGCGGACGTCGGAGCCCGCCCAGCGTGCGAGCGCCGCCTCGAGCCGGGCACACTGCGCGCGCGTGAGCCCCTGGAGGCGCTCCTGGGCGCGGACGCGCTCTGGGCCGACCTCGCCTGCGCACTCGACCATGGCCTGGGCGAGCGCGTGGAAGGCCGTGCCCAGGCTGGTCGCGCGGTCGGCGTCGAGGGTCTCGGGCCTCCCGTTCGCGTCGTCTGCGCCCTCGGGCGCGAGCCCGTCGCGCACCTGCGCGCGGTCCGCGGCCGGCCGGCGGCACCGCTCGGCGGCGGGCTCCCCC
>OMVS01000047.1 GCA_900314575.1 uncultured Olsenella sp. | reverse complement strand
AGCGCCCTTGCGCGCGGCCCTGCGGCGCTGGGGGCGCACCTCCGCCCCGCCGTCCTCGCCGGCCTTGGCGGCGGGAGCCGTGGCCTCGGCCGGACTGCCCGCGGTCCCGAGCGGCAGCGTCGGCTCCTCGCTCGCCTTGGCGCTACGCCTGCGCCGCTTCGGCTTTGCCTCTCCGTCCGCCTTGGCGCCGGCGTCGGCCGCGGGGGCCGGCGCCGCGCCCGACTGGGGGTTCGGCTCGGAATTGGTGGTGTCTTCTGCCATGTACGTCTGCCTTTCTCGGCATGTTGCGCCGACGTACGCCACCCTCCCGGCGGCGCAGCGGGCGCGTAACATCCATCAGACCTCCTGCCCCTCGGGACGAGGAACGGTCTGTATCACGCGTTAGGAGCTGTATGGGAATCGCAAATGGGGCCAAGCGGAAACGACACGCCCGAGCCCCGTGGCAATGAACTCTTACGGTATGGTAGCACCACCGTCTGCCCCTTGACGTGGCAAACATACATCACAGAATATGACCGGCCCCGAGGGGCCGGTCCGCTGAAACCCTGCGCCTACTCCGCCACGTCGGGCTTCGGGTGACGCGACCGCCTGTGAACGACCAGCTGAGAAATCCTGTCCGCGACCGCGTTCGCGTGCTCGTAGCCCTCGTCCGCCAGGCGGACGCACAGCGAGCGCGCCGAATAGGGGTTGGACTTCTCGCGCGTCACCAGGCCCTCCTTCGCCAGCGCCGAGACGGACATGGAGACCGTCGGCTGGAGCAGCCCGAGCTTGTCCACGAGCCCCGTGACCGTGCTCGTACGGTCCTTGCTGCCGAGCAGGCCGAGCAGGACGAGGTCTCCCGCGGCGCAGTACAGCGAGCCCATCGCGTCGGCGTACTTGATGATGCGCTCGGGGTTGGTGCGCGCGAGCGACTGCCCCGACGCGATGCAGGCGCAGGTGCGTGCCGCGAGGTCGTGCACGTACTCGCTGCCCGCGGCAGAGATCGAGCACACGATGTTGCGGCGGTCGGTCGGGCCCTCGCCGCGCTCGATGAACCCGAGCTCGGCAAGGTGGTTGGTCCTGTGCGTCATCGTCGGGCGCAGGGCGCCCTGGTAGTCAGCGATGTCCGAGGTCTTTACCGGGACCTCCGACACCTCGAGGTGACATAGTATCGAGAACCCCTCGAACGTCAGCCGCCTTGACGGCTCCACGCTCTGCCGTACCAGGTTATATGCTCGTCGAATTGACATGAACTCTCGAAGTTCCACGAGCCCTCCCGTAGATGGAATGCTATCCACGACTCATTGGTGCGCTTCAACGTATGTTGTCGTCCAACATACTCCGGTGTCGGTGGATATATACTATAAGCTATCGGTGATTTACAAAGTGTACAATTTCGATTAACGGCGTCCTTCCGAGCGCTCTTCCGCAACGTTCGCGGGTCCTGGGCTCTTCCCATCCAATGTATCCCCAGCGTATTGGGTGCATTACTCATTCACAATATGCGCAGGGCCCCGGGAGGAATTCGGGGCCCTGCGCATACCTTCATAAAAAGCACGCAATTCAAACTTCTATTTACTCTGTTCAGGAAACATTAATCTTACTGAATTATAATCAAAGATTACCTATTTGGCTGCATATCGGGGCGCCGCCCTGTCGGCGCGGCCCGCTACATCGCCGTCGGCGCGGACACGCCGATGAGCGACAGCGTGAGCGCCAGCACGGAGCGCACCGCGTCGCAGGCGGCGAGCCGGGCGCGGGAGAGCTCCGGCGAGAGGGGCCTCCCCTCGCTCGGAAGCACCTGGCAGCGCTGGTAGAAGCTGTGGAACTCCGCCGCGAGCTCCTCGGCGTAGTGCGTGAGCCTGAAGGGTGCGCGGTCGCGGGCGCAGGCGGCCACGAGCTCGGGGAACTCGGCGACCTTGCGCGAGAGCGCGAGCTCGGCGGGGTCGACGAGCAGCGAGAGGTCCACGTCCGCCCCCGTCGCTCTGCGGCCGACCTCAGCCATGCCCAGCTCGTCCGCCCTCGCCCTATCGAGGCCGGCGGCCCTCCTCAGGATCGAGCAGACCCTCGCGTGCGCGTACTGCACGTAGTAGACCGGGTTGTCGGCGCTCTGGCGCTTCACGGCCTCGATGTCGAAGTCGATCATCTGGTTGGAGCTCTTCGAGATGAGCGTGTAGCGGGTCGCGTCCACGCCGACCTCGTCCAGGAGCTCGTCGAAGGAGACCATGGTGCCCTTGCGCTTGCTCATGCGCACCGGCTTGCCGTTGCGCAGGAGGTTCACCAGCTGGCCGAGAAGGACCTCGAACCCGCCCTCGTAGCCGAGGGCGCGGCACGCCGAGTCGACGCGCTTCACATAGCCGTGGTGGTCGGCGCCCCAGATGTCGATCACGTGGTCGACGCGCTGGAACTTGTCGTAGTGGTAGGCGATGTCGGAGGCGAAGTAGGTGTACTCGCCGTTGGTCTTCACGAGCACGCGGTCCTTGTCGTCGCCGAAGTCGGTCGAGCGGAACCACAGGGCCCCGTCGTCGGTGCGGTAGAGGTAGCCCATGCGGTCGAGCTTCTCGAAGGCGCGGTCGACCGCATCCTTGCCGTCGGCGTCGCGCTCGTAGAGCGAGCGCTCGGAGAACCACACGTCGAAGTCGCAGCGGGCCTCGTGGCAAGTCTCCTTGATGGAGGCGAGCATCATCTGGTAGCCGCGCTCGCGGAACTCCAGCTCGCGCTCGCGCCCGTCCGCCGCGACCCAGCGGTCGCCGTCCGACTTTGCGAAGGCGAGGGCGAGGTCGATGATGTAGTCGCCGCCGTAGGAGTTCTCCCCGAGGCTTGCCATGAAGGCGTCCTGGTAGGGATGGGAGTCGGGGCGCTCGTCCGCCTCGTCGTCCACGTAGGCCCCACGGTCTGCAACGAGGGTGGCGTAGGCCTCGTCGAGGCTCGCACCCCTCTCGGCCACCACCTGCCAGAGCTGCAGGTAGCGCTCGGCGACGGAGCTGCCGAAGACGTCCATCTGGCTGCCGTGGTCGTTGATGTAGTACTCGCGCTCGATCCGGTAGCCGGCGTGCTCCATCACCCGGCACAGGGAGTCGCCGAGGGCGGCCCAGCGGCCGTGGCCGATGTGCATGGGGCCGACGGGGTTGGCGGAGATGAACTCGACCTGGCACTTGAGGCCCGCGCCCTCGTTCGAGCGGCCGAAGTCCATGCCCTGCTCGCGCGCGAGGCGCAGCACCTCATTGTTGCTCGCGGCGTTGAGGTAGAAGTTGACGAAGCCGGGGCCTGCCACCTCGACCCTGCTCACCGCGTCGTCTGCGGCGAGGTGAGCCACGATCGCGGTCGCGATGTCGCGGGGGCTCCTGTGTGCGAGGCGGGCGGAGCGCATGGCGACCGTCGAGCTCCAGTCGCCGTTCGAGGTGTCCGCGGGACGCTCGAAGCCGAGGTCGGCCACCTCGAAGGGCGGCAGGTCGCCCGCCTCCTGCGCGGCCTTGAGGGCCTCTCGTACTAGCTTCTCGAGTTTCTCGGGCATGTCTCGGTGCTCCTTCTTCTCTTCTTCTGGGTGCTTCGTCGGGCCCTCGGAGGGGCCCCGGTCGGGCCTGGGCTCAGTGCTCCTAGAGCCTCGCCCTGCCGGACCCGGCGTGCTCGGCGCGCGCCAGCCTCTGCCTCAGGTCGGCGAGGCCGCGCTCCATCCCGACCGGGTAGGCCTGCGGGTTCAGGAAGCGCTTGTAGCTGGGGTCGAGGCGCATCAGTGACTCGCGGCAGCGCTCCTTGGCGACCTCGATCGAGTCTGGCTCCTTGGCGCGCGCGCCGTCGACGACGACGCACTCGAGCAGCTCGTGCGCCTCGAGGCCGCTCATGTCGTAGGTGGTGACCGGGTCCAGGATGTCCACGCTCAGGCTGTGGTCGCCCGTGTCGTAGGCGTCGTCCAAGATCATGTCTCCCGCGGGCGAGCCCGCGGGGTCGCAGAAGCGCAGGACGTGCTGGATGCCGGGGATGGTGCGCTTGTACATCTGCTCGGAGAGCTTGATGGTGGGGACCCACTCCCCCGAGCCCGCCGGCCTCATGGCCGAGAGCTTGTAGACCCCGCCGAGGGAGGGCTGGGGGTCGCAGGTCGCGAGCTTGGTGCCCACGCCGAACGAGTCGATCGGGGCGCCCTGCGCGAACAGCGACTGGATCGTGTACTCCTCGAGGTCGTTGGAGACAGAGATCTTGACGTAGGGCAGCCCCGCCTCGTCGAACGCCTTGCGGGTCTCCTTGGAGAGCTTGGCGAGGTCGCCGGAGTCGATGCGGATGGCGGCGAGGCGCTCGCCGGCGGCCTCCATCTCCTTGGCCACCGTGATGGCGTTCCTGATGCCCTGGTGCACGTCGTAGGTGTCGAGCAGCAGCACGCAGTTCTTGGGGCTCGACTTGGCGAAGGCGCGGAAGGCCTCGAGCTCGGAGGGGAAGGCCATGACCCAGCTGTGGGCGTGGGTGCCGAACACGGGGATGCCGTAGATCTTGCCCGCGAGCACGTTGGAGGTGCTGGAGGCACCGGCGATGTAGGAGGCGCGGGCCACGGCGAGGCCGCCGTCGGGGCCCTGGGCGCGCCTCAGGCCGAAGTCGGACACGGGGTGGCCCTGCGCGGCGTGCACGATGCGCGCGGTCTTCGTCGCCACGAGGGTCTGGAAGTTCACGAGGTTGAGAAGGGCCGTCTCGAGCAGCTGGCAGGCGATGATCGGGCCCTCCACGCGCACCATCGGCTCACGCGGGAAGACGAGGTCGCCCTCGGGGACCGCGTGGATAGTGACGTCCATCCTGAAGGTGGAGAGGAAGTCGAGGAACTCGGGCTTGAACATGCGGCCGCCGCCGGGCGCGTCGATGCCGGCGAGGTAGTCGATGTCCTCCCTCTCGAACACGAAGTTCTCGACGAGGTCGGCGATCTGGCCCATGCCGCAGGCCACCGCGTAGCCTCCGCCGAAGGGGTTCTCGCGGAAGAACACGTTGAAGCACGCGCGGTCCTCCGCGAGGCCCGACTCCCAGAAGCCCTGGGCCATCGTCAGCTCGTAAAGGTCGGTGTTGAGTGAGACGTCGCTTGCCTTCGTCCGGTCAGTGAGAGACATCAAGGCTTCCTTCCGACTTCGCGCCTCGGCGCGGTGTGCGACAAACTCCCATAAGACTACCACTCGGCCGCAGCCGGGCCAGTACCCTGGCCGCGCCGCTCGCGACCCCGCCTGGCTACTTGGGGCCGAAGACGGTCAGGAGCACGAAGACGATGGCGACCAGGGCGACGCCGGCCAGGACGACCTTCTGCCCCAGGGGCATCCTGAGGTCGTCGTCTGGCTCCATGAGCCTGCGGCCGCGCTCGCGGCGCTCGGCGTCGCGGGCCATGGCGGCCGCCTCCTCGCGCGAGACCGGGTGCGGCGCCGGGCGCCGGGCCGCCGGCTCGGCCGCCCTCGGCTCCGCGTGCGGCTCCGTGAGGGCGCCGTCCCTCTCCGCACGGAGCCGCTCCAGCTCCTCGCGGTCCCTGCGGTCGCGCTCCTCCTGCTCGCGGCGCCTCTTCTCGGCGCGGAGCTCCTCGAGCTCGGCCCTCTCCTCGTCGCTCAGCGGCCTTGACTCCTCGGACATGTCCCCTCCTTCCCGGGCGGAAGCCCGGCGTCGAATCCTATCCGCGCGCGACCGGGTCCGGCCCGCCGTCTGAGAGCTCGGGGCCGCGCACGCCCGTAGCGTCGAAGGCCGGCACGAAGCTCTCCGAGACCGTGCCGCCCTGCTGCCACCACAGGCGCTCGAAGCCGAGATCGTCGGCGTGGTCGAGCACCAGCTCGTACTCCTCGTCCGTCACCGCCCGCGAGAGGTCGCCGCCGGCGCGCCTGCAGCGGTCGTTGGGGGTGTACTGGTTCATGACGGAGAGGTCCACCTCGTTCCCGCACAGATCCCACACCCGGTCGAGCACGGCGCAGGAGTCGTCCGCATGGCCGGGCAGCACGAGGTGGCGCACGATGATCCCGCGCCGCATGGCCCCCGAGCCGTCGAGCTCCTCGCCTCCTCCCTCCCTGAGGGAGGAGAGCATCTCGGCGAGCGCCGCGGTGGCGACCTCAGGGTAGTCGCGCGCCCGCGAGAGCTCGGCGGCGAGGTCGGCGGAGGCGTACTTGAAGTCCGTGAGCCAGACGTCGACGTAGGGCGCCATCGCGCGGACGACCTCGGGGCGCTCATAGCCCGACGTGTTGCACACGACGGGCAGCGTGAGCCCAGCCTTCCGGGCGAGCCCGAGCGCCTCCACGACGTGCGGGGCGAAGTGCAGGGGCGTCACCAGGTTGACGTTCAGCGCGCCCTGCCCCTCGAGCTCGAGCATCATGCGGGCGAGCCGCGACGGGCTCACCTCGAGGCCGAAGCCCTCCTGGGATATCTCGTGGTTCTGGCAGAAGACGCACCTCAGAGGGCAGCCCGAGAAGAAGATGGCGCCCGACCCCGCCTCCCCGGAGATGGGCGGCTCCTCCCAGAAGTGGAGGGCCGAGCGGGCGACGCGCAGGCGTGCCGTGGCGCCGCACGCCCCCGCCTCCCCCGCGGCGCGCCCGGCGCCGCAGCGCCTCGGGCACAGCTCGCAGCGCTCGTAGGCGGCCTTGCTCAGATCCTGTGCGTCCATGGCCCCACCGTGGCTTCCTGCCGGCCCGCGGCTCGCCGCGGACCCCTTACGAAAAAAGGCCCGGATGCCATCACCCGAGCCCCTCGAATTCATGGTGGAGATGAAGGGATTCGAACCCTCGGCCTCTGCCTTGCGAAGGCAGCGCTCTCCCAGCTGAGCTACATCCCCATGCTTTCGCGCAAGGAGTATTCTTGCAATTCTCGCCACGCCTGTCAACCACAACCGCAAAATGGTTTTCCGACGCCCACATCCGGCGCGGCCGGCAGGGAAAGCCGCCCTCCTGCAGTTGCGATAATGAACCCACCTATCCACAGGTGGGTGCCCTCGACGCCCGTTCCAGCTTCCTCAACAAGGAAGGATACCTGTACTGAGGACGAGATATGGGCTCCCAAGTAACGCTTGTCGGTTCACCCAGTTTGCCCCGCAGGAGGACGGCACCTCTAATATAGGTGCTCTCGCCCCCGATAACAGACTTGACTTCTCGGGGATGTTCGGAAGAATGAAATGAGTGCGGTTTTCGCCCCGAGCCGCTCCGTTCACGTCCCTTCACCGCGGTGGTCTTGCATACTCTTCTCTAGAGAGCTTGCCAGGGGTCCTGACGGTCAGGGAGGGTGAATAGATGCTGAGGTGGTGGCTCCCCTTCTTGGCGGTCTTCGCTGCCTCGTTCCTCGTGACGCTCGCCACGACGCCGCTCGCCCGCCGCATCGCCTGGAGGCTCCGAGCGGTGGACTACCCCGCCGCCCGTCGCGTCAACAAGCGCCCCGTCCCGCGCATGGGCGGCATCGCGATCGTCTGCGGCCTCGTCGCCGGGGAGCTCGTCCAGGCCCTCGGGGTGGCCTTCCTGGGATGGCCACGCGTCTTCGTCCCCTCGGCCAGGCAGACGGTCAACTACTGGCTCCTCTTCCTCTCCTTCCTCGTGATCTTCCTGACGGGCCTCGTCGACGACAAGTTCACCCTCACGCCGAGGCAGAAGCTCTTGGGACAAGTCGTGGCCTCCGTCGTCGCGGTCGCGAGCGGCCTCATGATCGACGAGATCGTGAACCCCCTGCAGAACTCCGTCATCCACCTGGGCCTCGCGGCCATGCCCATAACGGTGGTCTTCCTGGTCGCCTACACCAACATCTTCAACCTGATAGACGGCCTGGACGGCCTCGCCTCGGGCATCGCGTGCATCGCGGGCCTCACGATGTGGATCGTCTCCACCATCTCCGGCCGCCTGGACGCCGCCGTGCTCGCGATCATGATCTCCGGCACCACGCTGGCGTTTTTGCGCTACAACTTCCACCCCGCCTCGATCTTCCTCGGTGACTCCGGCGCCCTGCTCATCGGCTTCGCGCTCGGCACCGTCTCCCTGCTCTCCGTCTCGAGGGTCTCCGGCCTCACCGCGATCATCATCCCGCTCGTCGTCGCGGGCATCCCCATCATCGACACCTTCTCCGCAATCGTGCGCCGCGGGCGGGCGCACGTCTCGATCGGCCACGCGGACAAGGGCCACATACACCACCGCCTGATGAGCGTCGGCCTCGGGCAGCGCCAGACCGCCCTCGTCATCTACGCGTGGACCGCCGCCCTCTGCGTGGGCTCCGTTGTCATGACGCAGGTAGAGGTCTTCCCCCGCGTCTGCATCTTCGTCGCCCTCGTCGTCGCCTCCGGCGCCTTCGCGAGGCGCCTCAGGCTCTTCCGGCCCGTCCTCCTGCACCACCGCGACCCCAAGACCGGGGAGGACGAGCTCGTGACCCCTCAGGACCCGGCCTTCGAGCAGGAGCGCGAGAAGTTCGACGAGCAGCACCACCAGCTCGGAGAATAGCTCCGACCCCGGGGTCCGGCGGGCGCCTTGCACCCGCGCCGTCCTTCTCCACACGGCACCTGTGCCAGAGCCTGCCACGCGTCCACGAAAAAGAGGGGCACCCGCTCTCGCGGATGCCCCTCATCTCGAGCCCTGCGCGCTCGCCGCCAGTCAGGTGTCAGCTGCGAGCAGAAAGAGGCTCGCCGTGCCTACTGGGCGGCCTCGATGGCCTTCTTGGCGACCTCGGCGAGGGCGGCGAAGCCCTCGGCGTCCTCGTAGGCGACCTGGGCGAGGACCTTGCGGTCCAGATCGACGCCGGCGAACTTCAGGCCGTGCATGAACTGGCTGTAGGACAGGCCGTTGACGCGGGCCGCGGCGTTGATGCGCTGGATCCAGAGCGAGCGGATGTCGCGCTTCTTGTTGCGGCGGTCACGGTACTGGTACTGCATCGAGTGCTGGGACTGCTCCTTCATCCCGCGGAAGGTGCGGGAGCTGGTCCCGTAGTAGCCCTTGGTACGCTGGACGAGGGTCTGACGCTTCTTGCGACCGGCGACTGCGCGCTTAACACGTGCCATATCTGATCAACTCCTTGAAAATGCTTCTGAACTGACGCGTGTGCGCCTACTTGCCCATGCGCTGGCTGACGACCTTGACGTCGCCCTTGCCCAGGGCGGCCTCCTTGCGGAAGTTACGGATGCGCTTCTGGGACTTCTTCGTCAGGATGTGGCTCTTGAAGGCCTTGGCACGCATGATCTTACCGGTGCCGGTGCGGCGGAAACGCTTGGCCGAACCCTTATGAGTCTTCATCTTGGGCATGACTAGTTCTCCTTCTCGTCATCGTGGGACGTGTCGTCATCCGGGAGCTTGTCGAAAGCACCCTTGATGGGGGCGACGAGCATGTGCATATTGCGGCCTTCCATCTTAGGCTGCTGCTCGACGGTGGCGTAGGGCTTGAGGTCCTCCGCCAGTCGCTCGAGCACGTTGAGGCCCTGCTCGGGGTGAGCCATCTCACGACCGCGGAACATGATCGTGATCTTGACGCGGGCACCCTTCTTGAGGAACCGCATGACGTGGTTCTTCTTGGTGTCGTAGTCGCCCACGTCGATCTTGGGCCTGAACTTCATCTCCTTGACCTCGACCTTGACCTGCTTCTTGCGCGCGGCCTTGGCCTTGCGGTCCTGCTCGTACTTGTACTTGCGGTAGTCCATGACCTTGCAGACGGGAGGCTCCGCGTTGGGGGCGATCTCGACCAGGTCCATGTGCTGCTCGCTGGCGATGCGCATCGCGTCACGTACGCCAAACAGGCCGAGCTGGGAGCCGTCGACGCCGATCAGACGACACGTACGAGCTGTGATCTCCCCGTTGACGCGGGGGCCGTCGTTCTTGGCTATTGTCTTGCACCTTCCCTTCGTCGCGGCTGCTTCGCCGCATAGAAAAACCCGAGCCGCAGCTGGGCCCGGGTAGACAGAAGCAGCCCCTGAGGGGCGCGCATACGTTGTCCGACCAGGCGGCAGCCGAAGCGCCACGTAGGTGGGGACCCAACCGCGGTCCCACTTCACAATCACACGCTCGTAAATCATAGACTCTGCTTGCACATCGTGCAAGCGAGAATGACGCGAGCCTCGACGGCCAAACCCGAATCCACAGCTCGGACACAGTAGACCCGATCACCCGATGCCCTGGACCGAGCGGCCGAGACGAAAAGCGCCCCGCCTGCTAGAGGCGGGGCGCTGGGCCCTCTGGTACCGGCGGTGGGGGTCGAACCCACACGTCCTTGCGGACAGCAGATTTTGAGTCTGCCGCGTCTGCCATTCCGCCACGCCGGCGCTTGTCGCACCACTATATCAGATGGGAGCCCGCTCAGCGTCGGATGTGCGTGCGCAGCCACTCGGCCGCCTGGTCGACGCTAGCCCCTACGCTCCCTCAGGAAGGGGTTGGCGGAGAGCTCCCGCTCCATGGAGGTGAGGTCGCCGTGGCCGCAGCACAGCATGGTCTCGGGCGGGATGACCTCCTTGAGGTGCGCGAGCGTCCTCGTGAGGGCCGCCGCGTCGCCGCCCTTGAGGTCGGTGCGGCCGGCGCTGCCCGCGAAGATCGTGTCGCCCACGAAGGCGATGCCCTCCCCCAGGAGGACGATGCCGCCGGGCGTATGCCCCGGCGCCTCGATCACGCGGAAGCGCGCCCGTCCGACCTCGACGACGTCGCCCTCGGCGAGCAGCCGGTCGGGGGCGGGGGCGTCGGTGTCTGCGAACTGCGACTCCACGCTCGCGTGCTCTGCCAGCTCCGCATCGGCCTCGCTCATGGCGAAGGGCGCGCCGGTCCTCTCCTTCAGCGCCGCCACGCCGCTCACGTGGTCCCCGTGGCCGTGCGTGGCCACGATGACGCTCACGTGCACGTCGTCGAGGCGCTCGGCTATATCCGCGCCAGCGTCCCCGGGGTCCACCACCATGCACTCCCCGTCCGAGACGTACGCGTAGCAGTTGGTGCTGATCGGACCCACCACGAACTGCCTAAGCTCGCCGGCCGCCCGTCCGCTCTCCTCCGCCATCTATATCCTCCTCTTCATCTCGTTGCCGCCCTCGCCGGGCAGGATCCTGCGCGCGTCGTAGACCGACGGCACGCGGCTCGCGTTCGCGAGCAGGGTGTCGAGCAGGCTCGCATCCGAGATCGCGACGAGGAACCGCAGGCGCGCCACCCCCTGGGCGCTCGTCTGGGTCGCCGCGGAGAGGATGTTGGCGCCCGCGTCGTTGATCGCGATGGTCACGTCCTTCAGCAGGCCCATGCGGTCGCTCGCCTCGATGACGATCTCCACCTGGAACTCGGTCGCCCCGGAGGTGTCCCAGTCGACCTCGATCATGCGCTCGGGGTGCTCCATGAGCGACTTGACGTTGGGGCAGTCCGCGCGGTGCACGGAGACGCCCCTGCCGCGGGTGATGAAGCCGACGATGTCGTCGCCGGCGACGGGGTTGCAGCAATGTGCCAGGTGGACGAGCAGGTCCGGGTCGCCCTTCACGACGACGCCGCAGTTGCTCCTCCTGCCCTGGGCGCCCTTGCGGGAGGGTTGCACCTTGGGGGCCTTGAGCGGGGCGTCCGAGGCGATCGCCCACTCGCGGGCGGCCTCCCTCTGCGCGGCGTTCTCCGTCGCCGCCTGCTGGGCGGGCGAGCCCTCCTCGAGGACGGCCTCGACCTTGTTGGCGACCTGCTTGACCGAGAGCTTGCCGGTCCAGATCCCCTGGTAGAGGTCCTCCACCGTGTGCAGGTCCATCTGGTCGAGCACCTTGTGGATCGCCTTGGTCGTGCGCGGCGTGGAGATGCCGTAAGCGCGCTTGCGCAGCTCGGCCGCGAGCTGGGCGCGGCCGGCCTCGGCGTCCTCGGCCTTGTTCGCCGTGGTGAAGTACTTGCGGATCTTGGAGCGCGCCGAGGGCGTGTGCACGATGCCCATCCAGTCGTGCGACGGGCGTGCGTTCTTGTTGGTCAGGATCTCCACGCGGTCGCCCGTCTGCAGCGTGTAGGTGAGCGGCACGACGCTCCCGTTGACCTTGGCGCCGACGCAGTGGTTGCCCACCTCTGTGTGGACGGCGTAGGCGAAGTCGAGCGGCGTGGAGTCCCTATGCAGGCTCATGACGTCGCCCTTGGGGGTGAAGACGAAGATCGTCCCCTCGAACAGGTCGATGCGCAGGCTCTTCAGGAACTCGTGCGGGTCGTCGAGGTCCGCCTCGTTGACCCAGTCGAGGCTGCGGCGGATGTAGTTGATCTGGGTGTCGATGTCCTTGTCGTCCTCGGACATCTGGCCCTCGGAGTTGCCCGCCTTCTTGTAGAGCCAGTGGGCGGCGATGCCGTACTCGGCCTGCTCGTGCATCTCCTGCGTGCGGATCTGGATCTCGAGGGGACGGCCCTCGGGCCCGATCACCGTGGTGTGCAGCGAGCGGTAGTTGTTGGCCTTGGGCGTCGCGATGTAGTCCTTGAAGCGGCCGGGCAGGGGGTGCCACAGCGCGTGCACCGCGCCGAGGACCGAGTAGCACTGCCCCACCGTCTGGGTGATGACGCGCAGGGCGATGAGGTCGTAGATGTCGGAGAACTCCGCCTTCTTCCGGCGCATCTTCTCGTAGATGGACCACAGGTGCTTGGGGCGCCCGGTGATCTGGAAGTCCTTGAGGCCCACGCGAGCGAGCTCGTCAGAGAGGGTCTTGATGGCGTCTTGCGTGTTCTGCTCGCGCTGGGCCCTCGACTCCTGCACCATGCGGGCGATCCTCTGGTACTCCTCGGGCTCCAGGTAGAAGAAGGCCAGGTCCTCGAGCTCCCACTTGACCGAGCTCATGCCGAGCCTGTCCGCGAGCGGCGCGTAGACGTCCATGGTCTCGCGCGCCTTGAAGACGCGGCGGTCGGGCGGGAGGGCGGCGAGGGTGCGCATGTTGTGCAAGCGATCTGCCAGCTTGATGATCACGACCCTGATGTCCTTGCTCATGGCGAGGAACATCTTGCGCAGGTTCAAGGCCTGCTTCTCGTCCATCGAGGAGACCGAGATGGTCGTGAGCTTGGTCACGCCGTCGACGAGCTCGGCCACCGTCTGGCCGAAGCGCTCCGTGAGGTCCGCGAGCGAAGCGGAGGTGTCCTCCACCGTGTCGTGCAGCAGCGCCGCGCAGATTGTGTCCTCGTCCATGTGGAGGTCCTTGGCGAGGATGAGCGCGACCTCGACGGGGTGGTTGATGTAGGGCTCCCCGGAGCGGCGCCTCTGGTCCCTGTGGTACTCCGCGGCGAACCGGTAGGCCCCGTCGATCTTCTTGCAGGCCGCCTCGTCGAGGTAGGCCCTGCAGGAGGTCTGGAGGAGCCGGTAGTTGTCCGCTGCGGGAACTACCTCTCCCACGGAGGGGCCGCCCGCGACGGCCGCGACGGCTTCCTCGCCCGCAGCGGGCGACGGCAGCTCGGCTTCCTTGTCTGACATGACCCCCCTATCGGTCGACGACGTCGCCGAACGACGGCGTTATTGGTCTGTTGATTCTACACAGAATCTCCTGCGGGCGCGACGAGAGCGCCCAAGCCGCAAACTCCGAGAAATCATCCCGAGCGCGCTGGCCCTCGAGGTAGCGGATGGAGCTCTCGAGGTCGACCCGCTCCGGGCTCGGGCTCATCTGGATGTGGCGCGAGGAGCCGTAGCCACGGGTCGTGAGCAGCCCCAGCTCGCGGAAGATCGACACGCCGCAGGAGACGGAGCGCTCGTCGAGCCTGGAGCAGGGGTCCACCTCGAGGGCGGACTGCGCGATGTCGGCGTTGTTGAGGGCGAAGGAGCCGTCGACCTCGCAGGCCTCGGGCGACCCCTTGGAGAGGCACTGGCGCGCCATCCTCGTGAGCGTGCGGTACAGCGTCACGAGGTCCTCGCGCGAGGGCGCCGAGGACGAGAGGATCCTCTCGTTTATGCGCGCGTCGCGGCTGCCGTACATGAGCCAGATGCGGGCCCGCCCTCCGTCGCGCCCGGCGCGGCCGCTCATCTGGTTGAACTCCGCCGACCCCATGGGCAGGTGGTAGAGGACGACGTTCCTGATGTCGGGCAGGTTGACGCCCTCGCCGAAGGCGCTGGTCGAGACGATGCAGCTCAGCGCTCCGGATCGGAAGGCCTCCTCGACGCGCGTGCGGTCCGGGCGCGTCAGGCCCGCGTTGTAGAAGGCGACGCGGGGCGCGAGGTCCGGCAGGGCGTGCCGCAGCATCCTGGCGAGGCTCACCGACTGCTCGCGCGAGTTCACGTAGATGATGGTCTTCTCGCCCGCCGCCACGACCGACACGAGGGCGGCCTCGCGGTCGCGCAGCTCGCGGTGGTCCTCGAGCTCGAGGTTCGCCCGGACGCTCTGGTCGACCACGACCGCGTCGTGGCGGATGCCGAACAGCTGGCAGACCCTGGTGGCGACCGGCGTGGAGGCGGTCGCCGTCACCGCGCACACGGTCGGTGAGCCGAGGCGGCGCAGCGCCTCGGGAAGCCCCGCGTAGGCGTCCCTCTCGCCCGTGCCCGCGTGGTGGGCCTCGTCGATCACGACGAAGCCGACCTTGCCGGCGGAGAGGCGGCGCGCATGGATCTCGAGGAACTCGGGGGTCGTGAGGACGACGTCGACCTCGCCGGCCGAAAGCGCGCCGAAGACCTCGTCGCGCTCGTCGGGCGAGGTCTCGCCCGTGAGCACGCGCACGCGCACGCCCAGCGGCCCCAGGCTCTCCCTGAGGTGGAAGGCCTGGTCGGAGACGAGGGCGCGCAGCGGGTAGACGAAGACGCTCGCGCGGTGGGCGAGAAGGGCCTCGCGCGCCGCGTGGACGTGGAAGACGAGGGACTTGCCCCGGCCCGTCGCCATCACGCAGAGGGTGGACCTCCCCTGGGCGAGCAGGTCGAGGGCCGCCTTCTGGGCGGGCAGCAGCTCGTGGTCGCCGATCAGGTGGCGACGCAGCCTGTCGGTCAGCTCGGCGCCGCCGAGGGAGGAGAGCTCGGCGCGCGCGAGCTTCGCGGGGTCGTCCCCACGGCCGGCACCGCCGGCGCCCCCGATGCGCGCGACCTGCACGTTCACGCCGAAGGCACGCCCGTCGCCCCCTCCGGTGACCTCGCGGACCGAAGCCTCGTAGCGCACCCCGTCGTCGATCAGCGGGGCGATCGCAGCCGCGATCTGGCGGCGCAGGAAGCCGACCTTGCGGCCCGCGGGGTCCCTGAGGGCGACCGCGCACTTGTCGGCGGGGTTGTCCGCCTCGTGCACGACCGCGAGCACCTCGCCCGGCGCGAGCTCGGATATGACCTGCTGGCGGTCGCCGAAGCTCACGCCGACCGCTTTGGTGAGGAAGCTCGACGCCTCAGCGATCCCGGCGAACTCGTCGCGCGAGAGCACCTCGTCCGCGCGGGAGAAGAGCTCGTCGGCGAGGCTTTCCGGCTGCGCGGGCGGGCACGGGGAGCCCGAGGCGGCCCGTGCCGCGCCGGCGGCGGGCACGCCCGCGGACGCGGCGGGCGCG
>OMVS01000045.1 GCA_900314575.1 uncultured Olsenella sp. | reverse complement strand
CCCGCGGGCGCGGCGGCATCCGCCCGCCCGGCGTCCTCGGGGAAGTCGCGCGCGTAGTCGCTCTCGAACTCGCGCTCGTAGGCGTCCGCCTCCCGGTAGCTCTCCCTGCTCGGGACCGGGACGTCGAGAGGGTCGGGGGCGCCCTCCGGGGAGGGCACCTGGTACCTGTCGGGGTAGACGGGGCCTGCGGCGTAGGGGTCCGCCGCCCCGCGCGCGGCGGGGCGGCGTCCGGGGGCGACCCCCTCCCGCCCGGACGGCACCCGGACGGTGCGCCCGCTCCTGAAGTCGACCACGTCCGCCTCGTCCGGGGCGCACGCGTCGAGGGCGTCCCCGGCGTCGTAGGGGTTGTCGCTGGCGCCGACGTAGCGCGGGGGCCTCCCGCCGGCGCGGCTCTGCTTGTCAGACATAGGGGTCCAAACCTCGTGGCCGCCCCGGGGCCCGTCGGGGCCCTCCTCGCCTGGGGCGGCGAGCGTCTAGTCAGTCCACACGAACGATAGCATGACGCCGCCCGCGCGAGCCTAGCGGCCGCGCTCGTTCCACTTGCCGCAGCGCTCGAGGATGCGCTTGCGGACCATGAGGTAGCTCGCCTCCACGCGCTCCGAGAGCGCCGTGGTCCAGATGTTCACGAACCCGCCGCGCACGACCGCCGCCAGCATGTCCACGCCGAGCGCCAGAGCGAGCGCGCCCCAGCAGACCCTCTGGGCGAGGTCGGACGCGGGCGCGGCCACGCAGCGGCCCGCGAGCCAGACCACGAGGGGCGCCATCAGGACGCTCCAGAGCTGGTTCCTGATCATGCGTGAGAGGGCGCAGCCGTAGCTCGCGCTCTTGGGCCTGAGGTCGTAGTAGATGCCGCTCGCCCAGGAGAGGAGCCCGTTCAGGACCTCGCGGACGAGCCCCGAGACCTGGCCCGCCACGACCTCGACGGCGAGGAGGTAGGTGGGGTACACGAGCCCCGCCACGAGGCGCGCCACGCCGAGCAGGTCGGGGGTGCCGGAGCCCGCGGCGACGGGGTAGCGCGACAGGTTGTCGCCCACGAGCGGGAAGGTGCGCCACCACAGCCAGACGAAGAGTGCCGAGAAGGCCACGCGCAGCACGACGGGGCCGAGAAGGACGGTGCGCGGCGTCACGGGGACCTTGGAGTCGGCGGCGGAGGCGCCCTCGTCGGCGAAGCTCCAGAAGTCGTCGTCGGCCGCGCCGGAGACGTCCGCGTTCCACGACTCCGACCCCTCGTAGGTCCCGTAGTTGTTGGTCCCGTAGGCGCCGAAGCCGGAGCCGGCCCCCTTGCGGAAGTGGGCGCCGGAGGAGGGCGTGGGGTCGGGACCCGTGCCGTAGCGCCAGTCGACCCCGGCGAAGCCGCTCTCGATCCCGCTCGCGGCCGCCGCGGTCTCCCAGGTGCCGCGCACGACCACGCGGTCCTCGTTCGCCCCCTCGAACTGCCCCTTGAGGAAGTCGTAGGCCTTGTTCACGTCCGTCATCCTGGACTGGGCCTGCTCGGGGGTGAGGCCGTTGTGCGCCGCGGTGTCGGGGTGGTACTCACGGGCCTTCGCCGTGTAGCACTGCCTCAGGTCGCCCTTGGTGTACTGGCTCGGGACGCCGAGGATCCTCTCGGCGCCCTCCTTGGTCATCTCCTGAAACCTCACGGAACCTCCCCGGACGGACGTCGTCCGCGTGCCCTCTCGCACCCAACCATCCGAGGGTCAATTGTAGGGCCGGGGGCTCGCCGGCGGGGACGCGGGCACCATCTACACGCGAACCCCAGCAGGCAGGAGCGCCGCGCGTCGGGGCGGGGCGCGCCGGGGCGGGCGCGCCGGGGCGGGCCTACGAGCCGGGGCGTGCCTTGCGCCAGGCGATCAGGTAGTCGACGACCAGGCCGTAGGAGCGCACGCCCTCCTCCTCGCCGAAGCTCGTGAGGTAGGTCTCGTTGACCGCGTCGCCCACCCGCTCGAAGCCGCTCCGGTAGGCCTCGTAGTGCTCGATCGCGTCGGCGCGGTCCTGGAGCACGAGGAGGACCCCCTCGGCCTCGGGACCGGCGGCGGCGTCCGCCACGACCTGCCGCGCGCGCTCCGGGTCCTGGGCGGCGAGGGCGTTCAGGCAGTAGCAGAAGGCGCTGTAGGAGCCCGCGTAGCCAAGCCTCGCGTCGTCGCTCGCCTCGCAGGCCAGGTAGGCCGCGAAGTTGGCCTCCCCCTCGCCCGCGATTCCCAGGCGGTGCGCCGCCTCGTGGCACATGACGAAGGGCAGGTCGGCCGCGGCGCAGTCCACGGGCACGCCCGCCTCGCCGGTCGGCGCCCAGAACAGGCCCACGTAGCCGCTCATGAGCAGCGGCCTCCCCCAGAGGAGGAGGGCCTTCACCGGGGCGGTCGAGCCGCCCCGGAAGACGGGGTAGCTCGGCGCGAGGGGCTCGAAGGCCGCGCCGGCGACGCGCGCCAGCCCCAGGAAGTCGGGCGTGGCGAGCCTGCCGTCGCCGTCGCGCGCCACCTCACCCGCGAGGTCGGCCGCGTCGGCGAGGTAGCCCTCGGTCGCCGAGGCGAGCTCGTCCGTGGAGTACTCGCCGACCTCGAGGCCCACCTCGCTCGCGAGGGAGGGTGCGTAGTGGTCGAGCGCCCAGCCGCACAGCAGCGCCGCCGTCGTCGCGCAGGCGAGCAGGACCCACGAGAGCCACGGCAGGAGCGACCTCCTCCGCACGAGGGCGCGGACGAGCGCGACCAGCGCCCAGGCCAGAAGGGCTGCCAGGGCGAGGTCCCACACGGCGAAGGGCACAAGTCCGGTCGCTGCCGCGAGCGCGGACTCCACGGCCTTG
Organism: uncultured Olsenella sp.; assembly: GCA_900314575.1. Taxonomy (GTDB): domain Bacteria; phylum Actinomycetota; class Coriobacteriia; order Coriobacteriales; family Atopobiaceae; genus Olsenella_K; species Olsenella_K absiana. The sequence continues at coordinate 13,221 of OMVS01000045.1, read as the reverse complement.
GTGGCGGCGCGGTAGCCGGGGAAGAAGAGCGCGGGCACGTGCGAGACGGCGGCCCACAGGGCCAGGCTCCAGGCGACGAGGGCGCCCGCGAGCGCGAGCCTCGCGCGCGTCCCGCGCGAGGCGGCGCGCCGGCGCCCCACTCCCCCGTCCGGATGCGGCCCGGCCATGCGCGCGACCTACTCGACCGTCACGGACTTGGCGAGGTTCCTGGGCTTGTCGACGTCGAGGCCCTTGGCGAGCGCGACGTAGCGCGCCAGCATCTGCAGGTGCACCACCGCCACGATCGGCACCACGTACTCGTCCATCTGCGGGACCCACAGGACGTGGTCGGCGAGGTTGGCGACCTGCTCGTCGCCGTCGGTCGCCACGGCCACGATCCTCGCGCCCCTGGCCTTGGACTCCATGATGTTGGAGACGGTCTTGTCGTGCACGTGGTCGGCCGGGACGACCGCGAGCACCGGGAAGCCCGGCTGGATGAGGGCGATGGGGCCGTGCTTCATCTCGCCGGCCGGGTAGGCCTCGGCGTGGACGTAGGCGATCTCCTTCATCTTGAGCGCGCCCTCGTAGGCGGTCGTGGAGCTGGTGCCGCGCCCCAGGTAGAGCGCGCTCTGGGCGTCGCGGAAGAGGGGAACGGCCTGCTTGTCCTGCCAGCTGCGCCTGAAGACCTCGCGGATGGCGTCGGGGACCTTCTCAAGCTCGCGGAAGACCTTCTCCACCTCCGCGCGCGTCATCTGGCCGCAGGCGAGCGCGAGCCTGAGCGCGAGCAGGGCACCGGCGACCATCTGGGCCGTGTAGGCCTTGGTGGAGGCGACGGCCACCTCCGGTCCCGCCTGGATGTAGAGCGTGCCGTCGGACTCGCGGGCCGCCGAGCTGCCGAGGACGTTGGTGATCGCGAAGACCTTGCAACCCATGCCCTTGAGCCTGCGCGCCGCGGAGAGGGTGTCCGCCGTCTCGCCCGACTGGGTGACGATGACGCAGAGCGTGTGGTCGGTGACCAGCACGTCGGAGTAGTTGAACTCGGAGGCGTACTCCACGGAGACGAAGACCTTCGCCCAGTGCTCGATCATGGTCTTGGCGATGAGGCCCACGTGGTAGGAGGTGCCGCAGGCCACGATGTAGATGCGGTCGATGCGGGCGAGGTCCTCGTCGGTCATGTCGAGCTCGTCCATCTCGATCCCGTGCTCGCCCAGCCTGCCCTTGAGGAGGCGCTCGATCGCCTCGGGCTGCTCGGCGATCTCCTTGCTCATGAAGTCCGAGTAACCGCCGAGGGTCGCCGCCGAGGCGTCCCAGTCGATGTCGAGGGTCTTCGGCTGGCGCACCGGCTCACCGGCGGCGTCGAAGACCTCGACCGAGCCGTCGCGCGAGAGCAGGGCGACGTCGCCGTCGTCGAGCTGCATGACGTGGCTCGTCACCGCCGCGAGCGGCATGACGTCGGAGGCGGCGAAGGCGCCCTCCGCGGTCGAGGCGACCACGAGCGGGCTGCCGTGGCGGGTCACCACGACCTGGCCGGGGGCGTCGGCGCACTCGACGGCGATCGACCAGGAGCCCTCGAGGCGGGCGGCGGTGTTGCGCAGCGCGTCCACGAGGCTGCCGTGCGCGGGGCCGCGCCAGGCCTCCTCGAAGAGGTGGGCGATGACCTCGGAGTCCGTGTCGCTCCTGAACTCGTGGCCCGAGAGGCGAAGCGTCTGGCGAAGCTCCTCGAAGTTCTCGATGATGCCGTTGTGGACGATCGCTATCCTGCCCGAGCAGTCCGTGTGGGGGTGGGAGTTGCGGTCGGAGGGGGCGCCGTGCGTCGCCCAGCGCGTGTGGCCGATTCCGCAGGTCCCCACGAGGTTCGCGGCCTGGCAACGCTCGCGCAGCGTGGCGACGCGCCCCTTGCACTTGACCACGTGGATGTTGCCGGAGTCCGAGAGCACGGCGACGCCGGCCGAGTCGTACCCGCGGTACTCCAGCGCCTGGAGCCCGTCCAGGAGGTGGGCGACGGCCTGGTTGGCGCCGGTGTAGGCGATGATTCCGCACATGGGATGAGCCCCCTTGCTCGTTCGCTGGAATGACGGACGCTATTCTATGACACAATTCTTTTCAGGCTTTGTTCAGTCTTTCGAAGCACGGTGGCACGCGGTCGCAAAGGACGTCCACCCCACTCGGAGACCCGGCATCACCGCAGCTCAGAGAGCCGCCATGCGATGGGTCGCGCACATGGGCGTTTTCTGTGACGCAAGGGTGCGGCAGGCGAGAAGAGCCTGCCGCACCCCATTGTTATAATATATGCGCGGCCCCCGCCGGCAGGACCCAGACCACCTGGCGCGCACGGCGCGGACCCGGGGCGGCCCCGGGCACGGCCCTGGCCCCGCCCTAGAGCCCGGCCTCCGCGTCCTTCTCCGCCATGTAGACGAGAAGGTCGATCACCTTGTTGGAGTAGCCCCACTCGTTGTCGTACCAGGCGATGAGCTTGACGAAGGTGTCATCGAGCATGATGCCCGCCTTCTCGTCGAAGATGCAGGCGTTGAAGTTGCCGCGCAGGTCGCCCGAGACGAGCTCGTCGGTGTTGTACTCGATGACCCCCCTCATGGGACCCTCGGCGGCCGCGCGGATGGCCTGGCAGACCTCCTCGTAGCTGGTCTTGCGGGAGAGCTCCACCGTGAGGTCGACGACCGAGACGTCGTTGACCGGCACGCGGAAGCTCATGCCGGTGAGGCGCCCCTCGAGCTCGGGGATGACCTTGCCCACCGCGCGCGCCGCGCCGGTGCTGGAGGGGATGATGTTGTTGATGACGGAGCGACCGGTCCTCCAGTCGCGCCCGCCGTTGGAGTCGACCGGCTTCTGCTTCGAGGTGGAGGCGTGGATGGTCGACATGAGGCCCTTCTCGATCCCGAAGGAGTCGTTCAGGACCTTGGCGAGGGGGGCGAGGCAGTTGGTGGTGCAGCTCGCGTTCGAGACGATCTGCATGGTGGCGGGGTCGTAGCCCTCGTTGTTGACGCCCATCACGAACATGGGCATGTCGTCCTTGCTCGGCGCGGTGAGCACGACGCGCTTCGCGCCGCCGAGCAGGTGCCTCCTGCAGGCGAGCAGCGTGCGGAACCTGCCGGTGGACTCGATCACGTACTCGGCGCCGCACGACGCCCAGTCGATGTCGGCCGGGTCGTCCTCGGAGAAGACGTGGATGTCGTGGCCGTTCACGCGGATGCCGTCGTCGGTCGCCTCGACGTCGCCCTGGAAGCGCCCGAAGACGGAGTCGTACTCGAACTGGTACGCCATGCGCGCGTGGTCCGCGTTGTGGATGTTGATCCCGCAGACCTCGACCTTGGTGTCGCGCATCTCCAGGCTCCGGAGGATGACGCGGCCGATGCGGCCGAACCCGTTGATGCCTACCTTGATCTTCTCCATGTGTCCCCTTCGCTCGAAGCTGTGCCCTGCGCCGACCCTGCGCACCCGAGCCTCGTAGGCCGGCCCTACGACCCCTGCGTGACCCCACGGGAAAGTTGGCTCGACACAAATTAAATCCTTGGTGATTGTCAAATAGCGAGGTACCCCTAGGGGAGCGGGTGGGGCGCACGCCCGAGCGGCGGGGGCCTGACGGCGGGCGGTCCGCGGCCTGCGCCGAGCGGGGCGGGCGCGCCGCGACGCGATTCTCTCGCAGGCGATTAGCTTTTCTCGGAAAAACTACTCGCGTGCGAACCTTGCTCGCAAACCCGAATCGACCGCTCGCGCTTAACTGCTGCTGACAGTTTGCTTACGTTTCTATTATGTATCGCACGTTCGAGGCTGCGGCAGGCTCCGTAGCCGGGCTTATTCATCGAGAGTTATGGGGGTATACATGAAGTTCTGGAAGAGGTTCCTGGCGTGCGCGATGGCGCTACTCGTCGTGGCGGGCTCGCTCGCCGCCTGCGGGAACACGGCGTCGCAGTCCGCGGGCACGGACCAGCAGGCGCAGCAGTCGGACGGCTCCTCGGGCGACTTCAAGAGCCAGATCATGTTCTGCGGATCGACGTCGCTCTACCCGATCATGTCCTCCCTCGCGTCCTCCTTCACCGACCAGTACGTAACCTGGGACAAGGTCGACCCCTCCTTCCCCGACTCCAACATCTCCATCTACGTGGCGCCCGGCGGCTCCGGCGTGGGCGTGAGCGCCGTCGTCGACAAGACCTGCGACTTCGGCATGGTCGCCCGCGACGTCAAGGACTCCGAGAAGGAGAAGATCGGCTCCGGCTACAAGGCATACGTCATCGCCCGCGACGCGCTGACCGTCTCGGTCAACGCCCAGAACCCGCTCGTCGGCAAGACCGACAGCCTCGACACCGACACGATCAAGAAGGTCTTCTCCGGCGAGTACACCACCTGGAACCAGGTCGACCCGTCGCTCCCCGCCGAGAAGATCAACGTCTACATCCGAGACCTCTCGGGCGGCGCCTACGAGGTCTTCCAGAAGTCCATCATGGGCGACGAGAAGATCGCGGACTCCGCGACCCAGTCCTCGTCGATGACCGAGCTCGCCACCAACGTCGCCAACGACCCGTGGGGCATCGGCTACGTGGGCTTCGGCGCCTACAACAAGGCTAACGCCAGCTCCCAGGTCCTCAGCGCCATGAAGGTCGACGGCGTGGAGGCCACCGAGGAGAACATCCTCTCCGGCGCCTACAAGGTCCAGCGCCCGGTCCAGATCGTCTCCGGCTCCGAGATCACGAACTCCGAGCAGGCGTTCCTCGACTACATCTTCTCCCAGACGGGCTACGACACGGTGGTCGCCAACGGCTACATCCCCGCGTTCAAGCCCGGCGAGGTCCCCTCTGGGGAGTAGGGCCAGGCTCGCATGTCCCCTCAACAACAGCTGACGGGGCGTGCTGAGACGGGGCGGCGGGGCGTCGGACTCACCCGCGGGAGCGTGGCAAACGCCTGCTTCCTGGCGGTCGTCCGGCTCCTCGCCGCCCTCTGCCTTGCCGCCCTCGCCTTCGTCGTCCTCTTCGTCGCCATCGAGGCCCTGCCGACCTTCGAGGAGGTGAGCCTCTCCGACTTCCTCCTCTCCGGCGAATGGATGCCCGTCGACTACGTCGGCGCCACCTCGTTCGGCATCGCCAACTTCGTGGCGGGCACGCTGGCGGTCTCCCTTCTCGCCCTGCTCTTCGCCACCGCCGTGGGCGTCGGCGCCGCCTCCTTCCTGGCGGCCGCCGCGGACGGGCGCGTGCGCGCTGCGCTGCTGCCGCTCGTCGACCTTCTCGCCGGAGTCCCCTCCGTGGTCTTCGGCTTCGTAGGCATCGAGGTCGTGACCCCCGCCTTCCGTCACGCCGGCGTCTCCACCGGCTCGTGCGTCCTGGCGGCGGCCCTCGTGCTCGCTGCCATGATCGTGCCGTTCCTCGTGTCCTCCGTGACCGAGTCGCTCATGGAGCAGAGCCGCCGCTACGCCACGAGCTCCGACGCGCTCGGCGTCTCCCGCTGGCACTTCCTCGCCTGCGTGGGGATCCCGGCGTCCTGGCGCTCCATCCTGATGGCGCTCGTGCTGGCGGCAGGTCGCGCCATGGGCGAGACCATGGCGGTCATGATGGTGATCGGTGACGCAAACCTCTTCCCCACCCTGCTCGGCAAGGGCGAGTCGATCGCCGCGCTGATAGCGCTCGAGATGGGCACGGCGGAGGTGGGCTCCACCCACTACCACGCCCTCTACGCGGCCGGCCTGGTGCTCGTGGTCCTCGTCGCCCTCGTGAACCTCGCCGTCTGGGCGCTCAGGCGCGCCCTCGTCAAGGGGGGCGAGTAGCATGCGCTGGCGCGGACGCGCCCTCGCCGTGTGGGCGACGGTCTCGGTCGCCCTCGTCGTGGCGACGCCGCTCTTCCTCTTCGGCTACGTGCTCCTCAAGGGCGCGGGGGTCATCAGCTGGGAGTTCCTGACGCAGGCTCCCTCCGGGGCCGTCCTGGGCGAGCGGGGCGGAATCATGCCGGCGATCGCGGGAAGCCTCTGGTTCACGCTGCTCGCGTGCCTGCTCGGCGGCGTCCCCGCCATCGCCACTGCCGTCTACGTGGAGTTCCTCTGCCCCAGCCCGCGCATGGGCGCGCTGGTGCGCGGCGTCGTGCAGTGCATGTCGGGGATCCCCTCCATCGTGCTCGGGCTCTTCTCCTACTCCCTGCTCGTGCGCGACCTCGCCTGGGGACGCTGCATCCTCTCCTCGAGCGTGGCGCTCGCGATCATGATCGTTCCCTTCGTCGAGGTCCGGGTGGAGAAGGGCCTCCACGAGGTGCCCCGCTCGCTCGTCGAGTCCTCCTACGCGCTCGGTTGCTCCAAGCTCTACACGGTGCGCAACATCGTGCTGCCCGCCGCGCGCGGGTCGATCTGGGGTGCGCTGGCTCTCGGCGCGTGCTACGCCATGGGTGCCACGGCGCCGCTCATCTTCACCGGCGCGGTCGCCTACGCCGGTGTCCCCACGAGCGTCATGCAGCCGGCCATGGCGCTCCCTCTGCACCTGTACCTGCTGGTCGCCCAGGGCGCGACGTCGCTCGACCTCGCCTACGGGACGGCCTTCGTGATGATGGCCATCGTGCTTGTCGGCAACGTGGCCGTCGCCGCCTACTCGAGATGGAGCGTGAAGCGATGGATGAGGTCGTAGGGACGCACGGGGCCGCCGGGGTCGGCGCGGGCGCTGGCAACGAGGCCGGGGTCGGCGCTGGCGCAGGTAACGGCGCGGGAGGCGCCGCGGGGACGGGCGCGGACGCGAGGCCGGCCGACGAGGTCGTCGGCATCTCGCACCTCACGGTCTCCTACGACGGCGCCGAGGCCCTGCACGACGTCTGCCTCTCCGTGCGCGACCGGCGGATCCTCGCGGTCATCGGCCCCTCGGGCTGCGGCAAGACGACGCTGTTGCGCTCGGTCAACCGCCTCGTGCTCGAGGAGCCACGGGCGCAGGTCTCGGGCCAGGTGACCCTGCGGGGCCGCGACGTGGCGCGCATGCCCGCCGAGGAGCTGCGAAGGAACGTCGGGATGGTCTTCCAGGAGCCCTCCCCCTTTCCCTTCTCGATCTGGCGCAACGTCACCTACGCGCCGCGCTACTTCGGCAGCACGCCCAAGCGGGAGCTCGACGGGCTGGTGCGGGAGAAGCTCGAGCTGGTGGGGCTGTGGGACGAGGTCTCCCGGGACCTGCGCAAGAGTGCGCTCAGGCTGTCCGGCGGCCAGCAGCAGCGGCTCTGCATCGCCCGTGCGATCGCCGTGGACCCCCAGGTCCTCCTGCTCGACGAGCCGTGCTCCGCGCTCGACGTCAACGCGACCGCCACGGTGGAGCGCGCCCTCGCCCGCCTGCGCGAGCGCTACGCCATCGTAGTGGTCACGCACAACATCGGCCAGGCGCGCCGCATCGCCGACGAGGTCGCGTTCATGAGCGAGGGGCGCATCGTGGAGCGGGGCACGGCGGAGCAGGTGCTCGACCACCCGCGGAGGGACGAGACGCGCGCCTTCCTGGCCGGCTGGCGCTAGCGCCTCGGCGCCGGGCGGCGGGCCGGGTTCCGCATGCGCGTGCGGATGCGGAACCGCGGGGCGAGCCGACGGGGGTTGCGCAATCCGACAGGGCATCCGGTGCAGTATTCGGAGTTAGGGACGGGTCCGGGCACGCTCGCGGTCCTCGCCGCCAGACGGGCGACGGGCGCCATCGCATTTGCCCAGGATTCCGTCGGACGACCCGGCACCCGTCGCGGCCGGCCGGCCTTCTCACCACGCCGGACCCGTCCCTAAGTCCCGAAATTGCACTCGTCGCCATGAAGAGCTGCGCGGAGCCCGCGGAATCCTCCCCGCGGGGCCCGCGCGGGCGGAACGAAGGGGAGGCGCCCTCGTCGGACGCCTCCCCTTCGTTCACAACATATTTGGAAGGTTTATCGCAGCCTGCTGGACAGGCGCGGTCGCCGGGCAAACGGCTAGCTCAGACGGACCTCGGCTGCCTTGTCGGGACGGAAGTTGACCTCCATGTCGGAGATGTTGTAGTGAGTGAACTCGGAGGAGTGCTTGTCGTTCAGGGAGTAGGTGCGGATGAACTTGCCCTTGTCCAGCGAGGACCAGTACTCGGTGTCCCACTTCATGTAGCCGTCCTCGTCGGACTGCACGTCGTCGAAGTGGAGCTCGACCTGGCGGCCGTTCTTGATGAACTCGAGCAGGCCCTCCTTATCGGTATCCACGTTCGTGTGATTTACGGTATCTTCTACGATCACGACAAGCTCCCTTCAAATGCTCTTCACACAGGTAGCGCCTTTTATGCGCAAATCACCACAGCGATGGGTATTCTATTGCGCCCGTCTCCGTCGCACGTCCGGCTTCACGCGAGCGGTCAGATTGGGCGCGCGATCGCCCGGCACCCCGCCGCGGCCGTCGTGCGCCGCGCCAACGCGCGCCGCAATCCATGCGTACACCGCGCGCGCGCCACGGCCCGGACGCCCGCTACCTCAGGCTCGCGAGGGAGGGGTGCACCTTGTCCTTGGCGGAGAGAACCAGCTTGGAGGGGTCGAACGCGTCGTCGCCCTCCAGCGGTGGCCACTCGACGCCGACCTCGGGGTCGTTCCACATGATGCCGCCCTCGTCGTTGGGGTGGTAGACGTCGTCGCACTTGTAGCAGAAGACCGCGCGGTCGGAGAGCACGAGGAAGCCGTGGGCGAAGCCCCGCGGGATGAACAGCTGGCGGCGGTTCTCGGCCGTGAGGACGCAGCCCTCCCACCTGCCCCAGGTGGCACTACCCGGCCTGAGGTCGACGGCCACGTCGAAGACGCTGCCCTCGACCACGCGCACGAGCTTGCTCTGCGGGTGCTCAATCTGGAAGTGCAGGCCCCTCAGCACGCCCTTGGTCGACATGGACTGGTTGTCCTGCACGAAGTCGACGTCGATGCCGCCCGCGACGAAGTCGGAGCGCTTGTAGGTCTCCATGAAGTAGCCGCGCTCGTCGCCGTACGCCCTCGCGTCGACGACGATGACGCCCTCGATCGCGGTCCTCGTGAAGGTGAAGTTGCCCGAAGTGACCCGCTCTGCCATCGCTCTCCCCAGATCCTCTCGCCTGCCTGCCGTCTCGGCGCGCGGCGCCCGGCGCGCGACGCCCGGCGCCCGGCCTCGCTCCCCGTCGCGCCTGGCGCCTAGCGCCCCTCGTACATCCGCGCGTAGTAGCTCTGGTACGCGCCGCTGGTCACGTGCTCGACCCACTCCTCGTGGTCGAGGTACCAGCGGATCGTCTTCACGATGCCCTCCTCGTAGGGGGTCTCCGGGTACCAGCCGAGCTCCTCGCGGATCTTGTCCGGCGCCATGCCGTAGCGTCGGTCGTGTCCCTTGCGGTCCGTCACGTGGCGGATGAGCCCCTCGTCGATTTCGGCGTCGCCCGTGGCCTTGGCGACCTCCGCGATGATGGTGCGCACGATGTAGATGTTGGCGCGCTCGTTGTGGCCGCCGACGTTGTAGACCTCGCCGAGCCTGCCGCCTGAGAGCACCATGTCGATCGCCTTGCAGTGGTCGTCCACGTAGAGCCAGTCGCGCACGTTGAGGCCGTCGCCGTAGACGGGCAGCTCCACGTGGTTGACGCAGTTGTGGATCATCAGCGGGATGAGCTTCTCGGGGAACTGGTACGGGCCGTAGTTGTTGGAGCAGCGCGTGATCAGCGCGGGGAAGCCGTAGGTGTCGTGGTAGGCCTTCACGAAGAGGTCCGCCGAGGCCTTGGACGCGCTGTAGGGGCTGTGGGGCGAGAGGGGCGTGTCCTCGCGGAAGTAGTCGGCTGCCGCCGGGTCCGCCGGGCTGCCGTCCGGGTTCAGCTCCTCGGGGATCTGGAGCGTGCCGTAGACCTCGTCGGTCCCCACCTGCAGGAAGCGGTGGTCGCCGAAGCCGCCGGCGCCGTCGTCCCAGGCGGCGCGGGCGCAGTTGAGCATGTTGACCGTGCCCAGGACGTTGGTGTCGGCGAACACGCCGGGGTTCTCGATCGAGCGGTCCACGTGGCTCTCCGCCGCGAAGTTCACCACGTAGTCGGGCGAGAACTCCTCGAAGACGCGCGCGACGTCCTCGCGGGAGCGGATGTCGGCGTGCACGAAGCCGTAGCGCGGGTCGCCCTCCACGGACGCGAGGTTCTCGAGGTTGCCCGCGTAGGTCAGCGCGTCGACGTTCACGATGCGCACGTCGTCGTGCTTGCGCAGCATGTAGAGGACGAAGTTGGATCCGATGAAGCCGGCGCCGCCGGTGACGAGGTAGGTCTTCATAGCTCTCCTAACCGGCGAGTTCGCCGTAGTTGCGTGCGTAGCTGGCGAGGGCCTCGCGCCAGGGCCTCATCTCGTTGCCGAGGCCCCGCTCGAGGCGCGCGTTCTCGAGGCTCGAGAACCGCGGGCGGTCGGCCGCGCCCGGCACCATCCGCTTGTACTCCTCGGAGGTGCACCGCCTGACCTCGCAGTCGCGCCCGAAGGCGTCCATGATGGCCTCCGCGAAGTCCGCCCAGGAGCAGGTGCCCTCGTTCGTGCAGTGGTAGGTGCCATAGTCCTCGGTGGCGGCGATGCGCAGCACCTCGTGCGCGACGTCCGCCGCGCTCGTGGGGTTGCCCAGCTGGTCGTCAACCACGGTGACGTGGTCGTGCGCGTCCGCGAGGCGAAGCATCGTCTTCACGAAGTTGCGTCCCACGTAGCCGTAGAGCCAGGCCGTGCGCACCACCATCGTGCGCGGGTTGTTGGCGAGGGCGAGTCCCTCGCCGGCCAGCTTGGTCCTGCCGTACGCGCTGATGGGGGCGCAGACGTCGTCCTCCGTGCGCGGCGTGGGGTCGCTCCCCGGGAAGACGTAGTCGGTCGAGACGTGCACGAGCTTGGCGCCCTGCTCGCGGCTCGCGCGCGCGAGGTTCAGCGGCCCCAGCGCGTTGGCGCGGAAGGCGGCCGCCTCGTCGGTCTCGCAGCCGTCCACGTTGGTCATGGCCGCGCAGTTGACGAAGAGGTCGTAGGGCGCGCGGGCCGCCAGCCACGCGCTCGTGGCCGCCCAGTCCGAGACGTCGAAGTCGTCCAGGTCGACGAGGTCGACCTCGGCGCCGGAGAACTCGGCGGGCACCTCCCCTATCTCTGTCCTGCCGCTCTCGAGCGCGCGCCCGAGCTCGTTGGCGAGCTGGCCGCGCGCGCCGGTGATGAGAATCCGCATGTCCTTCTCCCCTGCCTTGCCTTGCCTCAGCGGTCGCGCCGTTCGCTGCGGCTGCGCTCGCTGCCGCGCCGACCGCGCCGACCGCGCCGAGGCCGCGTCCTTCTCCGCTAGGCCTCGTCGTAGTGCCGGTCCGGCACGATGCCACCCGCCGCGACCATGCGCAGGTGCTTGCCGTAGTCGCTCTTGCCGTAGCGCTCCGCGCACTCCAGCAGGCGCTCCCGCGGGATCCAGCCGTTCTCGTAGCCGATCTCCTCGGGCACGGAGACGGGAAGGTCCTGGGCCTTCTCGACCGTGCGCACGAACTCGGAGGCCGCGAAGAGCGACTCCATGGTGCCGGTGTCGAGCCACGCGTAGCCGCGGCCGAGCGTCACCACGTCGAGGGAGCGGTCCTCGAGGTACATGCGGTTGAGGTCGGTGATCTCGTACTCGCCGCGCGCGGACGGGCGCACGCGTGCGGCGAGCTCCGTCACGCGCTCGTCGTAGAAGTACAGCCCCGTGACGGCGTAGCTGCTCTTGGGGTGCGCGGGCTTCTCCTCGATGGAGATCGCGTTGTAGTCCGCGTCGAACTCCACGACGCCGAAGCGCTCCGGGTCGTCCACGCGGTAGCCGAAGACCGTCGCGCGGCCCGCCTCGGCGTTCGCCTTCGCGCGGCGCAGGTGCCGGGTGAGGCCGTTGCCGTAGAAGATGTTGTCGCCGAGCACCAGGGCGCAGGGGCCATCCGCCACGAAGGGCGCGCCGATCACGAAGGCCTGCGCGAGCCCGTTGGGCTCGGGCTGCTCGGCGTAGGACAGCGAGACGCCGAAGTCCGACCCGTCGCCCAGGAGCCGCTCGAAGTTGGGGAGGTCGGCGGGGGTCGAGATGATCAGGATGTCCCTGATTCCCGCCAGCATGAGGGTGGAGAGCGGGTAGTAGACCATGGGCTTGTCGTAGACGGGCAGGAGCTGCTTGCTCGTCACGGTGGTGAGCGGGTACAGGCGCGTTCCGCTGCCTCCCGCCAGGATGATGCCCTTCATGCCGAACCTCCCGGAGATGCCTGTCGCGCCGCGCGGGCGCCGTGCCGACTCACCATGCTACCAAGCGGCGGGCCGCCCGGCGCCACGCGTCGGCCGTATCCGGAAAATCAGCGCGTTAGCGCACGGTCTTGATGTGCGACCGCGGGCGAGAAGGACGCGGGCTAGCGAGCCCCCGCGGAGGAGGGCACGGGGCTGCGGCTCCCCGTGAGGTCGAGCACGCTGTCCGCGAGCTCCGCGCAAGCCGCGTCGAAGTCCTCCTCGGGGGCGTCGAGCGGGAGGTTCCGCAGGTTGAGCTCACGCGCGCGCACGGCCGCGACGAGGTCCTCGAGCTGCTCCGAGGTCCTGGCGAGGTCGGAGCTCACGCTCGCCTTCTCCTCCGCGTGCGCGCCCATCCCCTGGCGGTTTGCGCGCACGAGCATGACCCGCAGGAACAGCACGACCACGCCGACGGCGACGAGCACGACCGCGAGCGGGGCGAACACCTCGGGGAACGCCGCGGGCGCGGCCGCGGCGACCGTGCCGTCGTGCGGCAGGAGGGTCGCGACGAGCATCAGAGCGCCGAGCACGACGAGGACGACGCCGACCCAGAGGCTCACGCCCGCCGTGCGCAGGTTGCCCTTGAGGAAGGAGTACTTGCCGCTGACCTTCTCGTGCTCCTCGCCCTTCACGCGCTCGAAGGCGGCGAGCGCGTCGGAGCAGGACCCCTCGGCGGCCGACGTTGCGAGCTCCACCTTGGGGACGCGCCTCGCGGCGACCTGGCACATCTGGTCGAGAAGGACCTGCTCCTGCGCCTGCGCCTGGGAGAAGCGCTCCTCGGCGTCGGCGCGGGCGCGCTCCATGTGGCGCTTGAGGTCGAGCGGGGCGAGCTCGAGCGCGAGCGCCCAGTCCTCGTCGTCGAAGGCGTCCTCGAAGGCGGCGCGGGCCTCGGCGAGGTTGGAGAGGCGCTGGTCGTAGGGGGCGCGGATGCCGTTAGCGGCGGGGTCGGCCAGGGTGGCGCGGACCTCGGCGCGTAGGGCGGCGGAGTCGGGGGCGGGCTCGGGCTGGCTGGCGCCGGGCTCGGCCACGGCCTCGCTGGCGTCGGGCTCGGCCTCGGCCACGGGCTCG
>OMVS01000054.1 GCA_900314575.1 uncultured Olsenella sp. | reverse complement strand
TGGCGGGGCGCGCCTGCGCTCCGGCCCGACCGCCCCAGCCCGGCCGCCCCAGCCCGGCCGCCCCGCACCCGGACGCAATTCTCTCGGCGGGGTTGTGCATTTGGGCGAGTTGTGGACGGGTCGGGAGGCGCGCGTCCGGGGCGTCCGAGCCGCTGGTGCGGGGCGGCCCGGCTGGGGCGGCCGGGCTGGGGCGGTCGGGCCGGAGCGCAGGCGCGCCCCGCCAGCCGTGACGACGAATCTCGGCTGCCCCCTACCCCGCGACGCGCTGTCCGAGGAAGACCGCGAGCATGCCGAGCGAAAGGCTCAGGCAGACGTAGAGCACCGCCTGGCCCGCGGAGCCACGGGCCGCCAGCTGGTCGCACTCGAGCGCGAAGGTCGAGAAGGTCGTGAACCCGCCGCAGATGCCCACCTTGAGGAAGAGCTCCCATCGCGGGCTCACCACCCCACGTGCCGCAAAGGCGACGACGACGCCGATCGCGAACGCGCCGATGACGTTGATCGCGAGGGTCTTGTAAGGAAAGCCCCCCTGCGCTCCGACCGGGACCAGCCCCACGAGGTAGCGCATCACGGCGCCGAGGAAGCCGCCCAGACCGACGACCAGGCACTCTATCATTTCTATCACCTTTATCCGCAGGCCCCGGAACATGCTGGAGCATGTCGGGGGCGAAACCGTCAGGCCCCTGACATTCTGGCACTCCACCCTACGGATTCTCCGCAGGGATTCGCCTGGGCCAGCAAGACGACAGGGTAGACTCGTGCCAGGAAAAGAGGTGGGAAAGCCATGCCCGACGACACCCAGCCAGGGACTCGCGCCCGATACGGCGCACCCGACGTTACAGCCGCGCCCCGCACGCCCGCCCAGCCTTGCGCGCCTGGGGGTGCCGACGCCGCGGCAGTCGCACGCCTCGCCGCCAGCATCGACACCTCGACCACGCTCGGCGTCTCCGGGTTCGGCGAGGGACGTCGCCGCGACGTGGCCAGAACCGTCGACGCCGCACTCGAGGTGCTGCGCTCGTCGAATGCGCGCCGCTTGGCAGACGAGGCGGACGCCGCCCTGGCGAGCCTGGCCGAGGCGACCTGGGACGACGGCGCGCGGCGCGGCGCGGACGACGACGGGGGCCGCGGTGCGGACGCCCCGGAGCGCGACGGCCTTCTCGCCCGCCTGGCACGGACGTTTCGCCGCCCTGGCACCAGGTACTCCCCCGCCGGACGCGAGCCTGCCGGCGGTGCCGGCGGCGAGGCTCGCGGGGCCACCTCCGGACATGCCGGAGCGACGGGGTCTGCTGGGGCCGCCGGGACCGACGGGGCGCTCGCACCGGAGCTCGTCGACCGCGCGGAGGTCGCGCTCAAGCTACGGCAGGCCGCCCTTCTCAAGGAGCAGAGCGCGCTGGACGCGCTCCTCCGCGACCTGGCGGAGCAGTCGCACGACCTCGCGAGCCTCGCCGCCGCCGCGAGGCTGCGAGCCAGCTCGACGCCAGGGCGCTCTGGCGACCTGGCCGCACGGGCCGACCAGCTTACCGCCTCGCGCCTGCTCGCGGAGCAGGCCGCGGCCGCGCTCACCCTGGTGCGACACGCCGACGCCTCGATGACGGACGCGCTGGGCGAGGTCGTGGAGGCCGCGCTACCAATCTGGCGCAAGCTCGCAGGCAGCTCCGTGCAAGCTTCGGGGCAGGAGGCCGCCACGGGCACGGAGCCCGCAGGCACAGAGCCCACGGCCGGGGTGCGGCTGGCAGGGCCTCCGGAGGAGCTGTCCTTCTCCCTTAGGCGCCTCGAGGACGCCAGGCGGGAGTCTCGTGCGGCGGGCGAGGAGGCAGCGCGGACGCTCTCCGCCATGCGTCCGATGGCGTAACATGTGCCCACGGCAACCCGCCGCGCCGATTCACCGGACCGCGCCGCGCGAGCGGGACCGCGCCGGGCGAGCGAAAGGAAGACGGATGGCAGACATGGACAAGGACCAGCGCAAGAATGCCGCCAGCCGACCCGACGCCGCCGGTCGGCCCGCCAGCCGACCCGACGCCGCCAGCCGACCCGACCCCGCCAGCCGCGCCGACTTCGCCGCCAGCGCGATGGACGCCGCCAACCGGACCATCGACGAGATGATGCGCGAGGTCAACCGTTCGCTGGGCGACATCCCCGACGGCAGCCCCGTGCTGCAGGGCGTCTTCGACGGCATCGCGGAGGCGGGCAAGGCCATCGGCAAGGGGATCAGCAAGGGCGTCAGCATCGCCAACAGCGAGCTCTCCAAGTGGCTCGACACGCTCGACCAGCAGTCCTACGAGCGCTACCTCGCCCCCCTCACGGTCACGACCGGCCCGAGCTTCCGCGGGGTCCTCGTGTACGCCTTCGCCCTCTTCATCACGATGCCGCTCGCGGTCGTGCTCGTCAGCTTCATCGCGGTCGGCAGCGTCGCCCTCGCCATCGTCTGCGCGCTGATGCTCGCCGCCTCCATCCTCTTCCTCGTGAAGGTCGGGCCAAAGGGCAAGTTCGAGCAGGACCTCGCGCTCGCCTACACGACCTGCCGGCCTCTTCTGCTCAGGCATCCCGCGATCACCGTGGAGGAGCTCGCCACGCGGCGGGGCATCAAGCAGGAGCGGATGGTCGCCTACCTCAGGGAGTTCATCAGCCGCGACTGGACGCCGCAGGGCCACCTCTCCGACGACGGCACCGCCTTCCTGCTGACCGACGAGCTCTACGAGGAGTACGAGGAGCGGCGCCGCGAGGAGCAGGCCGCGCGCGGCCCCGTCGACGACCTCACCGAGGAGCAGCGCGCTACGCTCGCGCGGATCCAGGCGAGCATGGAGGACGTGGAGCAGGTCGCCCAGCGCGTCGAGGGCGAGGCCAGGTGCGACGTCGAGCGGACCGTGGACCTCGCGCGCCAGATCGAGGCTGAGGCCAGGAGCCACCCGGACACCATCTCCAAGCTCGGGCTCTTCTCGACCTACTACCTGCCGACGACCGCCAAGCTCATCGGCGCGTACGCGGAGATCGCGGCCAAGCCCGCGCCCACGGCAGGCGAGAAGGACGTGGCGGCGCGCATCCTCGCGTCGCTCGAGCGGATCAACGACGCCTTCCAGACGCTGCTCGGCTCCATGAGCGCGACGCGGACGCTGGACATCGAGAGCGACCTCGACGCCCTCGAGACCATGATGCGGCAGGACGGCCTCACGAAGTAGGCAAGCGCGCGGGTTGCGCCCCGAGGCGCGGGCCGGGCCGCGGCAGGGTGCCGAACCCGGGACGGGCCGCGCGCCGGGTCCGCGGTAGGGTGCCGAACCCGGCCCGCGGCCCCGGCGCGCCGTGCCTACGCCGCGCCAAGCTCCTTGAGCGCGAAGGCCACCATGACCTCGATGCCCTTGTGGAACTGGCCCTCGTCGAGCGCGAAGTGGGCGCTATGCTGCGGCCAGCACCTGCCGTCAACCGGCAGGGGGTTGGAGAGCAGGAAGAACGCGCCGGGCTTCTCCTGCAGGTACCAGGCGAAGTCCTCGCCGCCCATGACCGGCCTGGTCATGATCAGCGTGTCGTCGGGGTAGAGCTCGCGCGAGACCGCCACGAGCCTCTCGGCGACGGCGCGGTCGTTCACCACGGGGGGCGGCTGACGGAAGAACTTGTACTCTATGTCGGCGCGGTACGCCTTCGCGATGCCCTCCGCCACCTCGCCGATGCGCCTCTCGATGAAGTCGCGGTCCTCGTTGGTGAGGGTGCGGGCCGTGCCCTCCATCTCCACCGTGTCGGGGATGATGTTGAAGGCGGAGCCGCCGCGGATCTTGCCGACGGAGACGACCGCCGGGTTGCGCGGGTCCTTCTCGCGCGAGATGACCTCCTGCATGCCGCTGACGATGTAGGCAGCGATGGTGATGGGGTCGACGGAAGCCTGCGGCGTGGAGCCGTGCGCCCCGTGGCCGATCACCTTGAGCGTGAACTTGTCCATGGTCGCCATCATGGGACCAAGGGAGAAGACCAGGTCGCCCGGCTTGGCCTCCTCGGAGATGTTGCCCACGTGCAGGCCGGCGATCTCGTCCACGTCGGACATCACGCCGTCCTCGCACAGGACCTTGGAGCCCGTGCCGAGCTCCTCGGCGGGCTGGAAGACGAGCTTGACCGTGCCCTTGATGTCGCCCTTGTGCGCCTCGAGCACCTTGGCCACGCCGAGCAGCATGGCGGTGTGGGCGTCGTGGCCGCAGGCGTGCATCCTGCCAGGCACCTTGGAGGCGAACTCAAGGCCCGTCTCCTCCTGCACCGGCAGGGCGTCCATGTCCGCGCGCAGGGCGACGGTACGGCCGCCCTCGGAGCCACGGATCCAACCTATGACGTAGGAGTGCTCGTCATTGACCTCGTGCGGGATGCCCATCGCGTCGAGCTGCGCCGACACGTAGGCGAGCGTTCCCTTGAGGTCGAAGCCAATCTCAGGCCTCTCGTGCAGGTGGCGACGCCAGGAGACGACGTCGTCCATGACGGTGGCGACCTCAGCCTTCACGTCCATGTCCGACCCCCTAGGCGAGCTCGCTCGCGACGAAGCCCGCGAAGACCGCCATGGGCCTGTCGAGGTGGGTCTCGTCTATCGCGAACTTAGAGTTGTGGTGCGGCCAGCACTTGCCGTCGATTGGCTTGGGGTTGCAGAAGAAGAAGAACGCGCCGGGCTTCTTCTGCAGGTACCAGGCGAAGTCCTCGCCCGCCATGCAGAGCTTCTGCATCATGCGGGTGTTGTCCGGATAGAGCTCGTTCGAGACCTCGATGAGCTTCTCCGCCACGCCCTTGTCGTTGACCAGTGGGGGCGGCTGGCGGAAGAACTTGTATACGATGTCGGCGCGGTAGGCCTTGGCGACGCCCTCCGCGACCTCGCCGATGCGCCGTTCGATGAAGTCGCGCATCTCGTTGGTGAAGACGCGGGTGGTACCGGCCAGCTCGCAGGTGTCCGGGATGATGTTGAAGGCGTCCCCGCCGTGGATCGAGCCGATGGTGATGACGGCGGCGTCGCGCGGGTCGCACTCGCGCGAGATGATCTCCTGAAGGCTGGTGATGACATACGACGCGATGGTGATCGGGTCGATTGAGGCCTGCGGCGTGGAGCCGTGGGCACCCTGGCCCTTGATGGTGAGCGTGAACTTGTCCATCGTCGCCATCATGGGGCCGGTCGAGAAGACCAGGTCGCCCGGCTCGGCGCCGTCGCCCAGGTTGCCGTTGTGCATGCCGACGACCTCGTCCACGTCGTCGAGGACGCCGTCGGCGATGAGCACCGGCGAGCCCGTGCCGAGCTCCTCGGCAGGCTGGAAGAGCAGCTTGACCGAGCCGTTGAGCTCGCCCTCCATGCCCTTCAGAACCTTGGCCAGGCCGAGCAGGCAGGCGGTGTGCACATCGTGGCCGCAGGCGTGCATCTTACCGGGCTCCTTGGAGGCGAACTCCAGGCCCGTCTCCTCCTGCACCGGCAGGGCGTCCATGTCGGCTCGGACGGCGATCGTCTTGCCGGGCTTGCCGCGGTTGATGTAGGCGACGACGTAGGAGCCCTTCTCGTTGGCCTCGTGCTCGACGCCCAGCTCGTCCAGGACCGAGCATACGTAGGCCATCGTGTTCTTGAGGTCGAAGCCCACCTCGGGATGCTCGTGCAGGTGCCGGCGCCATCCGACGACGTCCTTGAGCGAATCCTGTGCTGCCGCCTTGATCTTCTCCGCTTCCATTACGCTGCCTCCTCCTTAGGTCCCTCTTCCTTGGACTTGCGGTTGTCGACGAGCATGGCGAACGCGACCGTGCCGAAGACCATCAGCGGCACCGTCACGTAGGTCGCGATGTTGAAGACGCCCATCGCCAGGAACCCGAGAAGGGCGGCGAAGCAGGCGTACTTGAGGTTCTTGGCGGCCTGCATGCCGAACATCGCGCCGAAGATGGCGGGCGAGACGTAGGAGAGCGCCTCGATGATGATCGGCGGCAGGATCGACATGATGAACGCGCCGGCGAGGGCGGCCAGGGTGGTGAGGGCGAGGTTGGTGATGATCGAGCCGGCGATGCCGAGCGTGGAGACGAGCTCCGCCTTGCGGGTGCCGGGCTCGGTCTTGAGGACCTGCTGGGTCATGAGGGCGCACGGGATGCGCACGTTGCCGATGTTGCCGGACAGGCAGACCATGTAGACGCCCGAGAGGCCGACGATCGGGTAGTACGAGATCGGCTCGATGAAGGCGAACACCAGGTAGATCGAGGCAATCAGGCCCCAGCCGGTCAGGATGTCGCCGATCTGCGGCAGGTAGCCGAAGACGAGCCACACCACGACAGCGGGGATGAAGCAGAAGAGGACGGCGAGGAGGTTGGTCGCTCGGCCGTAGCGGATGATGGGCTTGGTGTAGGCCTCCGCGAAGGCCTCGTCAGCCGCGGCGTCAGTCGTCGTCGCGGTGGTTACGCTCGTGTCTGCCATGTTCCGTCACGCTCCCATCACGAGGTGCTTGAAGATGACGGCCATCGCCATGCCGGCGGCCATCGCGATGCCGAGGGTCCACTCGCCGAGCCTGGGGTGCTTCTTTGCGACGCGCTCCAGGACGACCATCAGCACGAAGCTGCAGATGGTGGAGGCGAGAACCTCGTTCTTGGCCGGCGCGAGGCCGATGATGACCTGGTTGATGCACATGTAGCCGAAGGCGCCGCAGGTGGCCGCCACGGTGAAGATGCCGAGGGTCTTCTTGTTGTGACCCATGACCTTCTTGGATATCTTGTCCAGCTTGTCGGCGAGGAGGCCGGAGGTGAGCAGCCACGCGTTGCCGTTGAGCGCCATGACCCAGCAGGCGTTGGCGAAGTTGATCGCGCCGTAGTCGGGGCTCGAGAGCTCGAGGCCCTGGGCCTTGGCGGCCATGGTCGCGGCGGCGAGCTCGGTCGGCGCGGCACCGATGATGGAGAGGCGCTGCCACGCGAGGGGCGCGCCGATGACGGCCATGAGGCCGAGCATCACCGCGAAGACGCCGAGGGACGGGCCGATGGCGGAGCGCATGCCGACCTTGAAGGCCTTGTTGGCCTCCTCGGCGCTGAGCCCGACCAGCGGGCCCGCGGCCTTCGTCTTCTTGGCGAAGATGTACGCCTGGTAGATCTCGAGCAACGCGACTGGTATGACCGCCAGCCATATGGCCCATGAGTTTGCGATGAGCTTGTAGTCCACGACTCCCCCTAACCTCACTCCAACAGAACGAGATCATTGCGTGCAAGGCATGCTCAGCGTGCGGACCCCCTCCCACTCGCGCCGGCGGCGGCCCTCCGTCGTCGAACGAAGCTCCAAGGCGCTCGCTCCCGGGTGGAAGGCCTCCTCGGGGGCCTTCGTCCGGCGGCCGGGCACCGAGAAGGACCTCGGCTCCCGCGTGCGCCTTGCCCCTGAAACTAGAACGTCCGGGGTAGGAATTGCCGTTATATTAGGCAAGCGGTTAGTAAAAGCAACCCATAGGTTTGAGGTAATGCAAATTGGAATAATCCCGAAATTTGCCCTTAATAATGCAAATTTTTGGAATTGTTGTTATTTCACATGCACAACTGGACGCGACCGTGCGGCCGTGTCTCGGACGGACGTAAGTTGTGCTCCGCGGCGTCTAGCCCGCGGATAGCCGCTCCGTAGCGGCGCGCGCCTCCTCGCGGAGGGCGAGCGTGCCTCCCTGCTCGACGACGTAGGAGAAGTCCGCGGACGCCGCGGCGGCGTCGCCGGACGCCTCGCGCACACGGGCGCGGTCGAAGACGTAGCAGACGTGGCGCAGCCTCGTGCCTGCGCAGGAGGCGAGCTCGCGAAGGGGCGTCTCGCAGGCGGCGGGGTCGCCGTCAGCGAGGGCGAGCTCGAGCTCGCCCTCGCCCTCGAGTGCCGCCGCGGCGACGCGGAGCGGGTCGGTCGGCCTCAGGCGCCCGTCTACCTCGCGGGCCTTAGCCAGCGCGGAGGCGAGGCCCTCGCGGTCGCCGGAGCGGGCTGCTACCGTGAGGCGGATCGATGCGGCGTTGAGCTCGCGCGCGACGGTGGCGGCGCGGGTGCGGCGGGTGCGCGCTGCGGCGGGTGCGACGCCGGGCGCTGCGGCGGGTACGGCGACGTCGGGGTCGAGCGAACGCGCAACCTCGAGTGCGGCGGGGGCGTCGCCAGTGAGGGCGAGGCAGGTCCCGTACCACACCAGAAGGTCGTCCGCGGCTCCGCGGTCCTTCTCGCCCAGGGCGTCGAGGATGCGCAGGAGCTTGGCAGGGTCGCAGTCGGCCGAGGCGACCTGGGTCAGCGCCGACCACTGCCGGGAGACGGCGCCGCGCTCGCTCGCGAGGGCCGCGCCACTCGCGAGCAGGAAGGACGCGACCGCGACAGGCGCGACCGAGGCACCACCCCAGACGACTGCCAGGGCGGTGATGGCGAGCATCGCGCCGATGCCGCCGACGGTGCGGTTGCGTATGTGCCTGAGCTTGGAGCGGTGGTCGGAGGCGACCTGATCGGGTGCGAGGTCCCGGTAGGGTGAGGGCGCAAACTCTCGCGCCCGCGCTGGGGCGCCCTCGATTGCCTCGTCCTGCCTCTCCGCGCACTCCATGGCTCCCCCTCCCCCGACGCCCGGCCCCTCCCGCCGCGCGCCGTCGGTATGTGGACGCCATGGTACGCCCGGAACCCATGGCTGTCACGATATGGTGGGCGGGAGGTCTCCCGCGCGTGGGCGGCGGGCCGCCCCCGGGAGGCGCGCCCGTCGGACGGCTCGGGTCCACCGGCATGACAGGCCATAATTACTGGTAGAGTCATCGGCCGCGAAAATTGGTGATTCTCTCAAGAATGTATATGATGGAAGGGTTTCTGAGCGTTTCAGAGAGTGTTGGAGATGCGGAGGCACATGGGACGCAACAAGTACACCGAGGAGCAGCGCAACGAGATCATCACCACGTTCCTCGACGCCACCAGAGGGATCATCGACGCGGAGGGCGTGAGCGGCGTCTCCATCCGCAAGGTCGCCGCCAACGCCGGCTACAACAGCGCGACGCTGTACCTCTACTTCAAGGACGTTGACACGCTCATCACCCTCGCCTCCATCGGCTACCTCGAGGACTACTGCCGGATGCTCGCCAACTCCAGCATCCAGGTCGCGGACCCCGTCGACGCCTACCTCTACTCGTGGAGGCTGTTCTCGCGCCACGCGAGCGTGCGGCCCGACGTCTACCACCACCTGTTCTTCGAGGAGCACAGCACGCCGCTGGACGAGTCGGTCTCCTTCTACTACAGCATCTACCCCGAGCAGCTCGCCAACATCTCCGACACGGTGCTGGAGATGCTGAGCAGGGGCAAGTTCGAGGAGAGGAACGCCGCGATGCTCGAGCCCCTGGTCAAGAAGGGGCTCATCAAGGAGGAGAACCTCGAGCTCGTGAACGCGCTCACCATCTCCTACTTCCAGGTCCTCCTCGAGCGCCTCATGAAGAGCGACGAGTACTCGATGTCGGATGACTCCATCTCCGCCAGGATGGAGGAGGCCAACCGCTTCCTGCTGCAGCTGGGCGCGAAGTAGGCTGCCAGAGGGGTTCCCGCCCTCGCGCCGCAGCCGGAAGGTCCACTGGAAGATTGCGAGCCCCGCCGTCCCCGGACAAGA
Organism: uncultured Olsenella sp.; assembly: GCA_900314575.1. Taxonomy (GTDB): domain Bacteria; phylum Actinomycetota; class Coriobacteriia; order Coriobacteriales; family Atopobiaceae; genus Olsenella_K; species Olsenella_K absiana. Next base: position 3,136 of record OMVS01000054.1, on the reverse strand, counting down.
CGGGGACGGCGGGGCTCTCGACGCTCGGCGCGGTGCCCTGGGTCGGAACCGGATGCCTGGGGCCAGGTCCGGGCAGCTTGCCGCGAGCCTACAGGTAGACGTCGGCCTCCTCGCGGCCGAACTTGTGCAGGAGCTCGTGGCAGGGCCTGCAGGCGGCGCAGTCGCAGAACTTGGCGCCGGCGGCCTTGCGCTTCTCGGAGTGCTCGATCATCTGCTTGGCGCCCTCCTCGCCGAAGACCTGCTTGCCCGTGTCGGAGCCTGCGAATCCGATGAGGTCGTCGATGGTGGTCTGGTGCGCGCTGATGGCGTCGAGCAGGACGTCGGTCGCGGCCTCGACGTCCGCCCCCTCAACGGCGACGGCGTCCTTCCAGGCCTGCGCCGCCTGCTTGGTGGCCTCAGACGCGGAGGGCGCGGCGAGCATCTCGTCCACCTTGGCGCTCGTGTAGTCGAAAAGTTCCTTCTCCATGTGCGTTCCCTTCTCCTGCGGGGGCGAGCGCCCCCATGCCGACGTCCCTAGTATCGGCCCCTCGACGGCAAGGTTCCAGTAGGCACTTTCTTGACACCTTCGGGAGCCGGCACGCGGCTGGCGAAGGCCGGGCTCTCCGCCACGGTCCACCGGAGGTTACGTGCGATGATGGTGCAAGGCGGGAGCCACCCGGCCGCCGTCGGGCCGCCAGGGAACGGCAAGGCTGCCGCCGGCGGGCAGCAGGACCACCTCAGCCGACCGCCAGAAGGCGGCAGGCGGATAGGGAGGATACGAACATGGAGTTCATTCTCGACACGGCGGACGCAGAGGCGGTCAGGGACCTCTCCGAGGTCATGACCATCGCGGGCGTCACCACCAACCCCACCATCATCACTAGGAGCGGCAAGACCCCCGAGCAGGTATTCTCCGAGATGGACGCGGTCCTCGCCCCGGAGCAGAAGCTCTTCATGCAGACGGTCGCGACCGACTACGAGGGGATCCTCGCCGACGCGCGGAAGATCTGCTCGCTGCGCGAGAACATGTACGTGAAGATCCCCGTCACCCACGACGGGATGCGCGCGATCAAGCAGGCCAAGCGCGAGGGCCTCGGCGTGCTCGCCACCGCGATCTACTCGCCCGACCAAGCGTTCTTCGCCGCGATGAACGGCGCGGACTACCTCGCCCCCTACGTCAACCGCATGTGCAACTACGGCGACGGTGTGCAGTGGGTCCGCGAGCTGCAGACGATGCTCGAGCTCAACCAGCTCCCCAGCAAGATCTGCGCCGCCTCGTTCAAGAACGGCAACCAGGTGCACGAGCTGATGCTCGCCGGCATCGGCGCCGTCACCGTCGCCCCCGACGTGGTGCGCGCGATGCTCGACCACCCCGGAACCAAGGTCGCGGTCGAGGAGTTCACCTCCGCCTGGGAGGCCGCCTTCGGCCGGCGCACCTTCGCGTAGGCTGCGCCCATGCATTTTGGCGTATGCGTCGGAGAAAAGCGAGGGCCCCGCGGGCGAACGTGCCGACCCTGGGGCCGGAGCGTCACCTCGCGGGGCCGGACGCGTCAGTGGCGCTTCCAGCTGAAGAAGCGGTCGTTGTCCGGGTCGAACGGCTCGTCCAGCTCGTCGATGTAGTCGCCGAGGGCCTTGGCGCGGTTCTTGACGTCGACGGAGGTCGAGAAGACGCTGATGCCGCTGACGATCAGCGAGAACGCGAGGACGTACATGAGCATGAGGGTACCCATGCCCGGGGCCATCAAGAGCAGGATGCCAGCGACGAGGTCGAGGACGCCGCCGACGACCGCCCAGCCGGAGCTGCCTCCCATGCGGCGGACGACGCCGGCGGACGACAGCAGGTTGATGCCCGCGAACAGCAGCTCGAGGGCGAGCATCAGGCCGATCATCACGACGAAGACGTCGTAGGTGAAGGTCGGCGAGTTCATCGCGGCCAGCGCGAGCAGGATGCCGCACACGACGTCCATGACGCCCGTCGCCAGCGAGTAGCCAGGACGCAGCCAGTAGGGCATCTGCCCGTAGGTCACGATCCGATAGGTGCCGCCGACGAGGAGCCCCGCGATCATCAGCCAGACGAGGGTGACAAGCGACGCCTGAGGGTTGACCGTTATCAGCACGCCCAGCACCACCATCAGGACCGACGCGACGATGCCGCCCCTGTACACGCGCTTCGCGACGTCCTGTGCCCTGTCCTTCCAGTCCATGGTCTCCTCCTAACCGTCGGCCCAAGGGACTCGATCGGAGAGTCCCGCAGCCCACTCGTGCGGGACTCGAACTAGCAGTGTATGTACCTGTATTCACGGTTTCGTATCAGACGGCGGCAATCTACGACACAAACTGGAAGAGTGTCCACTTTGGGCGGACGGCCGCGGCGCAACCGGCCGCGGCGCGACCGGCGGACGCGACTCGGCCCTATACTGGTGCGGTCAGCTGCCAGCCAAAGACGACGGGAGAGACATGCGCACCTACAGCTTCGAGGCACCCATCGAGAAGGTCGAGGGCCTGGACGGCGCCTTCGTGACCGTGCCCCTCGACGTTCCCCGCGTGTTCGGCGCAGGCCGCATCAAGGTGCACGCGCGCTTCGACGGCATCCCCTACGACGGCAGCGTCGTCTCGTCCAAACACGACGACGGCACCCGCAGCTACGTGATAGGGATCCGCAAGGACATCCGCGCCCGCATCGGCAAGCAGCCGGGCGACGTCGTCTCTGTCGAGTTCGAATGCGCGCAGGTGGACGGCCCCGCGAGCCTCTACCTCGACGCGCTTCTCGCGAAGGTCGAGCGCAAGGGCCGCACGCACGACGAGTTCACACGCGTCGTCACGTGGCTCACCGGCTACCCCGACGACGCACTCGCGGAGGGGCGGCTGGCAGAGGTCCCCTTCTCGCGCTGGCTCGACGAGGCGCCCGCCTACAACCCCATGGCCGACGAGGTCAAGGGCAAGGTCTGCGGCGTCAGCGTCTCCGAGGTCGAGGACCCCACGATGCGGCGGGTGCGCGTGCTCGACAAGCTCGTCGACGAGCTCGCCAAGGGCCGCCCGTTGGAGAAGGTCCTGCGGCAGGCCTAGGCCGCGCCACCCGGGCCGATAGCACCGGCGGCAGCACCGCTCGCGACGCCGGCGGCGCCTGCCGCGCCGGCGGCGCCCGCCGCGCCGGCGG
>OMVS01000017.1 GCA_900314575.1 uncultured Olsenella sp. | reverse complement strand
GCAGATGGCCAAAATCATGATCGGCGACATTATGCTGCTCAATCCCGGCGTTACGATGATCAACGCTGTGCGGGAGATGATGGTCGGCAATACCATTTCCGGCGAGATCCGCTTTATAGAAAGCTTCACCTGGGCCCTGGCCCTGGCGGCCGGCTTCCGCGCGGCCCCTCTGCGGCCGCGCGGAGCGGCCGCGGCCGCCCCTGCGGTAGTCGTCGAGCTCCCTTGCGAAGAGCTCGACCATCTCCTGGGAGTCGAGGTCAAGGTAGCGGGCGTAGCTCGAGAGCATGCCCTGGGCGTAGCCGCCCTTCGGCATCCGCTCGAAGTCCCCCTCCTCGAAGGCCTCGAGGACCTCGCGCCTGAGGCGCAGCACCTGGGCCGCCTGCCCGATGGAGAGCCCTAGCTGCCTCCTGCGGCTCGCGAGGATTTCGCTGAAGCGAGGACGTGCCATCCCCTACACCCCCTGGTACTTTGCTTCCTGGACCCTGAGCTCCTCGAGCTGGTCCTCGTCGAGGAGGACCTCGCGCGGCTTGGAGCCGTCTGGCGGCCCCACGACGCCCTTGGACTCGAGCATGTCCATGATCCTTCCGGCGCGCGCGTAGCCCACCTTGAGCTTGCGCTGCAGGCCGGAGGTGGAGCCGAGCTGGGTCTCCACGACGATCTGGGCCGCCTCCCAGACGAGCGGGTCGTCGTCCTCCTCGAGGTCGGCGGCGGAGCCGCCGCCGGGCGTGTTGGGGGCAACCGCGGTGAGGATCTCCTCATGGTAGTCGGGCTCGGCCTGGCTGCGGATGTAGTCGACTACGCTGTTGATCTCCGCGTCCGTCGTGAAGCACCCGAGCACGCGCTGGGGGGTGAGCCCGCGGTTCTTGAAGAGCATGTCGCCGTTGCCCAGGAGCCGCTCGGCGCCCGTCTCGTCGAGGATGACGCGCGAGTCCAGGCCAGAGGAGACCTTGAGCGCCGCGCGGGTGTCGATGTTGGACTTGATGAGGCCCGTGACGACGTTGGCGGACGGCCTCTGGGTCGCGATGATGAGGTGGATGCCCGCGGCGCGCGCCAGCTGGGCGATGCGCACGATGGAGGCCTCCACGTCCTTTCCCGCGACCATCATGAGGTCGGAGAGCTCGTCGATGATGATCACGAGGTAGGGCATGGGCTCGGGCGGGTTGTCCATCTCCGAGAGCTTGCCCGAGGTGCACATGCGGTTGTACACCTTGATGTTCCTCGCGCCGGCGCGCTCGAAGACCTTGAGGCGGCGCTCCATCTCCGAGACGGCCCACTGCAGGGCGCTCGCCGCCTGGCGGGGCTCGGTGACGACCGGCACGTAGAGGTGGGGCAGGCCGTTGTAGCAGCTGAACTCCACCCGCTTGGGGTCCACGAGGATGAGGCGCACCTGCTTGGGCGTGGTCCTCATGAGGATCGACATGATCATGGAGTTGATCATCACCGACTTGCCCGAGCCGGTCGTTCCGGCCACGAGCATGTGGGGCATCTTCGCGAGGTCGGCGACGACGGGCTTGCCGCCCGAGTCCCTGCCCACGGCGACCTCGAGCGGGCCGCCCTTGGCGTAGGGCAGGACGTCGCCGAGGTAGACGTTCTCGCGCGTCTTGTTGGGGATCTCGATGCCGACGAAGGAGGTCCCCTTGATGGGCGCGAAGATGCGGACCTTCTCGGCCGCGAGCGTGAGGGCGATGTCGTCCTCGAGGTTCTTGATCCTGCTGACGCGCTCGCCCTCGCCCATCTCGACGCGGAAGGTCGTGACCATGGGTCCGGAGACGTAGTCGACGACGCGACTCCTCAGGCCGAACTCCTGCAGCGTGCTCTGTAGCTCCTCGCGCGTCTCGTCGAGCTCCGCCTTGGAGCTGGCAGACCCGCTGGAGTTGGGGTTGGAGGAGAGCATCTCGAGCGGCGGCAGCTCGTACTCGCCGTCGTCGTCTCCAGGGCGTACGGCATGCTGCGGCGCGGCCGCGGAAGCGGCAGGCGCCGTGGCCGCGCGCCCCGCCTCGGAGACGGTCGCGCCCCCGGCGACCCTGGGGGCCTTCGCCTTCGGGTTCCTGAGGAAGTCCGGGACGGCGGCGCCTGCCGCCGTGCTCGCGCCCTCCCCGTCCGTGGCCTCGACCGGACGCCTCCTGCCGTGCGGGCCCCGCTTGAGCCTCGTCGTCCTCTTAGCGGACTCGTCGTCCGCGCTGGCCGCGCTTGCGTCGCGCCCGCCCTCGGGGGCGGACCCGGGGGCGTCTGCCGGCGTCTCGGTCGTCCCGGCCGCGGCAACGGCGTCCTGGCCGAGGGCCTCCTCCACCTTCGGTCTCCGCTTGAGCTTCACGGTCTTGAGCGCGTCCTGGATCTGCGACTGCGCCCCCTTGGCAGTACCCTCGACCTCAGGCTGAGCCTTCGACTTTCCCTTCCTCGTGAGCACGGAGGTCTTGCGGGAGCCGATGAAGGTGGTGTCCCCCTCGGCCGTCCTGCGCGGGGCGGGCCCGCCAGCCTCGGGGGCCTCGGCGCCCTGCTCCTCGAGGGCGACCTCGCGCTCGGCCGCAGCGGCGGCCCTGCGCAGGGCGTACGACTCCCGCGCGGAGCGAAGGCCGTCCTGGACGTGCTCGACGAGACCTGAGATCGAGAAGCCGCAGACCACCACGCCCGCGACGATCGCCCCGACGAGGACGACGTTGGCGACGACCTGGCCGAGGAAGGTCAGGAGCGCCCAGGCGATGAGGCCACCCACGTAGCCGCCCGCGTGCGGCACCACCTCGGAGCCGACGACCAGGGAGGGGTCCGCCGCGGCGCCGGGGACGTTGACGGAGATCATGGAGAGCAGGGCGAGCACAATCAGCAGGAGGCCCAGCGCCGCCCTCTCGCCGAGCGGGCCCTCGCTCTCCACGAAGAAGGTCAGCGCGAAGAGGAAGAGGGCGACGGGGCAGAGGATCGCGCCGACGCCGAAGCAGAGCGTGAGCACCTGTGCGGTGGTGTGCGTCACCACGGCCGAGGTGGGGGCGACGAGTGCCACCAGCATGGCTATGGCGACCACGGCGAGGACCACCCCCGCTATGTCGTTTCGCGCGCTGCCGGGGACGGCGGCCTCCGAGGCGCGCGGCGACTTGCCGCGCGCCTCGGAGCCCCTCCCCTGCGCCTTGCCCTTGCTCGTCCTGGGTGCGTTCGTCCTGCGCTTCTGGGGCATCTGCCTAGACCTCCATCACGACCGTGATGACCATCGGCCGCGTGTGGGTCCTGTTCCACAGGAAGTTCGAGAGGCCGTTCCTGATGCTCTTCCTCAGGGTCTCGATCGCGTAGTTGTCGTCCGAGACCTTCGCGACCTGGCCGCGCACGACGTCCTGTGCGTCGCTCACGAGGGCGTCGTCGTTGGCGAAGGAGACGCCGCGCATCGAGATCTCGACGTCGCCGACCTTGTGCCCGCGCCTCGAGACCGTGGCGACGACCGTCACGATGCCGTCCTGCGAGAGCTTCTGTCGGTCGCGGAGGACGACCGGATCCGCGTCGGTGACGGACAGGCCGTCGACGTAGACCACGCCGGAGTCCACGGGGGCGCCGATCCTGGCCTTTCCGCCGCTGAGCTCGAGCGTGTCGCCGTTGTCCATGAGGAAGATGTTGCTCTCGGGGATGCCGACCTCGCGCGCGAGCCGGGCGTGGGCCCTCAGGTGCACGGCCTCGCCGTGCACCGGCATGAAGTTCCTCGGGTGCGTCATGGCCAGCATGAGCTTGAGCTCCTCCTGGCTGCCATGGCCGGAGACGTGCACGAGGGTCTGCGACTTGTCGAAGACGGTGCAGCCGATCTTGGAGAGCGAGTTGATGATCCCCTGCACGCTCTTCTCGTTGCCGGGGACCGGCGTGGCGGAGATGATCACCGTGTCGTCGGCGGTGATGGAGAGGCTCCTGTGCTCGCCGTTGGCCATGCGGGCGAGGGCCGAGAGCGGCTCGCCCTGGCTGCCCGTGCAGAGCACGACGATCTTCTCATCCGGGAGCTTCTCCACGTCGTAGGCGTCGACGATGTTCTCATCGGCGATCTTGAGGTAGCCGAGCTCGCGCGCGACCTTGGTGTTGGTGATCATGGAGCGGCCCGTCACCACGACCTTGCGGCCCACTGCAACCGAGGCGTCGCACACCTGCTGGAGCCGGTGGATGTGGCTCGAGAAGGACGCGACGAAGACGCGGCCGGGGGCGTTCTTGATGATGTGGCGCAGGCTCGGGCCCACCGCGGCCTCGGAGGGCGTGAAGCCCGGGCGCGTCGCGTTGGTGGAGTCGGAGAGGAGGAGGTCGATCCCGTCGGTGGCGAAGCGGTTGATGGCGCTGTAGTCGGGGCGCACGCCGTCGATCGGGGTCTGGTCGAGCTTGAAGTCCCCGGTATGCATGACGGTGCCGGCGGGCGTCCTCATGAAGACGCCGAGCGAGGCCGGGATCGAGTGCGTCATGGAGAAGAAGTCGATCTGGAAGGCGCCCAGCGTGATGTGGGAGCCGTCCTTGACCTCCTTGAACTTGGGGTTCTTGATGCGGTGCTCGTCCAGCTTGCCCTGGATGAAGCCGAGGGTGAGCCTCGAGCTGAAGATGGGCACCTTGCGGGTGAGGTCCATCAGCAGGTACGGGAGGGCGCCCGTGTGGTCCTCGTGGCCGTGGGTGATGATGATGCCCCTGAGCTTGTCCTCGTTCTCGAGGACGTAGGTGTAGTCGGGCAGGACGAGGTCGATGCCCAGCTGCTCGTCGTCGGGGAACATGAGTCCTGCGTCGACGAGCACCATGTCGTCGCCGTACTCGAACACCGTCATGTTCTTCCCGATGCCGTCGAGGCCACCCAGGGGGATGACCCTCAGCGGCGTCTGTCTTCTTGCCATGCTCTCGTCGTTCCTTTCTCCGTGGCTTCCTCAGCCGATTCTTCTCTTCTTCACTGCTACCTATGTAGACGGCTCTGGCGCTCGCGCACAGGCCGCTAGTCTCCCAGGATGATTGTAAGGTAAGTCTTCCCTGCGGGAGCATCCCCATGCAGGCGCACGCAAACGTCCAGAAACCTCAAGGCACCTGCGACAAGGGCGTCCGCGTCCGACCGTGCGGACGCGGTGCGCACACAGAGGCTCCACAGAAGAGGCTGCCGTGGCAAGCGCCCCTGAGGGATCGTGCGCCTCCAGCCGTGCGTTGCGCCGGGCGTCATTCAGAGACGACCGCCTGCGCGAGCGAGAGCTTCAGGGCGACGACCCTGCGCAGCGAGTCCTCGATGCGCCCCTCACCGATCCTGCCCGACGAGACGGCATCGAGCACGCCCTGGAGGGCGGACTCGAAGTCCGCAGGCATCAGGATGAGGTCCTGCCCCGCCTCGAGGGCGGCGACGGCGGCCTCGGCCGGGGTGCGCGTCGCTGTGACGGCGCCCATACCGAGCGAGTCCGTGATCGCCACGCCCGAGAATCCCAGCCTACCGCGCAGGAGGTCGCCCACGACCGCGCTCGAGAGCGAGGCGGGCTCATCGGTCCCGGTGACGCCCGCGCAGCTCAGGTGCCCGACCATGACCATGGGGACGCCTGCCGCGACCGCGGCCGCGAAGGGGACGAGCTCGCGCGCGGCGAGGTCATCGACGGTGCCGTCGAGGCTGATGGGCTCGATCTCCGAGTCCCCGGTGGCGTACCCGATGCCGGGGAAGTGCTTGGCGCAGCAGCCGACCCCCCTGCCGGCGAAGCCCCTCACCTGCGCGGCGACCATGGAGGCGACGAGGTCGGGGTCGTCCCCGAAGGAGCGCCGCCCCATGACCGAGCCTGCGGGGGCGACGTCTGCCACGGGGGCGAAGTCGAGGTTGAAGCCGAGGTCCGCGAGATAGGCGGCGACCGTCTCCGCCGCGGCCCCCGCCGCGTCGGCGTCGCCGCCGGCCCCGACGGAGCGCATGTCCCCTACGTTGGCCACTCCGAAGGCTGGGTTGGAGGCGACGCGCGCGACCGTGCCGCCCTCCTCGTCCACCGCCCTGAGAATCGGGAGGCCGACCGCCTCCTCGGAGAAGGACTCCACGTTCGCGAGCATCCGGCGCACCTGGTCGGGGTCCTCGAGGTTGCGCCCGAAGTAGCAGATGCCGCCGACCGGACGCCGCAGGAGCGCCTTGCGCGTCGCCTCGCCCGCCGCGACGACCGTGCCGACGTCGACGATGTCCTCGGGCCGCACCACGAAGAGCTGGCAGACGCGCTGCTCGAGCGAGAGGGACGCTATGGCGCGCCCGACGGGGTCCGCCTCCTGGGCGCCGTCCTGCGCCCCCTCGCCGGCGCCCGAGGGGACGCAGGCCGAGAGTCCCGCGAGCGAGGAAGCGGCCGCGAGGGAGGCCCCTGCGAGCGAGGCCCCCGCCACGAGCGAGAGGGCGCCCCTCCGCGAGAGCCTGCGACCGTCCGTGTCAGCGTTCCTGCCCAACCGATCCCTCCCTCCTCGGGCCCTCGCCCGCAAGCTGGCGCGACCACCTAGACGGGGTCGCCCATCCTGACCTTGGTGACGAGGTCCTTGTCGTTGAAGCTCACGGTCATGGTCAGCGTGTAGTTGTCTGCATTCTGCCACTTGAGGGCATTGCCCTTGTGCGGGTCCGCGGTCCCGTTCCCCTTCGCCTGTATCGCGTGCATGGCGACCGTGAAGTCCCCGCCGTCGGACGAAACACGGGCAACGCGCACGTCCGAGATCAGCATCGGGGCGCCCGAGAACCCGGTATCCGTGGAGACGTCCTGGTAGAGGCTGCTGCTCGGGTCCAGGTAGCGGAGCACGTCGGACTTCCAGGCTCCGAAGTCGAGGAAGTAGATGCCGGGACTCCCCTCCTCGCCGTCAGCCCGGCCAGTCTCGTTGAACTTCTCGGCGAAGGCAAGGGCCAGCTCGGAGCGCCTCTGGCGCGCTGAGGCAGCGCGGCTCTCCTCCTCCGCCTTCTTGCGGGCCTCCTCCTCGGCGGCCTTCTGGCGGGCGGCCTCCTCCTCGGCGGCCTTCTTCGCCGCCACCGCGTCGTCGCGCCTCTTGGTGGCAGCCTCCGCATAGGGGCCGGCCTTCGCGGCCTGGTCGGCGTCCGGGTCCGCCTCGGCGGCCGCGCGCGCCGCCGCAATCTGGTCGTCCGTGACGGTCGTGAGGTCGTCGATGGCCTCAAGCTCCACCTCCACCATGGGGGTGGACCCGCCGTCAGCGCCCGATGAGGCACCGGCGTCATCGGAACCGCCGTCCGCGCCCGTAGCCGAGCCGGTGTCGTCTCCCACCCGCAGGGCCGTGGGCTCGGCCGGCAGCGCGTAGAGCGACCCGTCCTGCAGGATGGGGGACGCGACCACGCTCACCTGGTAGTCGCCCTTCCTGAGCCGAAGCTCGCTCGTGTCCGCGTTGACGTAGAAGACCTGGTCCACCGCCTGCTGGTCGAGGTCGGTCCCCGTGACCCTGAGGGGGATGCGCGTCGCCGCGTCGTCGTAGTTGGGGGCGACGAGGCTCAGGTGCACGGCACGCTCGGCGTGCTCGGCGTCCCACGCGGCCTGTCGGGCGGCCTCCTCGGCCGCCTTGCGGTCCGACTCGACCTTCCACCAGACGCCCGCCCCGGCACCCGCCACCGCGATAAGGACCAGCGCTACGACGAGGGCGACGCGCAGGCCGCGACGAGGCCGCCTGCGGCGCCCCTCTCCGCCCTCGGCGCCACCATCCTCGTAGCCGGTGGCGGGCTCGGGGACCTCCCGCGCAGGCGCCGTCACGTCAGGGCCATCCGCTGGCCGCGGCATCTTTGCCGTGACGTCCGCGGGCGTCGACTGCTCGAGGGGCGCCGTGGGCCCGGTGCCCGCAGCGTCGCCGAGCGGCGCGCCGCACATGGGGCAGAACGCCGAGTCCTCGCGCTCCACCTTCGCCCCGCAGTTCGTACAGAACATCGAGCACACCTCTCCCCCGCGTCAGCCCGGCTCCTCGTGGGCCGGGCGTCGTCTCCGGTCAGCAAGCATCCACCTGCCTGCCCGCTCAGAGAAGAACGATACCCCAGACGCGCGCGTCCCCGTTGCGCAACAAGGGGCCGGCCCCGGAAGCGCTCCGAAGCCGGCCCTCTGCTCTAAGGTCTCCGCACGACGGCGGGTCCTTCTCACCTGTGTCGCCAAGCCACCGACCATGGGATGGGGCGGGCAGGACCTCAGTCGCTACTGGCCCTCGTGGTGGCGCCTGGGCTGGCGTCCCTGGCCCTTGGGCGCGCCGCCCTCCCTGGAGCCGCCCTGGTCGCCGGGGTGGCGGTGCTGACGGGCGCGCGGGCGCTCGGAGTGCTCCTTGCGCTCGCCGCGACCAGCGTTCGCCGGGGCCTCGGGCTTGTCGAGGCGGTCGAGCGAGATCTTGCCCTTCTCGTCCACCTCGAGGACCTTGACCTTGACCTCGTCGCCGATGTTCAGGACGTCCTCGACCTTGTCCACGCGGCCTTTGGCGACGCGGGAGATGTGCAGCAGGCCGTCCTTGCCGGGCAGGAGCTCGACGAAGGCGCCGAAGGGCTGGATGCCCACGACGCGGCCCGTGTACTCCTCGCCGACCTCGGGCACCTTCACGATGGCGCGGATGCGCTCCGCGGCCTCCTTGGCGCACTCGGCCGTGCCGGCGATGAAGACGTTGCCGTCCTCCTGGATGTCGATCGTGGCGCCCGTGTCGTCCTGGATGCCGCGGATGACCTTGCCGCCGGAGCCGATGACGTCGCGGATCTTGTCGGTCGGGATGGTCAGCGAGACGATCTTGGGCGCAGACTCCTTGGTCTCCTCGCGCGGAGCGGGGATCTGGTCGAGCATGGCGTCGAGGATGAACATGCGGCCCTCGTGCGCCTGCTGGAGCGCCTGGCGCAGGATCTCGGGCGTGAGGCCGGTGGCCTTGTTGTCCATCTGCATGGCGGTGATGCCCTTGGTAGTGCCCGTGACCTTGAAGTCCATGTCGCCGAGGAAGTCCTCGAGGCCCTGGATGTCGGTCAGGACGACGGTCTTGCCCTCCTCCTGGATGAGGCCCATGGCGACGCCGGAGACGGGGCGCTTGATGGGCACGCCGGCGTCCATCAGCGCGAGCGTGGAGCCGCAGGTGGAGGCCATCGAGGAGGAGCCGTTGGACTCCATCACGTCGGACACGACGCGGATGGTGTAGGGGAACTCGTCCTCGGAGGGGATCACCGGGAGCAGCGCGCGCTCCGCGAGGTTGCCGTGGCCGATCTCGCGGCGCTTGGGGCTGCCCATGCGGCCGGTCTCGCCGGTGCAGTAGGGCGGGAAGTTGTAATGGTGGATGTAGCGCTTGCCGTCGACCGGCTCGATGGTGTCGAGGCGCTGCCACTCGTTGAGCATGCCCAGGGTGCAGACGGAGAGCACCTGGGTCTGGCCGCGCTGGAAGAGGCCGGAGCCGTGGACCAGGGGCAGGTAGTTGGGCTTGACCATGAGCGGGCGCACCTCGGTCGCGCTACGCCCGTCCACGCGCTCGCCGGTCTCGACGACCATCTTGCGCATGGCGTGCTTCTCGAGGCCCTTGAGCTCGACGGGGATGGCGCGGTCCCACTCGGCCTGCTCGTCCTCGGAGAACTCGGCGCGGATGGACTCCTTGAGCGCCTCGACCTTGCCGATGCGGGAGAGCTTGTCGGCGTCGCGCAGCGCGGCGCTCATCTCGTCGAAGTGGGCGAAGACGCGCTCGTGCACCTCGGGCACGGGCTCGTCGAGCACGTACTCGCGCTTCGGGAAGGGGCCGTTGGCCTCCTCGACCTTGGCGAAGAACTTCTTCTCCTCCTCGCAGAAGGCCGCGATCGCCTCCTGGCCGAAGGCCATGGCGTCGAGCATGTCCTCCTCGGAGATCTCCTTGGCGCCCGCCTCAAGCATGGAGATGAAGGTCGCGGAGCCGCCGAGCTCGAGGTCGAGGTCGGAGGCGTCGCGCTCCTCGTAGGTGGGGTTCACGAGGAACTCGCCCGTCTCGGGGTTGCGGCCGATCCTCACGCCCGCGAGCGGCCCCTCGAAGGGGACGCCGCCGACGGTGAGGGCGGCGGAGGCGCCCATGATGCAGATCGTGTCGACCGAGTTGACCTGGTCGGCGACGAGCGGCATGGCGACGATCTGGACCTCGTTCCTGAAGCCGTCGGGGAACGACGGGCGGATCGGGCGGTCGATCATGCGCGCGGTGAGGGTGGCCTTCTCGGAGGGGCGCGCCTCGCGCTTGAGGTAGCCGCCGGGGATGCGGCCCACGGCGTACATGCGCTCGATGAAGTCGACCGTCAGCGGGAAGAAGTCGTAGTTCTTGCGCTCCTTCGAGACGACGACGGTGACGTTGACCGTGGAGTCGCCGCAGGAGACCAGGCACTCGCCGGTCGCCTGCTTCGCGAGCTCGCCCGTCTCCAGCTTGTAGTGCTTGCCGTACAGGTCGAACTCGTGCGTAACCTTTGCCATTCTTTTCCTCTTATCTCCGCCTGCCCCATCGCAGGCGGGCCGTCTTGCGGGGCCCTCGGGACGCCGCCCTCGCGGCGTGCGCGACGCATCGCGCCTCCCGCGCGCCGGCGAAGCCGGCGCAATCCGAAAGGAGCGCCCGAAGGCGCTCCCCCACTACCAGAAGGCTACTGGACGTTGTCGCGGATACCGAGGCTCTTGATGAGGCTGCGGTAGTTCTCGATGTCCTGCTGCTTGATGTAGGACAGGAGGCGACGACGCTTGCCGACGAGCATCAGCAGGCCACGACGGGTGTGGTGGTCGTGCTTGTGGACCTTCACGTGCTCGGTGAGGCCCTTGATGCGCTCGGTCAGCAGGGCGACCTGGACCTCCGCGGAACCGGAGTCGTGCTCGTCCTTGCCGTACTGCTTGATGAGCTCGGCCTTGCGCTCCTTGGTGACTGCCATGTGTGACGCCTTTCTCTCGTGAATTCGCCTCGGACCGGGTCGGCCGCCTGGCATGAGCGGGCCGCTAGGTAGGAGGTACAACCTTTGCAATAGTAGCACGGGGAGGCGTCGCGTCCCGCCCCGGGGGCGCGCGCACAAGAACTGCACGCGCGCCGGCCACGGCCCGCGGCTAGAGCGAGAGCATGAACTCGAAGGCCCTGAGCCGCGCGTCGAGGTGCGTCGCCGCCCAGACGTGGGCGTACGAGAGCAGCTCCGTGGAGGTCGCCACGTCCACCTCGGCCCTCCCCAGCTCGTCGAAGGTCGAGCGCAGGAGCGAGCGCAGCCACGCGAGCGTGCGCTCGTCGACGGGCTCCGCCCCCACGACGTTCCTCGCGCAGCTCGAGCAGAGCGCCCCGCCGAACGGGGCGGAGAAGAACGTGACACTCGCGTCCCCGCACGCGACGCAGGAGTCGAGCTCGGGCCTCCAGCCGCTGTGCGCGAGCACCTTGATCGCGTAGGCCGCTACCGCAAGGTCGAGCCTCCCCTGGTCGGGCGCCTGCTCGAGCGCGGTGAGCGCGCGTGCGAGGATCGCGTGGAGGAAGGGGTCCTCCGCGTCCTCGAAGCTCGTGAGCCGGGCCACCTCGCAGGCTGCCGAGGCCGCCGAGACCCGCTCGAGGTCGCCGCGCAGCCCCGCGTGCGCGCACGTCACCTGCGCCTCGGAGACGACGTCCAGGCTCCGGCCCCGCGCGAGGAGGAAGTCGCTCTCGCAGAAGAGCTCGACGCGGGCCGCGAGCCTGCCCCCGGGCTTGCGCGCGCCCTTGGCGACGGCGCGCAGCTGCTCTCCCGTCTCGGAGAGGAGCGTGAGGATGAGGTCCTGCTCGGCCAGCTTGGTGTGGCCGAGCACGATGGCCTTGGTGCGATAGGTGCGCCTGCCCGCCAAGCTACTCGCCCGCGTCGTAGCCGAGGCGGCGGATCTCGTTCTGGTCGCGCCTCCAGGCGGGCTGGACCCTCACGCCGAGGTCGAGGTAGACCCTGCGCCCGAGGAGCCGCTCGATGTCGCGGCGGGCCTCCGTGCCGATCTTCTTGATCATGCGGCCGCCGTGGCCGATCACGATGCCCTTCTGGCCCTCGCGCTCGACGATGACGGTGGCCTCGATGGAGGCGTGGTCGCGCGCGTACTCGATCGAGTCGCAGACGACGCCGACGGAGTGCGGGATCTCCTGCCTGAGGTTGAGGAAGGCCTTCTCGCGCACGAACTCTGCGACGAGCTCCTCGGTGGTGGCGTCGCAGCTCATGTCCTCCGGGAACCACCGGGGCCCCTCGGGGAGGTGGCGCGAGACGAGCTCGACGAAGGAGCCCACGTTGAATCCGGTCTTGGCGGAGACGACGAGCTCGTCGTCCCAGTCGAGCAGGGCGCGGGCGGCCTCGAGCTGGGAGGCCATCTGCTCCGGCCCGGAGAGGTCCGCCTTGGTCAGGACTAGGAGCTTGTAGGGGGCGTCGCAGGCCTTCACGTGGCCTGCGACCCACTCGTCGCCCGTGCCCACCGGCTTGGTGGCGTCGACGAGCATGGCGACGGCGTCCACGTCCTCCAGCTCGGCCAGGGCGGCGCGGTTGAGCTCCTTGCCGAGCGCGTCCTTGGGCTTGTGCAGGCCCGGGGTGTCGACGATGACCAGCTGCGAGGAGTCCGTGTTGATGACGGCGCGCAGGCGCTTGCGGGTGGTCTGCGCCACGGAGCTCGTGATTGCCACCTTCTGGCCGAGCGCCGCGTTGAGCAGGGTCGACTTGCCGGCGTTGGCACGGCCGACGAGGGCCACGAAGCCGCTGGTGAAGGGGGTCTGTGCGGTGTTGTCGCTCATGTTGCTCCTAAGTCCTTTGGTGGGGCGCCGGCACGTCAGCCGAGCAGGGCCCTCGCGTACACCAGGGCGCCCACGACGGCGGCGGCGATCGAGAGGACCCAGACGGCGGCGGCGGCGATGTCCTTGGCGCGGCCGGCGAGGGGGTGGAACTCGGGCGAGACGAGGTCGACGACCGTCTCGATGGCGGTGTTCAGCAGCTCGGCGGAGATGACCGCTCCGCAGCAGACGACGATCGTCGCCCAGCCCAGCAGGTCGACCCCGCACGCGACGCCGAGCGTGATGGCGAGGGCGCCGCCGGCGAGCATGACCTTGATGTTCCGCTCGGTCCTGACCGCCGTGCGGAAGCCCTGGGCCGCGAAGAGGAAGCTGCGCCGGAAGGTCGGGTGGTTTTCCTTCTGGCCGGGTATCATGCGCCTTCAGCGCCCCTGTGCCTGGTCGTCGTCACGTGGCCGAGGCCGGCCCCGCCCAGCAGGGCCGAGACGAGCTCGTCCTCGCGGGCCTCCATGACCTCGGCGTCGGCGTCCTCGATGTGGTCGTAGCCGAGCAGGTGGAGCGTACCGTGGACGAGGAGGAGCGTGAACTCTGCTGCCGGGGAGGTCCCGAAGCCCGCCGCCTGCCGCTCGATGTAGGCGGGGGCGAGCGCGATGTCGCCCAGCTCGCAGGGCTCGCCGTCCGCGAGGTCGAGGTCGTCCGGGCGCTCGCACTCGAGCGAGATCACGTCGGTCGCGCGGTCGACGCCGCGCCACTCGCGGTTGAGCTCGTGGATGCGCCCGTCGCCGACCAAGGAGACGGAGACGAGGCAGGGGCGGGAGACGCCCTCCTCGGCGAGGACGAAGGCGACGGTGCGCCTGATCTCGTCGTCGGTGAGGGGAGCCTCGACCCCGTCCTCGTGGCTGATGTCGAAGAGCTCCTCCGGTGCCTGGCTTGCGCCCATCACTGCTCCCTCCCCCTCGCTCGGGCCTGCCGCTCGGCCGCCTCCGCCTCATTGTAGGCGTCGACGATGCGGGCCACGAGCGAGTGGCGCACGATGTCGTTCCTGTCGAGGGACACGAAGGCGACGTCCTCCACGCCGCCCAGCACGCGGCGGGCCTGCTCGAGGCCGTTCGCGCCGCGCACGTCCCGCTGCGAGGCGTCGCCCGTGACCACGAACCTGCTGTGGAACCCGAGGCGCGTGAGGAACATCTTCATCTGCTCGGGCGTCGTGTTCTGCGCCTCGTCGAGGATCACGAAGGCGTCGTTGAAGGTCCGCCCGCGCATGAAGGCGAGCGGCGCTATCTCTATCACGCCCTGCTCGATGAGCTCGTTGCCCCGCTCGCGGTCCGTCAGGTCGAACAGCGCGTCGTAGAGGGGCCTCACGTAGGGATCGAGCTTCTCCTCCAGGGTGCCGGGCAGGTAGCCGAGCGACTCCCCCGCCTCCACGACGGGCCTCGCCAGCACGATCCGGCCGACCTCGCGCCGCTTCAGGGCCGCCACGGCCATGGCCATGGCCAGGTAGGTCTTGCCGGTGCCCGCCGGGCCCACGCCGAACGTGATCGTGTTGGCCCTGATGGCCTCGATGTAGCGGCGCTGCCCGGGCGTCTTGGGCCTGACAGCGCGCCCGCGGTAAGTGAGCACGACGTCGTCGCCCGAGCGCTCCATCCTCCCCGCCCCGTGCGCGACCTGCCCAACGATGAGGTCCACGTCGGCGACCGAGGGCGTCTCCCCGGACTCCACGAGCCCGATCAGGCGCGAGAAGACCGTCGTGGCCTCGGCGACCGCGCCGGCGGGGCCGGTGACGGACACCTGGTTGCCTCGGACGCAGATCATGGCCTCGGACTTCTCCTCTATGCGGCGAAGAAGGGCGTCGGCGGGCCCCATCAGGGCCGTGGGGTCCACCGAGTCGGGGATGGTCAGACGGATGTTGGTCGGCTCCATGCTCCTCCTGGCGTCTTGCTGCCCGCGCGGGGCGCGCACCTCGGCGCGCCCCGTCCCGCGGGCGTCCTCACCTCGATGATAAGGCACTTGCCCCCGGCTGTCGCACGGCCTCGCCCACCAGGGTGCCATCCTCGAGGGCGCGCGCCATCCTCACGCGCGTCACCTCGCCGACAGGGACGCGCGGGTCGACCAGGACGTCGAAGAGGCCGCCCGAGACGCCCCTGCCGGGGTACTCCACGAGCACGTCGTCCACCTCCCCGACGTGCAGCGACGCCTCGTGGGCGCGCATCCTCGCGGCGAGGTCGCGCACGCGGCGGCTCCGCTCCGCCATGACCTTGGGCGCCACCTGGCCCGGGGCGTCGGCCGCCGGCGTACCGGGGCGCCTCGAGTAGCGGAACACGTGCATCTTCGCGAACGACATTTCGCGGCAGAAGCCGAGGGACTCCTCGAACTCCTCGTCCGTCTCGCCCGGGAAGCCCACGATGAGGTCGGTGCCGAGCGCCACGCCGGGCAGCGCCTCCCGGCTGAGCTCGCAGACGCGCCGGAAGGAGGCCGCGTCGTAGACGCGCCCCATCCGCCTCAGGGTGGCGTCGCAGCCGGACTGGAGACAGACGTGCAGGAAGGGGGCCACGCGCCCCCCGGAGGAGGCCATGGCGTCGAGGAGCTCCCCCGTGACGTCGGGCGGCTCTATGGACGAGAGGCGCACGCGCTCGACGGGCGTCTCGTCCAGGATGAGCGAGAGGAGGCCGGCGAGGCCGATCTCGCGGCCCCGCGCGTCGCCCGACGCGTAGCGCCCGAGGTTGATGCCGGTGAGCACGACCTCGTGCGCGTCGCGCGCGCAGGCCTCGCGGACGGCCGCGAGCACCCGGTCCGCCGGCAGCGACCGCCCGGCGCCGCGCGCCTTCCAGACGATGCAGTAGGTGCAGCGGTTGTCGCAGCCGTCCTGGACCTTGATGCCCGGGCGCGACCGGCCGGTCGGCGTCGGCGAGCTCGCGAGCTCGCCCGCGTCGGAGACCGCGCCCGCCCCCAGGCCGAGCGCCTCGAGGGCGCGGCGCGCGACGAGCGACTTGTCGGCCTCCACGACGACGTTGGGGGCAAGCGAGGAGAGCTCCTCGGAGAAGAGGCTCGCGACGCAGCCCGTGGCCACGACGAGCGGCGCCTTGGGGAGGCGCGCCGCATGGCGAATCACCTTGCGCGTCTTCGTCTCCGCCTCGCCCGTGACCGCGCAGGTGTTGACCACGACGAGGTCCGCCTCGTCTTGCCCCACCAGCCTGAGCCCCGCGCGCTCGAGCGCGGCGGCGACGAGGTCCGTCTCGACCCTGTTGACGCGACAGCCCAGGTTCACGACGGCGAACCCGGGCGCTCCCCCCGCGGCGCTCACTTCTTCCTTCCGTGGAAGGGCGAGCGCTTCTGCCTCTTGGCGGCGTGGCGCCTCTCGCCGGCCGCTCCGGCGGCACCGGCGTCCTCGTCGCTCGTTGCGGGGGACCCGTCGGACGCCCCGCCCTTCTCGGACGCCCCGCCCTTGGTGCCCGCAGGGGCCTCCGCCTCCTCGCGCTCGTCGCCCGCAGGGTGCATGACGGAGGCGACGGCGCGAACGTGCTCGAGCAGGCCCTCGCTCAGGTTGGTCGGCGTCACCACGCGCACGACGGCGAAGAGGTTGCCGCGCGCGTGGGAGTTGAGCCTCGGCATGCCCTTGCCCTCGACCCTGACCTGCTGGCCGAACTGGCAGCCCGCGGGCACCTCCACGATGACGCGCTCGCCGGCGAGGATGCCGTCGACCTCGACCCTCGTGCCGAGAATCGCCTCGAGGGAGTCGACGCTCACCTCGCAGAACAGGTCGTCGCCCTGGCGCTCGAAGCGCTCGCTCTCCGCCACCTTGACCGAGACGACGAGGTCGCCGGCGGAGTCGCCGCGCACGCCCGCCTCGCCGTAGCCCGGCAGGCGTATCGTCTGGCCGGAGTGCACGCCGGCTGGAATCTCGACCTTCACGGTCTCGTGGGAGGGGGTCCGGCCCTGGCCGTCGCAGGTCTCGCACGGCTTGTCGACGACCTTGCCGGTGCCGTGGCAGACCGGGCAGGTCGACTGGGTCTGCATCTGCCCGAAGATCGTGCGCTGGACCTCCACCACGCGCCCGGTGCCGTGGCAGCGGTCGCAGGGCTTCTCCTTGCCGCCCTCGGCGACGCCCGTGCCCCCGCAGTCGTCGCAGGGGGCCAGGCGGTCGTAGGCGATGGTCTTGGTGCAGCCGGCGGCCGCCTCCTCGAGGGTGATCCTCATGGTGATGCCCATGTCGCGCCCGCGCGTACGCGCCGCGCGCCCGGCGCCCTGCGACCTGCCGCCGCCGAAGAAGGAGTCGAAGATGTCGTTGATGCCGAAGCCGCCGCCGTTGAAGATGTCCGACATGTCCACGTAGTCGGACCCGAAGCCGCCCGGGCCGTCGGGGTTGCCGTACTGGTCGTAGTTGGCGCGCTTGCGCTCGTCGGAGAGGACCGAGTAGGCCTCGTTCACCTCCTTGAAGCGCTCCTCCGCGTCCGGCTCCTTGTTGACGTCCGGGTGGAGCTTGCGCGCGAGCTTGAGGAAGGCGCGCTTGATCGTCCTCTGGTCGGCGTCCCTCGACACGCCGAGCACCTCGTAGTAGTCCTTGTCTGCCACTCTAACCAATCCCTCGAGACGGCCAAGCCGGCCGCACGGTACCTATTCCTGACGAGCAAACTCTTATTACCCCAAACGGCCGCGGGCGAAACCTAGGCGTTGAGCCCGCCCGCGCCCCCGCGCGGCGCCGCGGTGAGCGCCGACGCGGAGCAGGAGCTCATGAGGAGGAAGAGCAGGGCGATGACCAGGCCGATGGCGAAGCCATTGCGCATCGCGTACCAGGCGTTCCTCCACCAGCGCCGGCTCTTGTGCGCGACACCGTCCTGGCAGGCTATGAGCACGCCCACCGCTATGAAGACGAGGTCCACGACGGGGACGCCCCCGCCGAGGCCCAGCGCGAGCGAGAGGAGCGAGACGAGCGTGAAGGGCAGGAAGAAGCCGACGATCTCCAGGCCGATCGCCTGCCCCTGGGTCACCCGCTCGCTCGGGACGCCGACCCGGCACACGAAGTCGCCCGACTCCTTGCCGTTGGTGCCGGCGTTGCCCATGCCCCGAACGCGGACCTCGTCGCCGTCGTGCGAGCCCGCGGGGATGTCCACCACGACCTCGCTCGCGGTGAGCACGCGGCCGGAGCCGCCGCAGGAGCCGCAGGGGTCCTCCACCACCTGGCCGGAGCCCTCGCACTCGGGGCACTCGACCTCGATGACGCCGAAGCCGAAAATCCCGGAGAGGTCGACGTGCATGCGGCCCGTGCCGCCGCAGGTCGGGCAGGTGACGGGCCGTGCGTGCTCGACGGAGCCCGAGCCGTGGCAGACGTCGCACGTGGCGTAGCGCTGGAAGGTGACGCCGCGTCGCGTACCGCTGCGCGCCTCCTCGTCCGAGAGGTCCACGGAGTAGGCCACGTCCTTGCCCGCGCGCGGGTTGTAGGCCCGGGAGCGGCGGGTGGTGGTGCGGAAGCCGCCCCCGCCGAAGGGGAAGCCGCCGAAGCCCGCGAAGGGGTCGCCATAGCCGCCGAAGGGGTCGCCGTAGCCGCCCGCGTAGCCCGGCTGGGAGCCGCCGGCGGCTCCCTGGAAGGGGACGCCGGAGCGCATGGCGTCGTAGCGCTTGCGCTTGCTCTCGTCGGACAGGACCGCGTAGGCCTCGGAGACCTCCTTGAAGCGCTCCTCGGCGTCCGGCGCCTTGTTGACGTCGGGGTGGAGCTTGCGCGCCTTCTGCTGGAAGGCGCGGCGGATCTCGTCCGTCGTCGCGTTCTCCTCCACGCCAAGTATGGCGTAGTAGTCCTTCTCGTTCATAGCCGCCATGGCATATCCCCCTACCCGCGCGCCCAGGGCGCCGCGGCCACGACCAACCTGTCAGCAGCGAATCTCTTCTATGGTACCCTCGGCGAGTTCCCAGCAGGCACCGAACAGCTCGTTTCCAAGAAGCCACCCAGATTCGGTCGGCGCGAGGCCGCCCGCCGCAGTCTCCCTGACGAGCCCACGCGCCAGCATCCGCTCGGCCATCGCGTCGACCCGGGCGGCCCCCAAGGCGCCCCGGGCGTGCCCGAGGAGGGCCGGGCCCACGCCCGAGGAGAGCCTGAAGCCGAGCATGAGGTCCTCTGCTGCGGCCTGCCCCTCGTCGAGGACCTCGAGGTCCCAGTGGCGCTCGGCCAGGGAGGGCCTCTCCGCCACCTCCTCGCGGCCGCCCGCGACCGTGAGCCTCACGCGGGCCGCGCCCGGCGGCAGCGCGGGCAGGGACGTCGCGACGCGGCGGAGGCGCTCGTAGCCCTCCCGCGCGAGCATCGACGAGGCGCGCACGCCGAGCCCCAGGTAGGGCCTGCCGGTCCAATAGGCGACGTTGTGCTCGCAGCACCTGCCGGGCCGCGCGTAGCTCGCGACCTCGTAGCGCGCAAGGCCAGCCCGCCCGAGCGCCTCCTCGGCGCGCCTCATGCGCCGGGCCTGCACGTCCGGGTCGTTCCACGCGACGGGGGCGTCCCCGTAGCGCCGCCAGAGGGCCGTGCCCTCCTCGATGGCGAGCGGGTAGACGCTCACGTGGCCGACCCCCAAGGCGATGGCGCCCTCGAGGGTGGCGTCCCAGCTCTCGTCCGTCTGCAGGGGCGTCGCGCACATGAGGTCGACCGAGACGTCGAGGCCCGAGGCGACGGCGGCGCCCACGCGCTCGCGGGCGAGCCTCGCGTCGTGCACCCTGCCGAGGGCCTCGAGCTCCTCGTCCCGAAGGCTCTGCACGCCGATGGAGAGCCTCGTGCAGCCGGAGCGGGCGACCCCCTCCACGAGGGCGTCCGTAAGCGACTCGGGGTTGGCCTCGCAGGTGAGCTCTGAGACGGGGGCGCGGCTCGCCACGGCCGAGACGAGCCGGGGCAGGAGGCGCTCCCCCAGAAGCGACGGCGTACCCCCGCCCACGTAGGCGGTCGCGCAGGCTCCGAGCAGCCCCGCCGAAGCTACCTCCTCGACCTCGCGCTCCAGGGCGGCCTCGTAGGCGCCCATGAGGGGGTCGTCCCGCCGCGTCGCCCACGAGGCGAAGTCGCAGTAGGCGCACTTGCGCGCGCAGAACGGCACGTGGAGGTAGAGCGCCTCGGCGCCAGCCTCGTGGAGGCGCGGCTCCCAGCCGTCGGCGCTAGGCACGCCGCTCCCCCTCGGCCGCGCGGGCGGCGCCTTCCTCCGCGAGCTGCGCGCGGAGGGCCGAGACGAGCGCGAGGTAGTCGTCGACCGTCCGACACCGCATCGCCCTGTCCCGCCACGTCGAGGCGTCGGGCATCCCCTTGAGGAACCACCCCGCCGAGCTCCGGGCGCGCGCGAGGTGGGCGCCCGTCGCCTCCAGCAGCAGGACGTGGCACGCGAGCGCGGAGAGGCGCTGCTCCGACGTGGGGGCGACCTCGGGCTCGCCGGCGAGCAGGCGGCGCGCGTTGGAGAAGACCCACGGGTTGCCGTAGGTGCCGCGCGCGACCATCACGGCGCACGCGCCCGTCTCGCGCCTGATCCTGACGGCGGCCGAGGCGTCGCGCACGTCGCCGGAGGCGATGACGGGGACGTCCACGGCGGCCGCGACCCGCTCGACGGTGCCCCAGTCGGCCTCGCCGCGGTAGAGCTGGCTCGCGGTGCGGCCGTGCACGGCGATGGCCGAGGCGCCGGCGTCGGCCATCGCGCGGGCGAACTCGGGCGCGACCTCCGGCCCCGCGCTCGTGCGGGCCTTGCGAATCTTGCAGGTCACGGGGACGTCGGCCTCGGCGAGGCAGGCGCGCACGATCCGGGCGGCGAGCTCGGGCTCGTCGAGCAGGGCCGAGCCCTCCCCCTTGCGCGTCACCTTCGGCACGGGGCAGGCCATGTTGACGTCGATGAGGACGAGCTTCTCGCCCAGGCGCTCCTGGACGGCGGCGGCCGCCTCGCGGAACTGCTCGGGCTTGGAGCCGAAGAGCTGGACAGCGAGGTCCGGCTCGGGGTCCCTGGGACAGGCGAGCTCCCAGGTCTTCTCCCCTCCATAGTGCAGGCCCGCCACGGAAACCATCTCCGTGTAGGCCAGCGCGGCGCCGCCGGCACGCGCGAGCAGTCGGTATGCCGCGTCGCTCACGCCCGCCATCGGCGCCATGAGGAAGGGGTTGGCCGCGAGGCGCTCGGCGAGGGTGCCTGTGCGCGGGAAGGGCGCGATGCGCGCGGAGAGGCCGGCTGCCGGCGCCCACTCCTCGAGCACGTCCGCGGCCGCGCAGCCCGCGGCCTGGTTGCGCCCGGCGGCGGGGTGCGCCCCCGTCCCCGCGTCCCTTTCGGCGCTCACTCGTCGTCCACCTTCAGCACGGCGAGGAAGGCCTCCTGCGGCACCTCGACCGAGCCGATGGCCTTCATGCGCTTCTTGCCCTCCTTCTGCTTCTCGAGGAGCTTGCGCTTGCGCGAGATGTCGCCTCCGTAGCACTTCGCGAGCACGTCCTTGCGCACGGCGCGCACCGTGGAACGGCTGATGATCTTGTTGCCGATCGCCCCCTGGATGGGCACCTCGAACTGCTGGCGCGGGATGATGTCCTTGAGCTTGTCGCACAGGCCGCGCGCCATCGAGTAGGCCTTGTCGCGGTGGACGATGAAGGAGAGGGCGTCGACCGTCTCGCCGGCGAGCATGATGTCGAGCTTCACGAGGTCGCTCGTGCGGTAGTCGCCCATCTCGTAGTCGAGCGACGCGTAGCCGCGCGTGCGGCTCTTGAGCTGGTCGAAGAAGTCGAGGATGAGCTCGGCGAGCGGGATGTCGAAGTGGACCTCCACGGACTTCTCCGACAGGTAGACCATGTTGCCCGTCTCGCCACGGTGCTCCACGACGAGCTGCATGACCGCGCCCATGAACTCGGGCGGGACGATGACCTTCGCCTTGAGGTAGGGCTCCTCGATGTGGTCGATGCGCGTGACGTCGGGCAGGTCCTGCGGACTCGTGATGTCGACCATCGTGCCGTCCGTCCTGAAGACGTGGTAGTCGACGGAGGGCGAGGTGGCGATGAGGTCGAGGTCGAACTCGCGCTCCAGGCGCTCCTTCACGACCTCCATGTGGAGAAGGCCGAGGAACCCGACGCGGAAGCCGAACCCCAGCGCAACCGAGGTCTCCGGCGCCCAGGTCAGCGACGGGTCGTTGACCCTGAGCTTCTCGAGGGCGTCCCTCAGGTTCTCGTACTGCTTGTTGTCGATCGGGAAGAGGCCCGTGAAGACCATGGGCTTGGCCTCGTGGTAGCCGGGGCAGGCCTCGGCGCAGGGCCGGTCCGCCAGGGTGATGGTGTCGCCCGTCTTCACGAGCGAGGGGTCCTTGAGGCCGGTCACGACGTAGCCCACCTCGCCGACGCCCAGCTCGGCGAGGGGCGTCTCGAGCGGGCGCTTGCAGCCCACCCCGTCGCAGAGGAAGGTGTCGCCCAGGGCCATCATCCTGAGCTGCTGCCCCTTGCGCATGACGCCGTCGAAGACGCGCACCGTGGCGACGACGCCCCGGTACTCGTCGAAGTAGGAGTCGAGGATCAGCGCCTTCAGGGGCGCCTCGGCGTCGCCCGCGGGCGGCCGCACGAGGTAGACGATGGCCTCGAGGAGCTCATGGATGCCCTCGCCCGTCTTGCCGGAGACGAGCACCGCGTCGTCGGCAGGGATGGCGAGGTCCTCCTCGATCTCCTCCTTGACCTCCTCCGGGTGGGCCGAGGGCAGGTCAATCTTGTTGATGACCGGGATGATGTCGAGGTCGGAGTTCATCGCCAGGTTGGCGTTGGAGACCGTCTGCGCCTCGACGCCCTGCGTGGCGTCCACGACGAGCAGCGCGCCCTCGCAGGCCGAGAGCGAGCGCGAGACCTCGTAGGTGAAGTCCACGTGGCCCGGGGTGTCGATGAGGTTGAACTGGTACTCCTGGCCGTCATCGGCGGCATACATCACGCGCACCGCGTTCGACTTGATGGTGATGCCCCGCTCCTGCTCGATGTCCATGGTGTCGAGCATCTGCTTGGAGACGTCGCGCTCCTCGACGGTGTGCGTGAGCTCGAGGATCCTGTCCGAGATGGTCGACTTGCCGTGGTCGATGTGCGCAACGATAGAGAAGTTGCGGATATGTGAAGTATCGTAAGTAGTCATGGGCCGGATGATACCCCTTTTCCGTCCCACCTGCTATACTCTCGGCTTGCCCTCAACTGTGTCTCAGCATAGAGGCCTCACTGGAAATCTTTGAAAGGAACCTCAAGTGGCAAACATCAAGTCTCAGAAGAAGCGCATCCTCACCGCCGAGAAGGCCCGCGTCCGCAACCGCGCGGTCCGCTCCGAGCTCAAGACCGCCGTCAAGGACGTCCGCAAGGCCGTCGAGGCCGGCGACGCCGAGGCCGCGCAGACCGCCGCCAACAAGGCCGGCCGTCTGCTCGACAAGGCAGCCTCCAAGGGCATCATCCACAAGAACCAGGCCGCCGACCGCAAGAGCGGCGTCCAGAAGCTCGTGAACACCCTCAAGTAGGCTGAGCGCAAGGCAGCAAGACCCTTCTGAGCGATATTTCTGGTGAGTGGGACCCGGGGTGCTGCCCGGGTCCTTTTCTTGTGCCGCACGGCTACGCCCTGCCGCAGATCCTGAGCACGAGCGACACGAAGGCCGTCTCGTCGTCGCCCGTCCCCTTGAGCACCCGCTCGCAGGCGGCGCAGGCCACGAGGCACCCCTCGAGCTCGCCGGGGGCGAACGCGCGCGCCCAGCGCACGTGGTTCTTGACCTGCCAGTCCCTCTTCTCGAGCTCGGAGGCGACGGCCCCGGCGCGCCCGCGCCGGTCGAGCGAGGCGGCGCAGACGAGCTCGCGCAGGCGGGTGACCAGAAGCGCGAGAAGGGCGATGTGGGAGGGGTTCGCCATGAGCCGGTAGAGCTCGAGGGCCCTGTCCGCCCTCCGCGCGCAGACGGCGTCGAGGAAGTCCCAGGGCTTCACCTCCGCGGTGCGCGCGACGTTGTCCTCCACGTCCCCGAGGGTCACGTGGCCGCTCGCCCGGCACAGCTCCGCGAGGCTCCTCAGCTGCCGGTCGATCATCGTCGTGCTCTCGCCGACCCTGCTCACGAGCTCCTCGGCCGCGTCCCGGTCGACGCTTATACCGATGCTCTGCGAGGCCGCGTGCTTGATCACGTAGTTGGGGAGCTCCCAGCGCTTGGGCGGGGCGCAGTCCAGGATCGCGCCCTTGCCCACGGCGGCCACCGCCTTGTAGAGCCGCGTGCCCTTGGAGAGGGACTCCGCCACGAGGCACAGGACGCATGCGGGGTTGGGGTTGGCGAGGTAGGAGACGATCGCCTCCGAGCCGGGCTTCGCGAGCTTGTCCGCGCCATGGACGATCACGAGGCGGAAGGCGGCGCCGACGGGCAGCGTGTTGAGCGAGGCGACGAGCTCCTGCGGCTCGAGGTCCGGGGAGGCCGCCCTCTCGTCCAGGTTGAACGCCGCGAGCCCCTCGTCGAGCCGGCCCTTCAGCCGCCTGACCACGACCTCACGCTTGAGCTCGTCCGCCCCGACCACGAGGTAGGCGGCGAGGAGCCTCCCTTCGGCCTTGCCCGCAACCGCCATCTCTCCTCCTTCGACCCCGTCATGATAGCGCACCGCGCCCGATCCTGACCCGCGCTCCCCCGCGCCCCGGCCCCACCGTGACGTCTCCCACGTCCTTGGTGCACAGGAAGCGCGTGCCCGCGCGCTCGAGCGTCTCCCTGCAGGCCTCGCTCGGATGCCCGTAGCGGTTGTGCTCCCCGGCGCTCGCGACGGCCACCTCGGCGCGCAGCCCCGCCGCCTCCGCGTCCCCCAGCGAGGCCTCCGACCCGTGGTGGCCGACCTTCAGGAGGTCGACGTCGCCGACGTCGCCGCGCGCCAGCGCCTCGGCGAGCCGGTCCCGCTCGGCGTCGCCCGTGAGGAGCGCCTCGAGGGCGCCCCGGTCACCCTCGTAGGAGACCGCGCACATGAGCGAGTCCTCGTTGTCGAGGCCGTCGACCTCTCCTGTGGGCGAGACGACCCTGACCTCGAAGGCGCCCACCCCGAGCACGTCGCCGTAGGAGAGCTCCTCGGCGTCTGTCCCCGTGAGGGCGCGCACGGCCTCCCTGAGCTCGTCGGGCTCGTGCGCCGCGGCGCCCCGGGCGACGTACACCCGCCCGCACGGGACCTGCCCCACGAGCTCGGCCACCCCTCCGTAGTGGTCATCGTGCAGGTGCGTCACGACGAGCGCGTCGACGGAGAGCACGTGCTCCCGCCTGAGCGCGTCCACGACGGCGCCGTCCGCGCCCGCGTCGACGAGCAGCGTCGAGGCGCCGTCCTGCACGAGGATCGCATCGCCCTGGCCGACGTCGAGGACGCACACCCTCGGCGGCGCGAGCAGCTCGAACCGGACGACGAGCGCGAGCGCGAGGGCCGCGGCCGCCCCCGCCGCGGCGGCCAGGCGCCCCCTCGTGAGCCTCGGCCAGGCGACGATGGCCGCGAGCAGCAGGACGCCCATCAGGGGCGGGAGCGCCGCGAGCGCCCCCTCGGCGCGGACGGAGGCCGCGGGCAGACGCGCCGTCGTGCGCACGACGAGGGCGGCGAGGCCCCCGGCGACGTCCGCGAACGCGAGCGGCACCGCCTGCAGGGCCGGGAGGGGCGAGAGGCAGGCGGCGGCGAGGCCGGCCGCCATGAGGACGACGAAGAGGGGCGCGAGCAGGAGGTTCGCCAGAGGGGCCACCAGCGAGAGGTCACCGAACGCGCGCGCCACCACCGGGGCCGTGGCGGCCTGGGCGACGAGCGTGGAGGCGAGGACGTCGCGCACCGACCTCCTCGCCGCCTCCGCCCTCCTGAGCGCCTGGGGCCCGAGGGCCCGCGGCAGGGTCGGGGCCGCGACCTCGAGCGCGTAGCCGGCGTAGGGCACCGCGAGCGAGAGGGCGGCGACCGACAGCGCCGAGAGCACGAACCCCGGCTGCCCGGAGAGCGTGGGGTCGGCGAGGCACATGGCGAGGCAGACCGCGCACGCGGAGGAGGTCGCGTGACCGCGCCTCCCCAGGGCCCCGCCCGCCTCTCCGCAGGCGACCATCGCCCACGAGCGCACGGCCGAGGCCGCGAAGCCGGAGAAGGCGACGAAGAGGCCGCAGGCTGCGACGAGCGCGACCCTCCTGCGCCAGCCGCCGACCCGCGCCCCAGAGAGCAGCGCGCCCACGATGGAGGCCACGAGGGCGAGGTGGGACCCCGAGACCGCCACGAGGTGGGATACGCCGCTCGCAGAGAACGCGTCCTCGAGCCCGCGCTCCCCCATGGCGCGCCTGTCCCCGCAGACGCAGCCCGCGAGGATCGCCCGCGCGTCGGACGAGGAGGGGTCGATGGACCCGAGCACCCTCCCCCTCGCCTCCGCGACGAGCCCGAGCGGGGGCGGCGAGGGCTCGCGCGAGAGGAGCCTCAGCGCCCTGACGCTGCCTGACACCCCCTGTGCCCTGCTCGTGCGCCCCCAGTCGTCCTCCCCGTTGGGCCTGAACCTCCCCACGCAGGTCAAGCGCTCGCGCAGGTCGAGCGGCTCCGCGCTGGTCAGCCACACCGAGCCGGCGGGCCGCCCGTCCCTCTCCGCGCGGCAGCGCGCCGTGTAGCCGTGCTCCCCCGCGCTCGAGCCGCCCTCGACCGTGAACGTCCAGGTGGAGACAGCACTCGTGGAGAGCTCGTCGGCGAGCGCGTCGACGCGGGCGGCGGAGGCGAGGGCGAGGCCAAACGCTGCCGCGGCGCACATGGCGACGAGGCAGGCCAGCGCCCGGCCGGGGCGGGTGCGAAGGGCGAGCGCCGCGAGGGCGCACGAGAGCGCGAGCGCGGAGGCCGCCACGAGGGCGGGCGTCCCCAGGCGGGCGAGGGCTGCCGTCGGCACATACCTGAGCGTCGCCGCCTCGACGGCCACGGCCACGGCGAGGAGGTAGAGCGTGGGCGGGACGTCCGGGCGACGCGGGAGCTCGGGCGCATGGGCGCGTGCGCTACACATAGGCCTGCCCCCGGAGCCTCTCGAGCTTCTTCTCCCCTATGCCAGGGACCCGCATGAGGTCCTCGACGGAGGCGAACGGCCCGTTCTTGGCGCGGTCCTCGACGATCTTGGCCGCGGTCGAAGGGCCCACACCCGGGAGCCGCTGGAGCTCCTCCGCCGTCGCGCTGTTGAGGTTGACCCGGGACCCGGACGAGGGCGAGCCCGCCTGCGAGGCCGTCCCCCGGGCAGCCGGGCCTGACGGGGACGCCCCGGCCTCGGCCGCCTGCGCTGACGCCGCCTCCACCGCGTCGGGGACGTGCACCTTGGAGCCGTCCTCTACGGGAGCGGCGAGGTTCAGGGACGTGGTGTCCGCGCGCTCGGTCAGGCCGCCCGCCGCCTCGACAGCGTCCCTCACCCGCGGGGAGCCCCCGGCGAGCTCGACCACGCCTGGCGACGCGACCTCCCCGTCCACGTGCACGAGGACCTTCTCCGTCGCCCCCGGCTCCGACTCCGTCCCCGCGCCGCCGTCCGCCTGGGCGCCTGCCGCCCCGCCGGAGGGGTCACCGGCACCGCGGTCCTTCTCCGCGCCCGCGGGCCCGGCCGCGCCGTCGCCGCCGGGCT
>OMVS01000012.1 GCA_900314575.1 uncultured Olsenella sp. | reverse complement strand
CCATCGACGACAACGGCGGCGTCATCGTCTGCCTCGACAACTGCATGGGCGAGCGCACCAACTCCATGATGGTCGACGAGGACGCCCCCGACATCCTGCGCGCCATCTCCGACCGCTACCTCCAGATCAACTGCTCGGTCATGACCCCCAACCCCGGCCGCGTCGAGAACACCCTCGCCATGGTCGAGAAGTACCACGCGGACGGCGTGGTCGACGCCGTGCTGCAGGCCTGCCACACCTTCAACCTCGAGAGCGTCAACATGGGCCGCACCCTCGAGGACCGCGGCATCCCCTACATGAAGCTCGAGACCGACTACTCCGCCGGCGACCAGGGCCAGGTCTCCACGCGCCTTTCGGCCTTCATCGAGATGATCTAGGCGAACGGGCGCGACGGACGCACTTCCAGGAGGGGCCGCACCCGACGGGCGCGGCCCCTCCTCCGTCCGGGACGCCTTCGAGATCGCCGGAAGTCGCCGGGAAAGCGCCCTGGGACGGCGCGCCGCCGGCCCCCGATACGCTCACCGAGCGAGCGGCCCTCGCGCCGATGCGCCCCGATTGTTCGCCAAAGTTTGGGAAAGTCAGACCGCATATCAATGAGCAGCGGTTTTACAATTTGGAAGTCCTGCTCGCGCCATCTTCACCGACGGCAACCGATTCTCACCAAGGAGCGCACATGCCAGACGCAATCCGCAAGGTAAACGTCATAGGCCACCTGCATCCGGACACGGACTCGATCTGTGCCGCAATCAGCTACGCCTATCTCAAGAACCAGATCGACAAGCCCATCTACGAGGCACGTCGCGCCGGCACGGTCAACCGCGAGACGCAGTTCGCCCTCAGGCACTTCGGCTTCGACGAGCCCGCGCTCATCACGAGCGTCGCCCCGCAGATCAAGGACATCAGCTTCCAGCACCAACCCGGCATTGACGCCGAGACGAGCCTCTACGTCGCGTGGAACCTCATCCAGGAGTCCAAGGTCGACACCCTGGTCATCACCGACGCCGACAACGACATCGAGGGCCTGATCTCCGTCAAGGACATCGCCAGCGCCAACATGGACATCTTCGACGCCGCGGTCCTCTCCAGCAGCAAGACGCGCTACACCAACGTCCTCGACACCCTGAACGGCGAGATGGTGGCCGGCGACCCGGAGGGCTGCATCGAGGAGGGCCGCATCCGCGTCGGCACCACGCCGGAGATGATGGAGGGCAACATCCAGCCCGGCGACATCGTCCTGGTCACCAACCGCTACGAGACCCAGCGCTTCGCCGTCGAGTCCGGCGTGAGCTGCGTCATCGTCTGCAACGGCGCGCACGTCTCGCACGTCGTGGTCAACGAGGCGCAGAAGCGCAACTGCACCGTCATCGCCACCCCCTACGACACCTACGCCGCCGCGCGCCTGATCTCCATGGCCATGCCCGTGCGCGCCAAGATGCTGCCAGCGGACAAGGTCATCCACTTCAGCGTCAACACCACGATCGACGACGCGCGCAAGGTCATGACCCAGTCGCGCCACCGCTTCTTCCCCGTCGTCGACGAGGGCGGCCACTACGCCGGCGTCGTGAACGGCCCCAACCTGCTCGACCCCCAGAAGAAGCACGTCATCCTCGTGGACCACAACGAGCGCTCCCAGGCGGTCGACGGCCTCGAGCAGGCCGTCATCATGGAGATCATCGACCACCACCGCATCGGCTCGATCGAGACCTCCGCGCCAGCCTACTTCCGCAACATGCCCGTGGGCTGCACCTGCACCATCATCTACAGCATCTACCGCGAGAACGGCGTGGAGATCCCGGCGAACATCGCCGGCCTCATGCTCTCGGCCATCCTCTCCGACACCCTCGCGTTCCGCTCGCCCACCTGCACCCCGATGGACGTCGAGGCCGGCAACGCCCTCGCCAAGATCGCCGGGGTCGACATCGACACCTACGCGGACCAGATGTTCGACGCCGGCGCCGACCTCACCGGACGCACGGCCGAGGAGTTCTTCAACTCGGACTTCAAGGTCTTCAGCCGCGGCAAGGTCCGCTTCGGCGTCGGCCAGGGCTCCTTCATGACCGAGAACAGCCGCAAGGCGGCCGAGGCCCTCTGCGGCCCCTACCTGCCCGAGGGGGCCAAGGTCAACGAGATCCCCGTCGTCTTCTACATGTTCACCGACGTCAAGTCCCAGACGACCGAGATGCTCTACTGGGGCCCCAACTCCGAGGCGATGGTCTCACGTGCCTTCGGCGTCACGCCCGAGGACGGCGTCGCGACCCTGCCCGGCGTGGTGAGCCGCAAGAAGCAGGTCACCCCCGCCCTCATGAGCACGCTGCTCGAGATGTCCGAGGAGGACGGCGAGTAGCCAGGGCCGACAAGGACCTCCCGCCGGGCGCGCGCCCGGCACGCGGCGCCTCGCCCTTGCGGGGCGCCGCCCCTTTTGGCGGGCGCGGGGCCCGGACGCCCCCCGCGTACCCGGGGCCTATCCGGCGCCGCCCGCGTCGCCGAAGCGCTCGCCCGTCAGCTTGTCTAGGCGACGGTCGTAGGTGAGGATCCCGTTCGTCTCCTCCTCCACGTCGCTCAGCTGCGTGAACACGAAGCCCGCCAGCCCCTGCCCCTCGAGCGCAGCCGCCTCCTCGAGCCGGGCGCGCGCCGCCTCGCGCCAGCCCTCCTCCGAGTCGAACTTGTCGTAGCCGTAGGCGCGGTCGAGGGAGCTGTGCCCCTCCACGTGGTACATGAGCCCGCCGAACTCGCTCACGAAGAAGGCGCGCCGGGCGCCCGCGAGGCGCGCGACGAGCGTCTCGGGGTAGACCCGCATCGTGCGGAAGTAGTTGTGGATGGCGTGGTAGTCGCCTGCGCCCTGGTCGTACCAGCCGCAGGTGGCGTTTATCGGGCGCGTGGGGTCGAGCGAGCGCACGAGGCGCGTGGCCGCCCGCGCGTCGAACTGCCCCCAGCCCTCGTTGAAGAGAGTCCAGGTGACGACGCAGGGATGGTTGGCGAGCAGCCGCACGGTGCCCGCCGCCGTCTCGCGCCACTCCTCGCGAAAGGCGGCGTCGCCTGCGGAGAGCCGCCGCTGGTGCAGGCGCGGCCGGTCGTCGAAGGCGGCCTGCGCGTGCCGGAAGAGGGTGGGCTTGTTCAGCGCGTCCCACTCGTGGCGCCTGCCGCCGCCGGAGACCATGTCCTGCCAGACGAGCATGCCGAGCCTGTCGCAGTGGTAGTACCAGCGCTCGGACTCCACCTTCACGTGCTTGCGCATCAGGTTGAAGCCTGCCTCGCGCGCCCGGCGCACGTCCGCCACGAGCGCCGCGTCGCTGGGTGCCGTCATGAGCCCGTCGGGCCAGTAGCCCTGGTCGAGCACGCCGCGCAGGAAGAGCGGGGCGTGGTTGAGGCAGAAGCGCATGGTGCCCTCGGCGTCGAGCTCCACGCCCACGGTGCGGAAGGCGCAGTAGCTCGTGACCTCGTCGTCGCCGAACGAGAGCCTGAGCCCGTACAGGAAGGGGTCCTCGGGGCCCCACAGGCGCGGGCTCGCGACCGGGATCTCGAGCGAGACCTCGCCCCCGACGCCCGTGGCGGCAGCGCCCCCGGCCCCCCGCCCCGAGACGTCCGGCCCCGCGGCGCCCACAGGGGCCGGAAGGGCGGCCTCCTGTCCCACGACGACCCCTCCCGTGGCGACGACCTCCTCCCCCGCGCACACCTCGACGCGCAGCGTCCCCGTGCCGCACACGCGTGCCTTGAGGCGCAGCAGCCCCGCGTCGGGGTCGGGGGCGAGCGAGACGCCCACGAGGTGCGCCGCGGGCACCACCTCGAGCCAGGCGTCGCGCCAGACGCCGCTCTGCGCCGTGTACCACATGTTGCCGCGACGGATGCGCTGCTTGCCACGCAGCTGCGTCCCCGTCTCGCTCGGGTCAAAGACGCACAGCTCCAGGCGGTTCTCGCCCGTCCGCAGCGCGTCCGTCAGGTCGACCGAGAAGGGCAGGTACCCGCCCACGTGCTCGGCGACCCTCCCCCCGTTGAGGTAGGCGGCGCAGGCCCAGTCGACGGCGTCCAGGTGCAGCAGGAGCCGCTCGCCGGCCGCAAGCGCCGGCGCGTCGAAGGAGAGGCCGTAGAAGAGCAGCTCGTCGGGGGCGAGCCGATGCCCCACGCCGGACAGCGGCGCCTCGGGCGAGAAGGGCACGCGGATCCGCGACTCCCAGGCGCCCCGTGCTGGCGGGCGGGCCTCCCGCCAGCGGGCGCGCGCGTCGGCGCAGGGGCGCACCGCGCAGTCCCACCAGCCGTTGAGGGAGCACCACCGCGCGCGGGCGAACTGCGGCCTCGGATGCTCCGGCCGGGGGTGCTCCGAGCGCTCCACCTGGCCGGTCCAGGGCGTCTCCAGCCGGTGCAGCTCGACGTCGAGCGGCTCCGGGGCCATGCCGCCGATGACGCGCCTGAGGTCGAGCTCCATGCCCTACGCCTCCCCCGCCTCGGACGCCGGGGCTCCCTCGGCGGCAGGCGCGCCCTCGGCGCCGGGCGCGGCCTCTCCCGAGCCCTGCGCCCCGCCGAGAGACACCAGGGCCGTGGTCACGAGCATGAGGGCGAGCCCCACCCAGTCGGCCCAGGTGAAGGGGGTGTTCAGCCACAGGACCGCGAGCACGTTGGCGCTCAGCGGCTCCATGGTGCCGAGCAGGCTGCCGGTGAGGCCGCCCACGATGGAGACGCCGTGCAGGTAGAGCGAGAAGGCCATCAGGGTGCCCACGACCGCGATGCCGGCGAGGCAGGCGATGCCGTCCCAGCCGAAGGCCGGCACGGCGGCGGAGACCCCGAGGGCCCCATCCGTCGCGCCCCAGAGAACCCCGGCCGCCAGCCACACCACGAACGCGAGCACCCCGCCGACGAGCAGGCTGAGGCCCGTGATGGGCAGGCTCCCCCAGCGCTCGAAGAGCCGGCGCGGGTACATGATGTAGAACGTGACGCTCAGCGCGTTGAGGACGCCCCAGACCAGGCCGGGCACGGGAATCTGCAGCGTCCCGAGGTCGCCCTTGGTTGCGATCAGCACGGCGGCCGCGAAGGCGCAGACGAGCCCCGCCACCTCCCGCGCGTGGGGCAGCCGCCGGCCGATGAGGCAGGTCGCGAGCATCACGAAGACGACGCTCGAGCTCTGCATCACCGTGGCGGTGCCCGCGTTGGTGAAGCCCACGGCCACGATGTAGGTGAGCTGGCAGGTGTAGAGGCCACAGCAGCCGAAGACGAGGAGCTGGCGCACGGACGCGCGGTCGCCCAGGAGCTCGCGCAGGAGGTCGCGGCGGCGCCAGAGGAAGTACAGCAGGAAGACGAGGCCCGCCGAGACCGTGCGCACGGCCGTCACGAAGAGCGCGGTGATCTCGTAGTGCGCGTAGAGGTACTGGGCGAAGACGCCGGAGAGCCCCCACAGGCTCGCACCGACGATGGTCGCGACGATTCCCCTTGCGAAGCGGTTCATGTGTCTCCCCCACGACAGGCGGCGCGCAGTCGGCGCCGTCTCGCGCCAGGGGCCGCGCGCGGCAGGCTCACGGAGATAAATGTAGCGCCCCGGAGCCGCGCGGCAAAGCGCCCGTCGGGTCTGCGCGGGCATCTTTTGCGAAGAGGGAGCCGCGGACGCGCGCCGACGCCGGCGCGCACGTACACTGTGGTCTTGCGAGAGGGCGCCCGAGCGCCCGGGGCCGCGCCGGGCGCGGCCCGCACCCGGAGATAGGAACGCCATGCACGGAATGCACACCCGCCTGCCCAAGCACTTCGTCCTCGAGGAGCGGCTCGAGCGCTACGCCGACAGCATCGAGACGAGCCCCCGCTCCCTCGCGGGCGCCTGGGCCGAGGCCTGCCACCCCCTCGAGCCGGGACGGCCGGGGGCGCGCTACTCGGAGGTCAGGCTCGACCTCGGCTGCGGCAAGGGCGGCTTCACCGTCGAGGCGGCGCGCCGCGAGCCGGACGTGCTCTTCGTCGGCGTGGACTACGAGCCGCTCTGCATCGCCTACGCGGCCCAGAAGGCCCAGGAGAGCGGCCTGCCCAACGTCGTCTTCGTCCCCGGCAAGGGGAGCGACGTGCCCGAGTTCTTCTCGCCCGGCGAGGTCTCCCTAATCTACCTCAACTTCCCGACGCCCTTCCCGCGCGCCAGGCGCGCGAGGGAGCGCCTCACCTACGTCGACCGCCTCATGGACTTCCGCCGCGTGCTGGCGCCCGACGGCCGCGTGCAGCTCAAGACGGACAGCCAGCCCCTGCGCGACTTCACGCTGACCCAGGTCGAACTCGCCGGCTACGAGCTCGTCTGGAGCACGGACGACTGCCGCGCGCTCCTGCCGGACGACCCGGTGAGCGCCTACGAGGAGCGCCTGTGCGCCAAGGGGGCGACGGTCTTCGGGCTCTGCGCCAAGCCCGGGCCCGAGCCCGCGCACGTGGTGCAGACGGCGCCCCTGAGCCTCGTGGACTACCTGCCCGACAACCTCTCCACCATGGGCTACGTGCCGCACGGCATGGAGCGCACGGTCACCAACCTGCGCAACCTCGAGGCGAAGGGCCGCCCCAGGACAGACGCCCGCCACGCCGACAGGCGCGGCCGCACGGCCGGCGCGGACGGGGGCGCCGGCGCGGGCGGGGCCTCGCGGCGGCACCAGGAGTAGCTCCGGGCCCAGACGCGGCCCGGGGGCCGCCACGGGACGTGACCCCACGACCGCCGCGGCCGTAACACGCGGGCAACCGCCCCTGCGCGGCCGCCGGCTACAATGTGGGAGGTCGATACGCCGGCCGCCCGCGCGGCCCGATAGTTGGAGGCTTGGATGGCCAAGATCGCGATGAAGACGCCGCTCGTCGAGATGGACGGCGACGAGATGACCCGCATCATCTGGAAGATGATCAAGGACGACCTCGTGGAGCCGTTCGTCGACCTCAAGACCGAGTACTTCGACCTCGGCCTCGAGAACCGCGAGGCCACCCACGACCAGGTCACCGTCGACTCGGCCGAGGCGACCAAGCGCCTGGGCGTGGCCGTCAAGTGCGCCACGATCACCCCCAACGCAGCCCGCGTGAAGGAGTACGGCCTCTCCCAGATGTGGAAGAGCCCCAACGGCACCATCCGAGCCATGCTCGACGGCACCGTCTTCCGCGCCCCGATCGTGGTCAGGGGCATCGAGCCGCAGGTGCGCTCCTGGAAGCGCCCCATCACCATCGCCCGACACGCCTACGGCGACGTCTACCGCAACACCGAGATGCGCGTCGAGGGCCCCGGCAAGGCCGAGCTCGTCTTCACCGCGGCGGACGGCACCGAGACCAGGAGCCTCATCCACGAGTTCTCCGGCCCGGGCGTCGTGCAGGGCATGCACAACCTGGACGCCTCCATCGAGAGCTTCGCGCGCAGCTGCTTCGAGTTCGCGCTCTCCACCCGCCAGGACCTGTGGTTCGCGACCAAGGACACCATCTCCAAGACCTACGACCACCGCTTCAAGGACGTCTTCGCCGACCTCTACGAGGCCGAGTACCGCACGCGCTTCGAGGAGGCGGGGATCACCTACTTCTACACGCTGATCGACGACGCGGTCGCCCGGGTCATGAAGTCCGAGGGCGGCTTCATCTGGGCCTGCAAGAACTACGACGGCGACGTGATGAGCGACATGCTCTCGAGCGCCTTCGGCTCGCTCGCGATGATGACCTCCGTGCTCGTCTCGCCCCACGGCTACTTCGAGTACGAGGCCGCCCACGGCACCGTCCAGCGCCACTACTACAAGCACCTGCGCGGCGAGAGGACCTCGACCAACTCCGTGGCGACGATCTTCGCCTGGTCGGGCGCCCTGCGCAAGCGCGGCGAGCTCGACGGCCTACCCGAGCTCGCAGACTTCGCCGACAGGCTCGAGCGCGCCACGATCGACACCATCGAGGGCGGCGAGATGACCGGCGACCTCGCCCGCATCACGACCCTCCCGAACCCCACCACCCTCGACACCGAGGAGTTCATCCTCGCCATCGCGGAGCGCCTCAGGAGGGCATAGTACAAGGCGCCGGGCACAAGGCGCCGGCTCGGGATAGAGCACGGACGAGAAGGGCGGGCGGCCACCAGGTGCGTGGCCGCCCGCCCTCGCATGTCCGGGACGCTCCTCTCGCAGGGGCCGTTGCGCAGGGCCAGCCTCGCCCCGGCCTAGCCCTCCTGGGACGCCAGGCGCAGCTCGTGGATGGCCGCGGCCCTATCCTCCCTGCCGAAGACGGCGCTGCCCGCGACGAGCAGGCTCGCGCCAGCGGCCGCGAGGGTGCCGGCGTTGCCCGCCCTGACCCCGCCGTCCACCTCGATGATGGGGCTCACGCCCAGCTCGCGGCAGAGACGGCTCGTGCGGGCGACCTTGTCGCGGCTGCCCTCGACGATGCCCTGCCCGCCGTAGCCGGGGTCGACGGTCATGACGAGCACGAGGTCGACCCAGCGCAGGAGCTCGCGCAGGGCCTCAGGGGGCGTCGCGGGGTTGAGGGCGACGCCGGAGAGCTTGCCGGCCTGGTGGGTCTTCTCGACGAGGCGGTGCGCGTGGGTCGCGGCCTCCCAGTGGAAGGTCACGATGCGCGCCTCCGTGTCGAGGTACTGGTCGATGCACTCGTCGGGGTTGTCGACCATGAGGTGCACGTCGAGCGGCACCTGCGAGGCGGCGGCGACGGAGCGCACGTCGATGGCGCCGAACGCGATCGGCGGGACGAAGTGGCCGTCCATCACGTCGACGTGCAGGTAGTCGGCGTCCGCCACGCTCTCCAGCTCGCGGCCGAAGTGCATGCGGTCAGCTGCGAGCAGCGAGGGGGCCACCATCGCCCCCGCCTGCCTTCCGTCCGCTGTCTCCATGAGATGCGCTCCCTTCATGACGCGCCCCCGGGTGGGCGGCCCCACGGGGCCGCGCTCGCCGCGGGGGCGCTTCTGTAGTCGTTCGTGACGCGGCCATCGCGTCGTCGCGCGCCCGTCGACGCGCGGGTGGGACCCTACTTGACGAGCGAGAGGGCCGCCTCGGCGACGTGCTCGGCGGTGAGGCCGTACTTCTTGAGGACCTCGACGGCCGGACCGGACTCGCCGAAGGTGTCCTCGACGCCCACCTTCCTGACCGGCACGGGGTGCTGCTCGGAGAGGACGTCGCACACGGCCGAGCCGAGGCCGCCGATCACCGAGTGCTCCTCGGCGGTGACGACCCTACCCGTCTTGCGCGCGGAGGCGACGATCGTCTCGGCGTCGAGCGGCTTCACGGTCGGGGCGTTGATGACCTCGGCGGACACGCCGGAGGCCTCGAGCTGGCGGGCGGCCTCGAGCGCCTGCTCGACCATGAGGCCGCAGGCCACGATGGTGACGTCGGTGCCCTCGCGCAGGACGTAGGCCTTGCCGACCTTGAAGTCGTAGTCGGGGCGGTCGTTGACGACCGGCGTGGCGAGGCGGCAGAAGCGCAGGTAGACGGGGCCGTCCATCTCGTAGGCGGCGCGGGTCGCGGCGCGGGCCTCCACGTCGTCGGACGGCACGATGACCGTCATCCCCGGGATGGTCCTCATGAGCGCGATGTCCTCGCAGCACTGGTGGGTGGCGCCGTCCTCGCCGACGGAGAGGCCGGCGTGGGTCGCGCCGATCTTAACGTTGAGGTGCGGGTAGCCGATGGAGTTCCTGACCTGCTCGAAGGCGCGGCCGGCGGCGAACATCGCGAACGAGCTCGCGAAGACTGTGTGGCCGGCGGCGGCGATGCCCGCCGCGATGCCCATGAGGTCCTGCTCGGCGATGCCGCAGTCGACGTGGCGGTCGGGGAAGGCGGCCTTGAACAGGCCGGTCTTGGTAGCGGCCGCGAGGTCGGCGTCGAGCACCACGAAGTCGTCGTGCTCCTTGCCGAGCTCGACGAGCTCCTCGCCGTAGCTCTGGCGCGTTGCGACCTTCTTGACGTCTGCCATGGCTACTCCTCTCCAGCGAGCTCGGCCATGGCCTGCTCG
The DNA here is from genome assembly GCA_900314575.1 of uncultured Olsenella sp. GTDB lineage: Bacteria > Actinomycetota > Coriobacteriia > Coriobacteriales > Atopobiaceae > Olsenella_K > Olsenella_K absiana. Next base: position 27,234 of record OMVS01000012.1, on the reverse strand, counting down.
AACTGCTCGTCGTTGGGTGCCTTGCCGTGCCAGCCGACCTGGTTCTCCATGAAGGAGACGCCCTTGCCCTTGACCGTCTTGCAGACGATGGCCGTGGGCGCGCCCTTGGTCTGCCTGGCCTCCTCGAAGGCGGGGGCAAGCTGCGTCATGTCGTTGCCGTCCGCGACCTCGATCACATGGAAGTTGAAGGCGCGGAACTTGTCTGCGATGGGATAGGGCGAGTTGACCTGCTCGATGGTGCCGTCGATCTGCAGGTTGTTGTTGTCCACGATCACGCAGAGGTTGTCCAGGTGGTGGCTACCAGCGAACATCGCAGCCTCCCAGACCTGGCCCTCCTGGATCTCGCCGTCGCCGAGCAGGGTGTAGGTGCGGTAGTCGTCGCCCCAGAGCTTGGCGGCCAGCGCCATGCCCACGGCGGCGGAGACGCCCTGTCCGAGCGAGCCGGTGGACATGTCGACGCCGGGCGTGTCGTTCATGTTGGGGTGGCCCTGCAGGTGGCTGCCGACGTGGCGCAGCGTGGGGATGTCCTCCACGGGGAAGAAGCCGCGCTCGGCGAGGGTGCCGTAGAGGGCGGGCGCACAGTGGCCCTTGGAGAGGACGAACCTGTCGCGCTTGGGGTCGCGCGGGTTCTTGGGGTCCACGTTCATCTCGTGGAAGTACAGGTAGGTCATGATGTCAGCCGCGCCGAGCGAGCCGCCGGGGTGTCCGGACTTGGCCGCGTGCACGCCGATGACGATCTGTTGGCGCACGCGTCGGGCGATCCGAGCGAGCTCCTGGAAGTCGGGGGCTGCCGTCCCTTCCGCCATCTTTGCTCCCTTCGTTCTGCCGCCGGGGCTGCCCCCGGGGCCGTCTCTCTTGTCCTCGATGGTAAGTCGAGAGCACCGCCGGCGACCCTCGGCCGCTTGCGGTGCCCTCGCGCGTGGTGCCCTGGCCCTACTTGGCCTCGCCGGTGACCTTCGCCCAGTCGGCCGCGAACCTCTCGAGGCCCTGGTCGGTCAGCGGGTGATGGACGCACTTCTTGAGCGCGCCGAACGGCACGGTGGCGATGTCGGCGCCCATGAGCGCGGCCTGGGTCACGTGGTTAGGGGTGCGGACGGAGGCGGTGATGATCTCCGGGCCGCCCTCCTCGTCCCAGTAGCCGTAGCTGTAGTTCTTGACGGCGGTCACGACGGTGTTGAGCTGCTCCAGGCCGTCCTCAGCGATGTCGTCGAAGCGACCGACGAACGGCGAGATGTAGCGCGCGCCAGCGCGGGCGGCGAGAAGGGCCTGCGGGGCGGAGAAGACCAGCGTCATGTTGACGCGGATGCCCTCCTTGGCGAGGTGGTGGGTCGCCGGCAGGGAGGCCTCGCAGACCGGGAGCTTGACCACGATGTTGGGCGCGAGGGAGGCGAGGTGCTCGGCCTCCTCGATCATGGCCTCGGTGGTCTCGGCCGTGGACTCGGCGGAGACGGGCAGACCGTCGCAGATCTCGCAGATCTTGACCATGTGGTCCTCGAAGTCGGCGAGCTTGCCGCCGGTCTTGGCGTACAGGGAGGGGTTGGTGGTGACGCCAGAGAGGATGCCCCAGCTCTGGGCCTCGCGGATCTCGTCCAGGTCGGCGGTGTCGATGAAGAACTTCATTCCCTTGTCCTTTCCGTGCTTCCAGAGGTTCCTGTCCTACCTAATGTACGGCATGCGGGCTCCCCCGCCCGCCGTCTTATCGCCCGACGTGGGTTCAGATTCTGAACCTGGCGCAAGGCCGCCGCTACGCGAGAGCCGCCATCGCCGCGTCGACCTTGGCGCGGGCGAACTCGGAGGCGTGGGCGACGTCCTCCTTCCAGCTGGGCGAGCCGAGGTACCACATCTCGCAGACGTAACGGCGCACGCCCTGCGGGACGAGCTGGCTCAGGCCGCCCTCGTAGTCGGTCGTCCCCTCGCCGAAGAGCATGTCGCGGTACTGGCCGGCGCGCGTCGCCTTGAGGTGCGCGGCGAAGATGTGGCCCGCGCCCGTGGCGACGTCGTCCGCGACGGACACGCCGTAGAGCAGCGAGGCGTTGGTGAGGTTGCCCACGTCGGGGTAGACGCCGAGGAAGGGGCTGTTGATGAGGTCGACGTAGTGCATGGCCTTGGCGACGGTGTCCATGAAGGGGGTCTCCATGGTCTCGAAGCCCATCACGACGCCCGCCTCGGCGGCCATCTCGGTCGCACGGGCGAGGTTCTCGGCGAAGCACGCCTCGGAGCCGTCCCACTTGTCCTCGTCGTAGTAGGCGTCGTAGCCGGCGAGCTGGATCACGTGCAGCCCGAGGTCGCAGGCGAGGTCGAGGGCCTTGTCCATCATCTCGAGGCTCCTCGCGCGCTTGGCGGGGTCCTTCGCGCCGAAGGGCCACTTGCGGTGGCCGGAGAGGCACATGGAGCCCAGGGGCACCCCCGTGTTGCGCATCGCCTGGATGACCTCCTGGCGCTCGGCCGGCGTCCAGTCGAGACGCGCCTGGCGGGCGTCGGACTCGTCGACGGAGATTTCCATGTAGTCGAAGCCGCACTCGGCCGCCACCTGGAGGCGCTCCTCCCAGCCGAGCTCCTGCGGGGTGGCCTTCTCGTACAGTCCGAGCTTGTAGGACTTGCTCATGTCTTGGCTCCCTCCTTGCAAAGGGGGCGCCGGACGCTCGCTCGACCGTCCGGCGCCCCTCCCTGCCAACGTGGTGTTCGATGTGGTCCCTGGCTACTTCTTCTGTCCGTAGTAGGCGTTGGGGCCGTGCTTGCGCATGTAGTGCTTGTCGAGGAGGTACTGCGGGGCCAGGGCCTCCTCGATCGGCTTGCCGGCGGTGGCGCAGATCTGCTCGGTGTGCAGCGCCATGGTGGCGACCTGCTCCATCACGACGGCGTGGTAGACGGCCGCGGCGGCGTCCTTGCCCCAGGAGAACGGACCGTGGTTGCGCACGAGGCAGCCGGGCAGGGCGACGGGGTCCTTGCCCTCGAAGCCCTCAACGATGACCTTGCCGGTGTTGAGCTCGTAGGCCTCCTCGATCTCCTCCTCGGTCAGGCCGCGCATGCAGGGGACGGCGCCGTAGAAGTAGTCCGCCTGCGTCGTGCCGTAGCACGGGATGTCACGGCCGGCCTGCGCCCAGCTCACCGCCGCGCTGGAGTGAGTGTGGACGATGCCGCCGACCTTCTCCCAGCTCCTGTAGAGGTAGGCGTGGGTCGCGGTGTCGCTGGACGGGTTGAGGTCGCCCTCGACGACCTTGCCGTCGAGGTCGCACACGACCATGTTCTCGGGGCTGAGCTCGTCGTAGTCCACGCCGGAGGGCTTGATCACGAACAGGCCCTTGTCGCGGTCGATCTCCGAGGCGTTGCCCCAGGTGAAGACGACCAGCCCGTGCTTGGGCAGGTCCATGTTGGCCTCGTACACCTTTTCACGAAGCTCCTTGAGCATCATTGAGAGACTCCCTCCGTCTGGCTGTTGGCGTCGACCGCTTGCCGAGCACGCGTTAAGCGTCGACTAACTTCTGCATATCATCCCACACGCCGTCGAGGGCATCGACGGTCTTGCAATACAAATCATACTTCCTGTCATAAATCCGCCTCAGGTCATAGCGAGGCTCGAAGCGCCCCGACACGGAGACCATGGCGGCCACGGCATCCTCGACGGTGTCGTAGGCCCCGACGGCCACGGCGGTCGCGATGGCGACGCCCAGCGCCCCGGTCTCCGACGCCGCCACCGTCTCGACCGGAAGCCCGCAGACGTCAGCGAACATCTGCGCCCACACCGCGGCGCGCGCGGCGCCGCCGGCGAGCCGTATGGCCCGGGGCGGCTCGTCGGCCGCCTGCAGCAGTCGCTCGAGGTGCGTCCGGTGGCAGAAGGTGATCCCTTCGAAGACGCTGCGCGCGAGGTGCTTGCGCGTGTGGCTGAGGCTCATCCCGACGAAGCTGCCCCGCGCGTTGGGATGCACGTTGGAGCCCATGAGGAACGGCAGGAACACGGGGACGAACTCCGTCGGGGGCACCTCCTCGACCCACTCGTCGAGCAGGTCGTAGACGCTTTTACCCTCTTCCTCGCACCTCTTGTCGAGCTCGGGGAACTGCCTCACGAACCACGAGAGGTTGCCCGCCGACGTGGGCGAGCTCTCCTCGACCAGGTAGTAGCCAGGGAGCGAGAAGAGCGAGTTCATCCGCACCTTGCCGCCCAGCACCGGCTCCCGCCTGATGAACTCGTTGATGGACCAGGTCCCCGCGATCATGCAGACGAGGTCCGGCACGACGACGCCCGAGCCGATGGCGCAGGCGTCGATGTCGAACATGCCGCCGGTGACGGGGGTGCCGGGAAGCAGCCCCGTGAGCCCGGCCGCCTCCTCGGTCACGACCCCGCACACCTCGGTCGCGCGGCAGAGCGGAGGGAGCGCATCGGACACCTCCGGGATGCCGTAGAGGTCCAGGATGGCGGGATCGAACCGCTTGGTCCGCAGGTCCATGAGGCCCGATCCGGAGTAGTCCGACAGCTCCGCGCCGGCCTTGCCAGTGAGGCGGAAGCGGACGTAGTCCTTGCACTCGAAGACCCAGCGGATGTTCGCGTAATTCTCCGGCTCCCGGTCCTTGATCCAGGCGAGGAGCGGCCCAGGCTGGCAGGCCATCACGTGCTGCAGCGTCCGCTCTCCCACCTCGCGCTCGACGCCCTCCTCCCTCCAGCGCTGGACGTACCTCCACGCCCGGTCGTCGGTCGATATGATGCCGTTGCGGACCGGTGCGTCATCCTTGCCCCAGAGATAGAGGCCCTTGCCGTGCCCGGAGACGCCGATGCCCGCAACGTCCTGGGCGCGGACGCCGCTACGCTCCAGGGCGCCCTTGACGACGGCGCAGTTGGCCTGCCACATCTCCTCCATGTCGCGCTCGACGAGGCCGGGCGACGGGGTGAGCGCCCTGGTCGACACGCCGCAGCTTCCCGCCTCGACGCCGTGCTCGTCGAAGACAGAGGCCTTGGTCGCCGTGCCGCCGTTGTCCAGGCCGACGAAGTACCTCATGGCACCTCTCCCCTCACGCAGTCTTGTTCACGTCGGGGTTCAGGAAGTCCGCCCTCGCGAGCTCCTTCCCAGCGAAGAAGTCGGAGCAGATCTCGATGGCCCGCGCGTAGATGTTCCAGAGGGCGTCGGTGGTCTGAGCGGACTCGTGGGGCGTGAGGATGACGTTGTCGAGGCCGATGAGCGGCGAGTCGAGCGGGAGGGGCTCCTGCGCGAAGACGTCGAGGCCGGCGCCGAGGATGCGGTGGGCGCGCAGGGCGTCCGCCAGCGCGTCCTCGTCCACGATGTTGCCGCGCGAGGTGCACACGACCACCGCGTCCGGCTTCATGAGGGCTATGCGGCGCGCGTCGACGAGGTGGTGGGTCTCGGGGGTGTAGGGCGAGTTGACGGAGATGGCGTCGCACTCGGAGAAGATCCGGTCGAGCTCCTCCTTGTGGGCGCCGAACGACTCGGCGACCCCGTCCGGCAGGAAGGGGTCATAGACGTAGACGTCGGCCTCGAAGCCCGAGAGGAGCTTGGCGAGCCTCTTGCCGATCGCGCCGAAGCCGAGGATGCCGACCTTCTTGCCGAAGAGCTCGCCGCCGATGCTGCGCTCCCACACGCCCGACTCGATCACCTTGCGGTTGTGCGGCAGCTGGCGCTTCGCGGCCAGCATCATGGTGAGGGACATCTCCGCGACGCTCTCTGCGTTGGCGCCGGCGGTCCTGGCGACCGTGATGCCCGCAGCCGTCGCGTCGGCGAGGTTCACGGCATCGAAGCCCACCCCGTAGCGCACGAGGAGCTTGCAGCGGTCCTTGATGCGGTCGAAGACGCGGCTGTCGTAGGTCTCGACGTCGATGATGCCCGCATCGGCGCCCTCGAGGGCGGCGACCGCGGACTCGACCGTCCAGTTCTCCTGCGGCAGCCACTCGTAGGCGATGCCGCGCTCGGCGGCATAGGCGGCCGCCCTCTCGTTGAGCTGGTCGTATAGCTCCGAGTGGGTCGCGTACAGACTCACGACACGCTTCATGGCCGTTCCTTTCCGGCCCCGGCCCAAGCGGGCGCGAGGGACCTCATCCTTGCTGCGGGGTTGGGCCGGGCCCGGCCTGCGCCGGGCCCGGCAGGCGCGCCGTTAGTCGAAGTAGACCTTCCGCGCGTTGTTGTAGTACACGTCCTCGAGCTCCTCCGGGGTGAAGGCGTCGACCTTCAGCAGGTAGTCGGTCAGGTGCTCGTAGGTGTCCTGCGTCGCCGCGAAGGGGGCGTCGGTGCCCCACATCATGCGGTCGGCGCCGATGATGCCCTTGGCCTCCTTGAGGTAGGCCGCCGCCTCGTGGTAGGGGTAGGTGTCCGGTGCCATGATCTTGGGGATGGCGGCGATGTCGAACCAGACGTTGGGCTTGGAGAGCAGCTCGAGGGAGAGAGCCCACTCCTTGTGCTTGTCACGCGCCGGGGCGAGCAGGTGGCACACCGTGATCTTGAGGTCGGGGCAGCGGTCGGCCACGCGCATGATCGCGTAGGGCTGGTGGCTCTCCATCGTGATGTCGCCCACGTCGAGCGCCACGTTGCCGTGGTTCTTCTCGATGAGCTTGAAGATCTCCATCATGCGGTCGCCGGAGATGTCTATCGGGTCGTGCGTGCCCATCAGGCCGCCGCCGCTCGAGATCTCGAACTTGACCAGGCGGAACCCGTCGTCCTCGAGGTAGTGCCTCAGGGTCTCCATGTGGTCGGTCTGGAACGGGTCGACCGTGCACGAGGGGCAGAAGCGGTCGGGCATCTCCTTCAGCAGCTGCTTGTGGTACTGGTTCTGGAAGCCGTAGAGGCTGCCCTGCATCAGCACGGCACGCTCGACCTCGTTGGCGTCCATGATCTCGAGCAGCTGCTCGGCCAGGAAGTTCTCGCCCCCGATCTCGGGCGGGATGAGCTGGAACACCTCGCCGTTGCCCCACTGGGCCTTGCCGCCCCCGATGGCACGGCTCTCGCCACGTCGGCAGTAGCCCGCGACGACCTTCGCGAGGTGCACGTGCGCGTCTATCTTCTTCATGATGCAGCCACGTCCTTTCTCTTCGTGAGCCCCGCAAAGAGCCCGCCAGCCTTCCTCTTGGACTGGTCGAGGTGCTGGGCCGCGTCGAGCGCCACGGCGGCGATCGTCACGACGCCAGTCACGAGGCCCGCCTGCGTCGAGTCTACGCCCATCAGGTTGAGGCCGTTGGTGAGCAGGCCCATGAGCACGGTGCCGTACATGGCGCCGGGCACGGTGCCCTCGCCGCCGAGCAGGCTCACGCCGCCGATGACGCCGGCGGTGATCACCGAGTTCACGTAGTCCGCACCCTGTGAGGCCATGCCCTGCTGGTTCATGGACGCGAGGACGACGCCACCGATGGCGGCCGCCACGCCGGACAGCACGTAGCAGGCGATGGAGCGGCCCTTGACGTTGATGCCCGAGATCTCGGCCGCGGTGGGGTTGCCACCCACGGCGTAGATCTGGCGTCCGAAGACGGTCCTGCGCAGGACGAACCAGCTGATGAGCGCCATCAGGAGCATGAAGTAGATGGGCAGCGGCAGCATGAGGATCTTGGTCGCGGCGATGCCGGTGAACAGGGGCGGCTGCGTGCAGCTGACGATCTTGTTGCCCGTGATCACCATGGACATGCCCGTGAACGCGGTCTGGGTCGCAAACGTGACGAGGAACGCCGGGATATTGAAGGTCGTGACGATGAAGCCGTGGAAGAGGCCTGCGAGCGCGCCGACCGCCACCGCGGCGAGGATGCCGACAAAGACGGAGCCCGGCGTCGCCCCCAGGGCGTTGATGACCTCGACGCAGACGACGCCGGTGAGGCCGAGCAACGCGCCGATCGAGAGGTCGATGCCGCCGATCAGGAAGACGAAGATCGTGCCGCAGACCATGATGCCGATGACGGACACCGAGTTCAGGACCGACCCGATGTTGGAGACGTTCATGAAGTTGCTGCCCGCGAGGAGCCACAGGACGACGATGAACGCTATGAGAATGATGGGCTTGCTGTAGGTGTTGAAACTGAACTTCCCCCTCATGCCGCCGTCCCCTCCCCGGACTCGACGCCCTGGCCGGCAGCGAGCACCATGGCCTGGGTCACCTCTTCGTTCTTGAACTCCTTGACGATGTCACCCTTGCGCATCACGACGATGCGGTGCGAGACGCGGATGAGCTCCTGCAGGTCGGAGGACACGACGATGACCGCCACGCCCTGCTTGGCGAGGTCCTCGAGGATCGAGTAGATCTCGTCCTTGGCACCGACGTCGATGCCGGCGGTCGGCTCGTCGACGATCAGGAGGTTCAGGGAGCGCATCAGCCACTTGCCGAGGACGACCTTCTGCTGGTTGCCGCCGGACATGTCACCGACGCGCTTTGCGGGGTCGCACGGGCGGATGTCGACGTCCTGGATGGCGCGCTCGCCGAGCGCGAGCTCGTCCCCGTCGTCGATGGCCCTGCCGCGCATCTTCACGATGTCGTAGTTGGGCAGCGCGACGTTCTTGACCGTCGACAGCAGCGGGATGAAGCCCTGGTTCCTGCGGTCCTCCGGGACGAAGCCGATGCCCGCCGCGATGCTGTTCTTGGGCGTCGGGTCGAGCTTCTTGCCGTCGAGCCACACCTCTCCGGAGGCGGCCTTGTCGACGCCGTAGATGGCGCGCACGAGCTCGGTCCTACCGGCGCCGATGAGGCCGCCGATGCCCAGGATCTCGCCGCGGTGCACCTGGAGGTTGATGTCGCGGTACTTGTTGGTCGCGTCGGTGAGCCCCCTCACGTCGAGGCGCACCTCGGCGGAGTCGTCGGAGTGGAGCATCTTGCGCGAGCCTGCGGACTCGTCGACGACCTTGCCGATCATCGTCTCGATGACCTTGGCGGGGACGATCTGGTCCTTGGTGAGGACTTCGACGTTCTTGCCGTCGCGCAGGATCGTCAGGCGGTCGGAGAGGCGGTAGACCTCCTCGAGGCGGTGCGAGATGTAGACGATCGAGACCCCCTCGGAGCGCAGCGTCTCGATGACGTCGAAGAGGCTCTCGGACTCCTTGGCGGAGAGGGAGGCGGTCGGCTCGTCCATGATCAGGAGCTTCGCGTCGGCCGACAGGCCCTTCAGGATCTCGACGAGCTGGCGCTGGCCCATGCCCAGGTTCTCCACGAGGGTGTCGGGCGAGAGCGGGAACTCGTACTTGTCGATGAGCTGCTGGGTCATCTCGCGCATCTTGGCGTGGTCGATGAAGGGGCCCTTCATCGGCTCGCGACCGAGGTAGACGTTCTGGGCCACCGTGAGCGGCGGGATGACCGAGAGCTCCTGGTAGATGCAGGACACGCCGAGCTTCTGGCAGTCCTGGAAGCTATCGATCTGGACGGGCTGCCCCTCCCAGAAGATCTGCCCCGAGTCCATTGTGTAGACGCCCGTGAGGATCTTGATGAGGGTCGACTTGCCGGCGCCGTTCTCGCCCATGAGGGCGTGGACCTCGCCTGGCGCCACTTCGAAGTGGACGTCCTGGAGCACCTTCACGCCAGAGAAGCTCTTGCAGATGCCCTTGGCCTCGAGGATGGGCGTTTCGCTCATGCCGCCACCCCTTTCTCCGTCTCGACCGCCGGGACGGCCCCGGCGCCGCGCGCCTTCGCGCGCTTGTCCATGACCTTCTTGTAGACGGCGTCGAAGATGACGACGGCGATGATGACCGCGCCCTTGATGATGTACTGGACCGCCGTGTTGACTCCGAGCTTCAGGACGCCGTTGTCGAGCGCCGCCATGAAGATCGCGCCGATTGCCATGCCGATGACGTCGCCGCTGCCACCCGCGAGCGACACGCCGCCTATGACCGCCGCGGCGATGGGGTCGAACTCGAAGCCGAGGCCGATGGAGGTCGTCGCCGACTGCAGGCGCGCGATGGTGAAGATCGAGCCGATCGCCGCGCAGAAGCCTACGACCACGTAGGCGATGATCTGCGTCTTGGAGATGCTGATGCCCGAGAGGGTCGCCGCCTTCTTGCTCGCACCGACGGAGTAGAGGTTGGTGCCGAAGTGCGTGAGCTTGAGCACGATCTGGCCGACGATGATGAACACGAGCGCGGCCGAGGTCACGATGTAGAAGGGCCCGATGACGCCGCCGAGCCACATCGCCCCACCGAAGACCGTGAAGTCGCGGACGACCATCGGCTGGCTCTGGATGACGCCGTTGGCGTCGCGGACCGCGATGATGTAGGTGAACGAGCGGTAGATGCTCATCGTCGCCAGGGTCGCGATGAACTCGGGTACGTGGAGCTTGCCGACGATGAAGCCGTTGACGAGGCCGCAGACGAGGCCCACGGCGACGCCGATGAGCAGCATCACCGGGATGGGCCAGAGCGTGTACGCGTAGACGTTAGCCATCACCATGCCGACCACGGCCATGATGGCGCCCGTCGAGAGGTCGATGCCGGACGTGATGATCACGTAGGTCACGCCGACGCCGACGATCGCGACGACCGAGGCGTCGCGCAGGATGTTGATGAGGTTCGTAGAGTTAAGGAAGGACATGCCACTCAGGATCGTGAAGAGCACGACCAGCACCAAGAGCATGCCTATGGAGATCAGGCGCCTGAGCGTTGCTTGTTTCATCCCTTGCTCCTCTCTTGTCGATCGGTGTGCCCAGGCCCTACCAGCGGTCCTCCTGCGAGATGCTCCCCACGGTCTCCGCGGTGACGACGATCGGCTCCATGACGACCTGCGGGGTCTTGGTGAGCACCGTGTAGTTGTACTCGGAGCCGATCATGAGCAGTGCGATCTTCGCGGCGGTGGAGCCCTCGTCCCAGCTGTTGGTGTAGATCGTGCCGCTCATCTGCCCGTTCTCGATCATCGTGAGGGCGTCGGACTCGCCGTCGGCTCCCCAGATGATGTACTTGCCGCGCTTGCCCGCGTTGTCCGCGGCGAGCGCCGCACCCTCGGCCATTGCATCGTTGATGCAGAAGACGCCGGTCATGCCGTCGTACTGCTGCATGAAGGCCTCCATGACCGTCCTCGCCTTCTCCTTCTCGAAGGCCGCGCTGTTGGCGCCGACGATGGTGATGCCGGGGTAGTTGGCAATCGTGTCGCGGAAGCCGCGCTCGAGGTTGTCGGTGCGGGTCAGGCCAGGCACGCCCTGGATGATGGCGACGCCGCCCTTCTCGCCCATCTGCTCGGCCATCTTCTCGGCGGCGAGGCGTCCGGCGTCGTAGTCGACGGCCATCACGAGCGCGCTGTGGACAGTGTCGGAAGAGCAGTCGAGGTTGAGCGTGATGACGGGGATACCCGCGGACTCTGCCTGGGCGACCGACGAGGCGAGCGCCGCGCCGTCGGAGCACTGCAGGATGACGGCGTTGTACTGCTGGTTGATGATGTCGGCCATCAGCGTGACCTGTGTCTCGGCCGAGGACTCGCCGTTGAAGGAGTCGATGGTGATGTTGTCCCACGACGAGCACTCGCGCTGGATGCCCTCGAGCCACGCCTGGTTGTTGGGGGTGGAGAGGTCGTGCGCGACGTAGGCGATCCTGATCTGGTTCTCGGCGTTGTACGGGTCGACCGTCACCTTGTTGCTGGAGCCCGCCGCCACGGCGCCGGACCCACCGCCTCCCGTGCGGTCGACCTTCTCGAAGGTGCATCCCGCGAGGGTGCCCAGCGCCAGGGGGGCAGCTGCGGCGGCCGTCAGAAACGTTCTCCTGTCCATACACGTTCCCTTCTCTACAGACGGGGTGCCCAGAGGACAAGCACGTACCCGTATTAACGTCCTGCCGATAAGGACCGCGGCGGCGCGGCGTGCACCAGGCGCGGGACCCGTCGCGAGCCGGGGCTAGGCCCCGACCCCCGCCAGGTCGAAGCAGCGTCGCAAGAAGCTGCGGGCATGCTCCTCAATGAGCCAGAGGTGGTCACCGGGGTGGCCGTGGATCTCGACGGAGGCGCACACGGCGCTCACCCCCGCGGGCGTGTCGAAGGAGGCGACCCTGGAGAGGATCCGCGCACCGACCTCGGGCGTGAGGAAGCCCTCGGTCTCCCAGCCGGGCGCCAGGGCGCAGTCCATGTGCAGGTCGCCGAAGCAGGGGTGCGCCGGGTCCAGGATCGCGTCGCAGAGGTGGAGCTGCGCGAGGTAGGGGGAGGCGAGATCGAGCGACCGCATGAGGTCGATGCCGCCCAGGGCCTCGTGCGCGCTGTCCCAGTGGATGTAGGCGTTGGGGCAGCGGTCGTGTATGGGCGCGAACCAGGTGACCGCCTCCTCCATGGGACCGATGAGCTGACGCTTGTGGGCATTGCGGTCCAGTGGCTCGATGGTGAGGTTGAGGCCCAGATCGCGGGCATGGTCGGCCAGCGCGACCATCGAGTCCGCGAGGGCAACCTTCGCGAGCCCGCGCAGCTCGGGCGCGGGGTCGGGGCCACTGGCCACGCAGAGGTTGCGCATCCCGGACTCCGCCGCGTAGTCAGCGAGCTGCACGGCAAGGGCGACGGCGCGCCTGCGGGCGCCCTCGTCCATGTCCGAGAGGCTGAGGCCGCGGGCCGCGAGATAGGGGCCTGCGAAGGTGGTCCCGAGGAGACGCTCCCCCTCGATGGTCGCTCGCACGGCAGAGCGGTTGGCGGCGTCGAAGAACACGGGCAGCTCGACGGCCCGGTAGAACCCGAGGCTCACGGTCTTCCGGAGCACCTCGATCATGCGGGCCTCATCGTGCATGTAGGGGTTGAACATCTCGAGCAGGTGCGCAGAAGGGAGGATCTCCTGGGCCATGGTCTTATCCCCTTGCCGTCGTGGCTCCTTGGGATGCACGCGCGGGGGGCGTCAGGACCTCCCGTCAACTTCTTATGTTTTCATAGTCGGCACAAAAGTGAAATATCACTTTGAGTCCGCTTGCGTAAACGGCTGTTTTTTCGGGCTAAACGGACTGACCCTTGACGGCAATCTGCGGTCGACTCTTTGTTCGTGTAGTGCTGTTTGGACAAGTGATATTTTTGTTTGCTCAATGTTACTCCGGCGGACGGGCGCATCGATGCGGAGAACTGCCTGGCATAGGTTATAACCTTTGTGTTCCTGAGATTCTAACAGGGCTCGCGCCTTGGCCAGAACCCGGACAGGCTGTAGAAATGGCATCGGGAGACCCCTCGCGGGGGGGACCCGTAGCTCTCTCCTCAAGAGAGTTTTTCCATCTGGAATATCAAAGGTACGAAACTCGCGTCATTTGGGTGCCCGGCTATAGGTTTACAGCACCTCCACCGGCTCGTCCTAGACCGCGTCCCCTGGGACGGGCCCGAAGTCGAAGTAGTCGGGGTGCTGCTCCACCATCTGGTCCCAGAAGTCCACGAAGTGGTTGAGGTGCCCATAGATGAAGGTGTAGAGCTGGTCCTTCGTGAGGCGCGTGCCGAAGGCGAGCCTTTTGGCGAGGTCCTCGTGGTCGCGGTAGAAGGTATAGGGGTCGTCGAAGCCGTAGACGAGCCCCATGAAGCGCACTCGGTCGTAGTGCGTCGAGGCGGCCCGCACCATGCGCCAGGTAAACTCGAGCCCCGACCCCTCGAAGACGATGCGATGAAACTCGTCGTCTAGGCTCGCGAGGCGGAAGATGTCGAGCGGGGTGGCCTCGAGCGTGCTGCGCTGCTCGTCCAAGCACTGGCTCAGGCGCACGATGTAGCTGCTCGGGAGCCTGCCAGCCATGCGGAAGAGGGTCTGGGCCTCGACGTCGGTCCGGAGCAGCGAACCCTGCCGCATCGCGCTCACGTTGATGCGCGAGATGTTGGTGCCGCTCTGCGGGACGACGTCGACGAGGAGCTGCTCGCGCAGCCTGGCCACGGCCTGGTGCACCGGCATCTTGGAGAGGCCGAGCTTCTGCGCGACGGCCGTCTCCCTGAGCTGGGCGCCGGGCGGCATCTTGTACATGAGGATGTTGTACCTGAGTACGCGGTAGGCGTATTCCAGGCTCGTCTCGTCCTCGGACTTGGGAAGCACCACTATCTCGTCCGAGATGTCGCTCCCCCCGCGCTTGGGGGCAGGGCGCACCTCCCCCTCCTCGAACGTCCCTGCTCCAGCTGGCATCTCTCACCCATCCGATCCCGATACCGCGCCTGCAAGGCGGCGGCGAGGTACAGCGTGTTTTAAGAGAGCATACCCAAACGGCGCCCGGGGAGAAGCCCTGCCGCACGCATGAAAAAGGGGGCCGGTCGCGGCTGCTGCCGCGACCGGCCCCCTGGCCTGGTAGTCGCCCTGGCTCGACGGTCCTAGAGGACGGAGCGGAACGGCACGTTGGGCTCGTGCTCGAAGCAGTCGTGGAAGCCGCGGTCGTACATGTACTCCTTCTTGTCCTTGTCGAGGGGGTACGTGTAGTCGCCGCCGGGCTGCCAGTAGTACGGGTGGAAGGTGTAGCCGAGACGGTCCTTGCGCATCTGGTAGAGGACCTCGATCTCGCGCTGGTCGGCCATGAAGTTGGTCCAGACGTCCCAGTGGATGGGGATGACGACCTTGGCCTGCAGCGCCTCGGCCATGCGCAGGATGTCGGTGGCCTCCATCTTGTCCTGGATGCCGACCGGGTTGCAGCCGTAGGAGCCGAAGCAGACGTCCACGCCGCCGTACTCCTTCATGATGTCCTTGCCGTGCTTCGCGAAGTAGATGGAGTAGTGGGAGTCGCCGGAGTGGTAGATGTTGCCGCCCGGGGTGACGAGCAGGTAGTTGACGGCCTTCTCGTCCATGTCGGTCGGGCACTTGCCGGCCAGGTCCTCGCGGTCGGGACCGGTGGAGTCGGTGGTGGTGATGCAGGTGCGGTCGAAGGAGTCCATGGCCACGATGGTCATGTCCTTGATCTTGATCTTGTCACCGGGCTTGACGACCTTGATGCGGTCCTCGGGGACGCCCCAGCTGCGCCAGAACTCGGCAGACTTCTCCGGGCCGATGAACGGCACGGGGACCTCGTTGCCGTTCTCGTCGGTGGTGGTCATGCCGGAGTTGACGACGTGGGCGGCCCACTCCTTGGACATGTGGTCCTGGTGGTAGTGGGTGGCGAGGACGGCGTCGACGTGCTTGAAGGCGAAGGGGTCGAAGACGTAGGGGATGTTGCGCAGGTTGGGCTGCATGGCGCGGACGCCGGCCATGTTGGCCATCTGGTGGCCGACCTTCATGAGGCCGTTGCCGTGGGTGCGCTTGCCGTTGCCGGTCCACAGGTCGATGGTGATGTTGGCGTCACCGGGGGTCTTGACCCACATGCCGGTGCAACCGAGCCACCACATCTTGACGTTGCCCTCGGGGACCACGGCGTTCTCGATGTCCTCGTTGAGCCACGTGCCCCACTCGGGGAACGTGTTCATGATCCACTTCTCGCGGGTTACCTCGTCAATAGCGGACATTCAAGCTCCTTTCGTAAGTGAGCCCCGCCCCCGGGGCGACCGGGGGCGGGAAGGTCTTAGTGCCTAGGCGGTCACGTCGTAGAGGGCGACCTCGTTGGTCTCGCGGTTGGCCGAGATGATGTGGTCCTGGCCGTCGTTGAAGACCCAGCAGTTGGCGGGGCCGCAGTCGTGGTCGATGATCTCCACGGCGTAGGCGCCGTCCTCGTAGCCGAGGCGCATGAGGTCACGGCCGCCCTTGCGGTTGCCGAGCACCGCGCTGGGCTTGCCGGCGAGGTCACCAGACCAGATTGCGTGCAGAAACGGACGCTTCTCCGGGTCCTCCCAGACCTTCTCGTAGCTGTCCTCGTTCTCGGTGGCGTGCCACACGGAGAGCGTGTCGCCATGGAAGGTGGAGATGGTCACGACCTCGTCCTTGCCGTCGCCGTCGAGGTCCACGAGGCACATGTCGCTCGTGGGCTGCACGAGGAGGCAGCGGACGTCCCACGCGCCGTCGCGCGTCTCGGGCGCCGTGTAGCGGAAGACGCCGGCGGCGGTGCCCACGAGGGCGAAGCTGCGGTCCGGAGCCATGTAGAAGCCGTGGTTCTGGAGCTGGTAGTTCGCAATCTTCGTGAGCTGCAGCTGGTGGTCCTCGTCATAGCGCTCGAGGTCGCCGTCGAGCGGCGCGACGTAGACCGCGCCGGGGTCGCGCCAGTCGTTCTTGAACTGGCGGCACTCGCTCTTGATGGTGCAGGCGATGAGCCAGTCCTGGCCGTCGGCGCCCTTGAGGACGCCGAAGCGGTGCACGTAGGGCAGGTCGCAGACGACCGACATCTTCCAGGTGCCGTCCGCCTGGCGCGTCCAGGTGACGATCTTGGCGTCGTCCGCGCCGAAGTTGGGCGAGAAGAACTTGTAGGTGGCCATCAGCTGGTCGCCCCTGCCGGGGGCCTGCGTGACGGTCATGACGCCGCCGGGGCCCTCGTTGACGTCCTCGATGACCTTGCCGTCGAGGGTGAAGCGGCGCATCGGCCCTTCCTTCTCCGTAGCGACGACGAAGCCGTTGGTGTCGGCGCCGTCGAACATGCAGACGGCGTAGCACTTGACCATGTCAGTCGCGAGAACGTGCTTCTGGTAGTTCATCTCTCACCTCTGTGCGGACGTGGTGCTTGGACGTGGCGTTGGTCTTAGGCGAACTTCTTGTCGACGCCGGCCTCGAGGAACTTCTCCTCGATCTCCTTGTCGCTCATGACGTTCTTCAGCGGCACGGTGATGATGCCGGCGGCCTTGGCGTCGGCGAACATGTTCTCGAAGTTGCGCGGGAAGCAGACGATGTCATAGGTCTTGGCAGTAGAGGTACCCTCGGCCAGCGCGCAGTGGTGGACCTTGGGATCCTTGAGGTTGAGCTTCTTGGCGACGCGCTCGACCGCCATCTGCATCATCAGGGAGGTGCCGGAGCCGTTCGCGCAGGCGCACAGGATCTTGGTTGCCATGGTTGACATCCTTTCTGGGGCTTGGCCCCATCTGAGTCCGGGCCCCGTCGGGGCCCGGACGGTACTTGCCTGAAGTCTACCCACCGGGGCAGGCTCGACTACGTGCTCGACGAACCAGGTACGGGGAGCGAAGCTACTCAGCCTTCTCGGCGGAAGCCTCGGCCTTGGCCGCGTACTCCTTGTACTTGTCGTAGTCCTCGACCTCGAGGAAGTAGGTGCTGTTGCCGTTCTCGTCCTTCGGGGCGGCCTTGTACTGGAGCTGCGGGATGACGATGAGGATGACGGCGACGATGGCCACGCCGATCCAGCCGAGGTACTTCATGATGACCGTGAAGAGCGGCCAGATGGTAGCCCAGTCGAACATGCCGAGGTAGCCGCCGAAGGCGTACATCTGGACCCAGGAGGCGATGAGGGCGGAGCCGAAGACCTGGCAGAGGCCGCAGATGAACGGGAGGATCAGGCAGGCCTTGAGGCCACCCTTGTTGTTGGCGTAGACGCCGATGACGGCGTTGTCGAAGAACAGGGGCACGAAGCCGGCGACCACGAGGACCGGGGAGTGCATGAGCAGCAGCGCGCCGATGGCGAGGAACTGGCCCACGGCACCGGCCATGAAGCCGATGGTGACGGCGTTGGTGGAGCCGAAGCCGAAGGTGACGGCGCAGTCGACGCCGGGGACGGAGCCCTTGATCAGCTTGGAGGAGATGCCCTGGAAGGAGGTGGTGAGCTCGGCGACGAAGGTGCGGACGCCCAGCTGGAGGATCGTCAGGTAGACGGCGAACTGGAAGCAGTTGTAGAGGACGTAGAAGAAGAAGTCCTTGCCGGGGGTCAGCGCGGCGTTGCCGGTGAGCTGCTTGTCGGCGGTCAGCTTGATCAGGAAGTCCGGACCGATGACGCACAGGATGATGCCGAAGAAGATGGTCATCAGGATGGCCGTGGAGACCATGTTCTCGTTGAACATGGACAGCCAGCCGGGCAGCTCGATGTCCTCGAGGCGCTTGTCGAAGACGGAGTGCTTCTCGGGGTTCTTGGCCTGCTTCTTGGCGTCGCGGCGAGCCATCCAGCCGGCGACCTTGGACGCGAAGAAGATGCCGAACATCTGCTGGTGGCCGATGGAGAAGCCGGCGCCGTCAGTGAGCTCCTGGGTCGGGCCGACCGTGAGGTTGGAGCCGACGGCCCAGTAGAGGCCGAGGAGGAGGGTCATGACGAAGAGGGCGGGGCCGGAGGCGAGCTGGGGGAAGCAGAACATGATGAGCCACAGGGCGGTAGCGGCCTGCTGGACCTGGACGTTGCCCGTGGTGAAGATGGCGCGCATCTTGGTCTTGTTCTTGAAGGCGACCAGCGCGATGTTGAGGATGTAGGCGAACAGCAGCAGGAGCATGTACTGCGAGATGTTCGCGCCCTGGAGGAAGGAGACGTCAGCGAGGGAGAAGTCGCCGGCAGCGGCCGCCTTGACGCCCGCGTCGACGGCGTTGTTGCCGAAGTAGGGGTCGATGACCATAGCGGTCAGGTTGAAGCGCTCCTTCAGGCCGACGATGACCGGGCGGAAGGAGTTGGTCAGGCCCGCGGAACCGACCTGCAGGATCATGTAGCCCACGGAGGCCTTGATGAAGCCCGCGAGGACCTCGTACCAGTGCTTGCCGAGCAGGGCGTAGCCGATCACGACGATGAAGCCGATGATCCAGGCCGGTTGGGAGAGAATGGTCGAAGAGAACCAGTTCACCCCTGCCAACAAAATGTCCATGCTGTTCCTCTCTCTATCTCCAGGGCAACCCGTTTGCCCCAAATAGGCTCTCTGTCGCGCGT
Organism: uncultured Olsenella sp.; assembly: GCA_900314575.1. Classification (GTDB taxonomy): domain Bacteria; phylum Actinomycetota; class Coriobacteriia; order Coriobacteriales; family Atopobiaceae; genus Olsenella_K; species Olsenella_K absiana. Next base: position 8,662 of record OMVS01000012.1, on the reverse strand, counting down.
CCGCCTACTCGTCGCCGACCATGGCGTCGATCTCGAGCAGCTCTTCCGTGCTCTCGATCTTCTTGAGGCGCTCGACGACCTCCTCGTTGGAGAGCACCTGCGCGAGGCGCTGCATGCTCTTGAGGTGCTCGTCGGGGTCGGTGTCGCTCAGCGTGAAGAAGATGGTGGCGTCGGTGTCCTCGTTGGCGGGGTCCTCGAAATGGACCGGCTCCTTGACGCGCATGAAGCTGATGGCGTCGCGGTTGGTGCCGCGGGCGTTCTCCATGGCGTGCGGCATGGCGACGCCCGGCATGAGGACGATGTAGGGGCCGTGCTTCTCGACGTTCTCGATCAGGCAGTCACCGTACTCGGGGTCGACGGAGCCATCCGCGATGAGGGGCTTGATGCCCTCCAGGAGGGCCTCCTTCCACTCGAGCGGCCCGTCCACCAGGTTGCAGTGCCCCTGCTCGTACAGCTGCTTAAGAAGCATGCCCTCTCCCTTCTGTAGAGCTCCTCCGAGCTCCTTACCGGCATAAGGTACTTTACATATCGTTCTGAACGTTTGAACGACGAAAGCTACGTTCATAATGAACTCTTACACGGATACTACACCATCCCAAGTTACTCTGCGGCATTAATTTTGCCGTGAACGAATTTATTGGTCGTTTTGGCGTTAGATTCGTTCACAATAGTATTCAAAAGCAACCTTTTTCGTTCTAAGCGTCATGGAAGCATTGCAAAGTGATAAATTTCAGACTGATTGGTTATGATAAGGTAGCAAACCAATCGCATAGTTCGGATTGTTCGCTCGGCGCCCTCAGCAGGGATCGGCCCGGGGTTCTACGAGGGGGGGGGTTCTGATGGGACAGAGCAGGGCGTTCGTCGAGAGGCGCAGGGCCAGCATGGAGGAGCTGATCCGCTCGCGCGGTCAGGTCCAGGTCTCCGACCTGGCGGACCACTTCGGGGTCTCCCCCCTCACGGCGAGGCGCGACCTCGACTACCTCGAAAGCAAGGGGCTGGTCTCGCGCCGCTACGGCGTGGCGATGAGCCGCGACGACGCAGGCGGGCTCTCGGGCACCAACAGGATCGAGCGCGCCAAGTCAGCCATCGCGCAGCGTGCGGCGGAGCTCGTCGAGGACGGCGAGCAGGTCTTCGTCAACACGAGCACCACGGCGCTCGACGTGATCGGCAAGATCACCTCGCGCGACGTGTCGGTCATCACGAACAGCGTCTCCGGCCTCACGATGGCCACGCCCTCCCCGGGCATCACGGTCCTCGTCACCGGGGGCGAGGTGCGCATGCCGCGCGGCGTGCTCTCCGGCGAGTTCGCCCTCAACAACATCCGCAGCGTCACGGCCACCAAGTGCTACGTGGGCTGCGCGGGCGTCACGGCGGAGGCGGGCGCGACCTCCAACACCCTGCAGGAGGCCATCGTCAACTCGCAGATGCTGCAGCACTCCACCTACAAGGTGATCCTCGCGGACTCGACCAAGCTCAGCAAGCAGGCGGGCTTCGCCTACGCGCGCGCCGACGAGTTCGACCTGCTCATCACCGACAAGTGGGCGACCCCGACCGACCTGGCCGAGCTCAGGGACGCGGGCCTCTCGAACATCGAGGTCGTGGATCCCGACGAGCTCGTCGGCCCGCTGCTCCCATAGGGATATCCCGGCGCCGCCCCCTACGCCTCGAGGTCGCGAAACGAGAAGCTCCTGCGCCCCTCGGCGAAGTCCGCGACCACGTCGCCGTGCCCGACCAGGCGATACTTGTAGGTCTCGAGGCCCTCCAGGCCGACCGGCCCCCGCGCGTGGAGCTTCCCGGTGGAGATGCCGACCTCCGCGCCGAAGCCGTAGCGGAAGCCGTCCGCGAAGCGCGTGGAGCAGTTGCGGTAGACGCCGGCCGAGTCGACCATCTGCATGAAGTACTCGGCGACCTCGTCGTCGCGGGTGACGATGCAGTCGGTGTGGTGCGAGCCCCAGCGGTTGACGTGCGCCACGGCCTCCTCCACGCCCGAGACGACCCTGGAGCTCATCACGTAGTCGCCGTACTCGGTGCCGAACTCGTCGTCGCCCATTAGCTCCACCGCAGGGTCCACGCCGTCTCCCGCGGTGAGGTCGACGACCTGCCGGGTGCCCCTCAGGCGCGCCCCCCTCCCCGCGAGGGCCGCCTGGACCATGGGCAGGAACTCGGCCGCGACCCCCTCGTGGACGAGGAGCGTCTCTGCGGCGTTGCAGACCGCGGGGTACTGCGTCTTGGCGTCCACGACCACGCGGCAGGCGAGCTCCAGGTCCGCGTCCTTGTCCACGTAGACGTGGCAGACGCCCGAGGAGTGGCCCATGACCGGAATCTTGGTGTGCTCCTGGATGTAGCGGACGAAGGCGTTGGAGCCGCGGGGGATGAGAAGGTCCACGTCCCCGTCGCAGCCCAGGAGCTCGTCGACCTCCGCGTGCGACTCGGCGAGCGCGAGGCTCTCGGCCGGCAGGCCCGCCCCCTCCACGGCCCGGTGAACGACCTCGAAGAGGGCACGGTTGGTGTTCGCCGTCTCCTTGCCGCCCTTGAGCAAGGCGCAGTTGCCGCTCTTGACGCAAAGGGAGGCGACCTGGACGAGCGCGTCCGGGCGGGCCTCGAAGATCACGCCGATCACGCCGATGGGGCAGCTCACGCGCGTGAGGACGAGGCCGTCCGCGAGCTCGCGGTTAAGGGAGACGCGCCCGATCGGGTCGGGCAGGCCCTGGAGCCCCTCGAGCTGCGCCTGGCTCTCGGCCATCTTGACCTCGTCGTAGCGCAGGCGCTTGCGGATGGTGGCGGGAAGGCCCGCCTCCTCAGCGGCCGCCAGGTCGAGGCGGTTGGCCTCGAAGATGATGGGCGCCGCGTCCCTGAGCCCGGCCGCGACCCTCGCCAGCGCATCGTTTCGCTGCTCCAGCGAAGAGGCGCCCAGCCGCGGGGCGGCCGCCTTCATCCTCCGTGCCTCTTCCCTCACGCCCATGTCGACCCCCTCGCAAGCCCCGGCGCCGGGGCGACCCGCCCGCACGGCGCCGGGAGACGTCACCGGTTCAGGCGAGTCTACCCGAGAACATGCGGGGGCGCGGCCGTGGCGGGCCCCTTTTTCGGGAAGCGAAACCATGGGAGGGACGGGCACCCCCTGCAGCAGGGACCGCCGCCCCGCCGGCGGTGGCGGGCCTACGCGGTGGTGGCGCCGGAGACGCCCTCTATGACCATGTTCTGGAAGCGGTTGCTCATGAACTCGTTCGAGTAGTGCTCGTCGACCCACTCCTCGAAGCCGTTACGCGGTGCGACGCCCGCGTCGCGTGCGGCGCGGCGCTGGAAGCAGACGAGGGTCATCGAGATGTCCGCCGCGAGGTAGACGGCGAGGAGGCTGACGAAGGCGACCTGGCGCCTGGTAGTGGGCTCGCCGATGAGCTGCAAGACCCAGGGGGTCACGACCTGCGCCCAGAGCAGCCCCAGGACGCCCCAGAAGAAGAGGAAGGGGACGGCGACCCACTTGGTGATGTGCCCCCAGACGTGCGAGTAGTCCCACGAAACGGCGCCCATGAAGGTCTCCATGCCCCAGCCGGTCACCTGCTCGAGCAGACCGCCCACCAGCATCGACACCAGGAAGATCGCCCACCACGGCGCCCCCTTGCGACGCAGGGCGAGGGAGATGATGGTGAGCAGCACCGTCCCCACGCCGTACAGGGGCGAGAAGGGCCCCCACACCAGGCCGACGCGGCTCTGCGTGAGGCCTGCGGTGACGTACATCCACGCCTCCTCGAGCAAGAGGCCGCCCACGGAGCCGACCACGAACAAGATCACGACCTGGTAGGCCGAGATGCGCAGGTGGTCGACGTAGTCGTCGCGCACGACCTTCTCGGCGTGGCGGACGAGGCGCAGCTGGCGGTGCGTGAGGCGGGGACGCTTGCCCACCTCCCTGCCGACGGCCTTCTCGACCTGGTACTCCTCGAGCAGGCGGGCTGCGACCTGGACGTCCTCGGGGACGTTTCTCCCCTCCGCCGCGCGGTGGATGAGCGGCCCCCTGCCGAGCCAGGCGACGAAGCTCCGCACGAGCCACACCACGAGCCTGATGGCGAGAAGGACCAGGAGAAGGCTGACGAGTGACCAGAACATGCCAGGACACCTCCACGGACGTGTACGCGCAGCTCCGAATGCCCGCGCGCTCCGCCTGACCCTACCATGAGCGGGGCGCGCTGTCACGCCCGCACGGTAGCCGACCCCTCGCGTCCAGCCGGCCCGCACGCGGGGCGCGAGCGGGGCGAAAGGCCCCGCGGGCGCCCGAGATACGTTGTTTTCGCAGATACCGCCGCATGCAGCCCCGGAGGGGGACGGCGCGAACGTAGAGTAGGACGGCTTTGCAACCACGACGGCCCGTCGCACGCGACGCGGTACGCAACCAATCGGAGTCACAACACATGCCAGACAAGAACAACGCAAGCGCCACCGCCCGCGAGGGCGGCGCGGCCCCCTCGTTCGAGGGGCTCGGCCTCTCCGACCACGCCCTCAAGGCGGTGGCCAGGCTCGGCTACGCGCTGCCCACCCCCGTGCAGGCCCAGGCCATCCCCGAGGTCCTCGCAGGCAGGGACGTGATGGCGGCCGCCCAGACCGGCACCGGCAAGACCGCCGCCTTCCTCCTCCCCACCCTCGACGCCCTCCCCCACGCCAGGCGCGGCCAGGGCCCCCTCATGCTCGTGCTCACGCCGACGCGCGAGCTCGCCCAGCAGATCGAGGACGTCGCGACCACCGTCTGCGCCGAGACGCACCACCGCGTCACCGTCGTCGTGGGCGGGCTCTCCTACGAGCCGCAGCGCCAGGCCCTCAAGCGCGGCGTCGACCTGCTCGTAGCCACGCCCGGACGTCTGATCGACCTCATCGAGCAGGGCGCCTGCGACCTCTCCCGCGTCGAGGTGCTCGTGCTGGACGAGGCCGACCGCATGCTCGACATGGGCTTCCTGCCCGACATGCGCAAGATCGTGGCGCGCTGCCCAGATGAGCGCCAGACGCTGCTCTTCTCGGCAACCCTCGACGACCACGTGCTCGACAACACCAAGGCGCTCGTGCGCGACCCCGCCCGCATCGAGATCGCGCCGAAGGGCTCCGCCGCCGAGACCGTCGAGCAGTACGTGCTCGGCACCTCCCGCGACGCCAAGAAGCGCCTGCTCAGGCAGATCCTCAAGCGCGAGGGCTCGAAGCGCGTGATCGTCTTCACCAACGGCAAGCACCGCGCGGACTTCATCTGCCGCAAGCTGCGCCAGGACGGCGTCAGCTGCGCGCCGATCCACGGCAACCGCTCGCAGAACCAGCGCGCCCGCGCGCTCCAGCAGTTCGCCGACGGCGAGGTGGACGTCCTCGTGGCGACCGACGTGCTCGCGCGTGGCATCGACGTGCCGGACGTCTCCTATGTGATCAACCTCGACGTCCCCACCGACGACCCGGAGAGCTACATCCACCGCATCGGCCGCACCGGGCGGGCCGGTGAGGCGGGCTGGGCCCTCACGTTCGTGACCGAGGAGGACTACCTCGACCTGCGCGACGTGGAGAAGCTCATGGGCAAGGTGATTCCTCCCTTCCCGCGCACCGACGGCCTCGACCTGGGCGAGGACCCCTTCGTGCCCGACCCGAGGCGCAACCCGCGCGAGAAGCTCCCGAGCAAGCGCGCCCGCAAGCAGATGGCCAAGAGGCGCGAGCAGCAGCGCGCGAGCGAGTCGGCCACGAGGACCGTCGGGGGCAAGCGCGAGTCCACGCCCAAGGAGCGCAAGCGCACCCCCGCCGACGCCAGGAGGGCGACGGAGGGCAACGCCACGCCCAAGCGCAGCTCCGACGCGAGGCGCAGCCAGGGCAGGCGCGGCCAGTCGCAGAGGCGCCAGCGCCCGGCAGGGACGGCCCAGCCCAAGGCGCCGTCGGCGAGCCGGCAGAAGCACCGTCGCCACCCGGGCGACCACGGAGGCAGGCAGTAGCGGAGCGCAACGTAGCAGGAGAGGGGGCGCGGCCCGGTCGGGCCGCGCCCCCTTGCGTCTCAGTCTCAGCCCCCCTCGCGCGCCCAGGGGCGCTGCTGCCCTCGCGGGGCTACGCCGGCACGGCGACCCTACGGTAGGTGACGCCGCAGGTGTCGAGGCAGCGGCGCGAGATCTGGTTGTCCAGGGTGCCCTCGTACTTGTCGTCCAGGTAGACCACCTCGCCGACGCCAGCCTGCACCAGGAGCTTCGCACACTCGTGGCAGGGGAAGAGCGTCACATAGACCGTGGCGCCCTGCATGTCCTTGAGCGAACCGCGGTAGTTGAGGACGGCGTTGGCCTCGGCGTGGACCACGTAGCTGTGCTTGTCGCGCAGCGGGTCGTCGCTCGAGCCCCACGGGAAGTCGTCGTCGTTGATCGCCGAGGGAGTCCCGTTGTACCCCACGGACAAAATCCTGTGGTTGGTGTCCGCGATGCAGGCCCCGACCTGCGTGATGGGGTCCTTGCTCCTCAGCGAGGCCGCGATGGCGACCCTCATGAAGAACTCGTCCCACGAGATTACGTCCCTGCGCTTGTCAGGCATCTCTCCCCCTCGTCCGCCCGTGCCCGGCGCCGTAAGGGGCGCCGCTGGGCACCGGTCTACTCCTTCGCGCTCGGTATGTCCATGAGCTCGAAGCGCCAGCGCTGCCGGGCCTCGGGGTACCTCTCGGCGTCCACCTCGGAGAGGAACATGCCCTCCGGCCTCACCCACAGCGAGCCGTCGCCGTAGAGCTTGCGGTACACCACGCACCGCTCGCCCGTCTCGGAGTCCGTGGCGACCCCTTCGACGAGGTAGTAGTCGCCCTTGAAGTGGCGGTAGACCCGGTGCGGCAGCACCTTGCGCGCCCCTGCCGGCTCCTTCGCCCCACGCGCGAGCGCGAGGAAGGGCTGCGCGGAGACGGACCTCCCGGTCGCGGCGGGACTCTCGGTCACGGTCGCGGCGGGACTCTCGGTCACGGTCGCGGCGGGACTCCCGGTCGCGGCGGGACTCCCGGTCGCGGCGGCCGCCTCGTGCTCCGCCAGGCACTCCCCCAGGCATCGCTTCACCTTCGACTTGCAGTGCCCACACTTGGAGCCGGCGCCGGTGGCGGAACGCACCTCCTTGTAGGTGCGGGCCCCTCCCTCGACAGCACGGCGCACGTCGGCGCGCGTGACGTGCTTGCACCCGCAGACGACCTCGTCGCCCTTCTCGCCCCGCCTCTTCGAGCCCATGGAGCCCCCTTCCCGACGGCATGCGTCCTGCCACGGTACAACCGGGCGCCCCGCCCGCCAACCAGACGTCGCGGCCCCGCCGCAGACGGTGCTGCGACGGGGCCGGACGGGACATGCGACGGGCGGCCCGCCTACTCGAAGAGCGTGGCGACGAGGACCAGGGCGAAGCCGCAGGCGACGCCCGCCGCCGACGCCCACGCCGGCTTGGTGCGGGCGACGTGCGGCACGAGCTCCACGAAGGCGATGTAGAGGATCATGCCGAAGGCGACGCAGGTCAGCATCTCCATGACGTGCCCGGAGACGTAGCCCCTGAGAAGCATCATCACGAGGCCGCCGGCGACCGTGGAGAGCAGCGCCCCGCCGAAGGCCAGCGACTTGACGCCGCGCCCCTCCGTGCGCAGCGCCGTGAAGACGAGCATGCCCATGGGGATGTTGTGCAGCGCCACGCCGAAGGCGTAGACGAGCCCCTGCTGCAGGGAGACGCTGGCGAGGGCGTACATGGCCATGCCCTCGACCAGGTTGTGGAGCACGAGGGCGACGACCGAGAGCAGGCCGATGTGGGCGTCGATCGCGTCCTCCGAGACGTGGTGCTCGTGGGCCGCCGCGTCGTCGTGGTCGGGGACGAAGAGCTCGAGGAGGGCGAGGAGCCCGAAGCCCGCCCCGACGAGCAGAAGCGCGCTCGCGGCGCCCGCCTCGCCCGCGAACTCTACGGCCTCGGGACCGAGGTCGAAGAGGGCGAGCGCGAGGATGGCGCCGAGCGCCAGCGCCGAGGAGGCGTGGCTCAGGCGGTGCGGGTCGCGGAAGAGCTTGACGAAGAGAGCCCCGACGGCCATGGACATGCCGGCGAGGAAGGTGACGAGGAGTTCCAAGGTGCAGCCTCCGAGTTTCGAGGGTGGGCTTCGGCTCGGCCGGCTAGGCGGGAGCAGGAGGCGCTCCGGGGCCCTGCACGTCCCCGGCCGCCTGGCGCCTGCGGCGACCGACGGCGGGCGCCAGGCCCGCCGTCAGGTGCAAGACCTTACCGCAAGGCCCTCGCGCAAAGCTTCCCCCGACGCCTCCTCCAAGGAACCTGCACTATGTATTACCTGCTCATATGTTTGAACGCTCAGGCCTTTGGCCGCTCCTCGGCCGCCTTGGGGGCGCCCCGGTCGACCCCCTTCGCCCCCTCCTGCACCGCCGCAAGGGCCTCCGCCGCCTGGGCCGCGTCGACGCTCGCGCCCTCGCAGGCCTTCTCGGCCTCCTCGACGCGCGCCTCGAGGTCCCTCGTGCGGCCCCTCGCGTCCGCGAGGGCGGCGCGGGCCTCGCCGGCGATCCACTCGGCCTTCGCGCGCTCCTGGCTGGCCGCGTCGACCTTCGCCTGAGCCGCGTTGCCGCGCTCGATCGCGCGCGCGAGAGCCTCCGCCGCCTCGTCGCGGCGCGCCCAGGCCTCCTGCGCGATGGCGCCGAGGCGCTCCTCCTCGGTGCGGCGGCTG
>OMVS01000072.1 GCA_900314575.1 uncultured Olsenella sp. | reverse complement strand
GGCGCGGCGTCGCGGTAGATGATGTCCTTGACCATGAGCTTGGGCTTGCAGCGCCCCTGCCAGACCTCGTTCACCGCGTCGAAGACGAGGTCGACGGCGCCGTCGTACGCGCTCGCGTGCTCGATGTCCGGTGCGCGGAACATGATGGCCGGCACCGTCGTGAAGCCGTCGGTGGCCGAGAAGCACAGGTGGTTGTTGGAGTAGCCCACGCGGGAGCGGTTCTTCATCAGCACGCCGCAGGCCCCGAGGAGGGGCTTCTTGTTGCCCTGGCCGAACGGCTGGAGCACCTCGAGCGAGGCGATGTTGTCGATCGTCATCTCCTGGAGGCTCACGAGGGTGGTGACCTCGCCCGTGTCCTGGAACTGCTCGGCCGGCAGCCGGTCCAGGACCTCCTCGAGCCGGTCGCGGAAGGCGTCGAGGTTGGCGGCCTCGAGCGTGACGCCGACGGCGCCCGCGTGGCCCCCGAAGCGCACGAGGAGGTCGGAGCACTGCTCGACCGCGTGGAAGAGGTCGACCGAACCCACGCTCCGCCCGGAGCCGCGCGCCACGCCGTCCGAGATGGTGAACAGGATCGCGGGCACGTGGTAGCGGTTCACGATCCGGCTCGCCACGATGCCCTTCACGCCCTCGTGCCAGCCCTCGCCGCCCACGACCGCCACGCGCCCGCCGTCATAGGTCGCGTCGAGCACGGCCATGGCCTGCTCGGCGAGGTCCGACTCGATCTCGCGGCGCTCGCCGTTGATGCGCTCGAGCTTGCTGGCAAGCACCGCCGCCTCTGCGGCGTCGTCTGAGATGAGCAGGTCGAAGGCCACGTCGGTGGTGCCCATGCGCCCCGCGGCGTTGAGGCGGGGTATCAGCGAGAAGGGCAGCGCGTCCGCGGTGACCGAGGCCAGGTCCACCCCCGCCGTCGCCGCGAGCGCGACGAGGCCGGGCCGACCCGTGCGGCGGAGCCGCTCGATGCCGTCCGCGACGAGCGCGCGGTTCTCGCCCCTGAGCAGCATCATGTCGGAGATGGTGCCCAGGGTTGCGAGGTCGGTGAGGCCGCGCCAGAAGTCGGGCTCGCCGACCCTGCGCCCGACCTCCGAAACCATCTTGAGCGCGACGCCGGCGCCCGCAAGCTCCCGGGAGGGGCAGCCTTCGCCGATCTTGGGGTCCGCGACGGGGACGCCTGCGGGCACGAGGTCGCCCGGCTCGTGGTGGTCGGTCACCACCACGTCGACGCCCTGATCGAGCAGCCACGCGACCTCCTTTGCGGCCGCGATGCCGTTGTCGACCGTCACCAGGAGGTCCGGGTGGCAGGCCTCGATGACGCGGTCGAGCGCCTCGCGCGAGAGGCCGTAGCCCTCACCGAAGCGATGCGGGATGAAGGGCGACACCTTGGCGCCGAAGTGCCTGAGCCCCAGCGTCAGGATGCAGGTGGCCGACATGCCGTCCACGTCGAAGTCGCCGAAGACCGCGATCGTCTCGCCCCTCGCGATCGCGCCCATGACGCGGTCCGTGGCCTCCGCCATGCCGGGGATCGCAAGGGGGTCCACCCAGTCGCGCTCGAGCGAGGGCGCGAGGAAGCGGCGCGCCTCCTCCACGTCCGCAAGCCCCCGCGCCACCATGACGCGGGCGACCAGCGGCGAGACGCCGAGCTCGGACACCAGGGCCTCCTCGGCCCCGGCGTCGGCGTCGAGGATCTTCCAGCGCGGGCTTGTGGCGAGGCCTGCCATGGGGCTACTCCACGCCCTTGGCCGGCGCGGCCGCAGAGGCAGAGGCGCCGTACTTCGCCTCGAGCTTCGCCCACTTGGGCTCGTGGGTCTTCCAGACGGCCAGCAGCGGCGAGGCGACGGCGAAGCTCGAGTAGGTGCCGAGCAGCTCGCCGACGAGCAGCGCGAAGGCAAAGCCCTTGAGGGTCTCGCCGCCGATAACGAGCATGCAGATGACCGGGACGATGGTCGTGAGCGTCGTGTTTATCGAGCGGATGAAGACCTCGTTGATCGAGAAGTTGCAGATCTGGTAGTAGGTGCGGTGGACGCCGTCCTTGAGCTGCTTGGCGTTCTCGTTGGTGCGGTTGAACTCCACCACCGTGTCGTAGAGCGAGTAGCCCATGATCGTGAGGAGGGCGGCGACGACGTTGGGCGTGACGGGGATCTGGGTCCAGGCGTAGACGCCGACCGTGATCACGAGGTCGTGCACGAGGGCCACGACCGCCGCGATCGACATCTTGAACTCGTAGCGAATCGAGACGTACGCGATGATCGCGAGGATGGCCACGAAGAAGGCCGCGAGCGAGGAGCACGTGATGTCGGCGCCCCAGTCGGGGCCAATCGTGGTGACCGTGTAGGAGTCCGAGGGGAGTCCGAGCTCCTCTGCCGTCTGCGCCGCGTGCTGGGTCGCCACGGTGGCGTCGGTCGTGTCGGAGCGGACGAGGAAGCCCTCGACGCCGTTCGCGAGGGTCGTCTGGACCGTCGGGTCCTGCTCGCCCGCGTCGGCGAGCGCCGAACGGAGCTGCTCGATCGTGACGTCGCCCGTGCCGTTGAAGTCTATCTGGGTGCCGCCGCGGAACTCGATGCCGAGCACGAGCCCGCGCACCACGAGGCCCACCAGCGCGAGCGCGACGAGCGCGACGGAGACGGCCAGGAACTGCCTGCGGTGGGCGATGAACGCTATCTCGTGGGAGAAGTGGCTACGCATCGCGCGCACCCCCCTTCACGGCCGCCGAGCGCGCGGCCTCGGTCTTCTTCCTTCCCTCCGCGACGTCTGCGGCCACGCCCCAGAACCCGGGATGGCGCTCGATGGGACCCGCGGCGAGCAGCCTCAGCATGGGGACCTTGAAGCAGAACATCGTGATCACGTCGCATACGACGCCGAGGGCGAGCGTGAGCCCGAAGCCCTTGACCGAGCCGACCGCGACGAAGAAGAGGGCGAGCGCGGTCACGAGGGTGACGACGTCGGCGTCGAGCGAGGTGGCGACCCCGTGCTTGGAGCCGCTGACCGAGGCGTTCTTGATGCTGCGCCCCATGCGTATCTCCTCGCGGAAGCGCTCCAGCACGAGGATCGAGGAGTCGGCCGCAGAGCCGGTCGTCAGCACGATGCCGGCAAGGCCCGGCAGGGTGAGCGAGAAGGCCCCGAAGGACGAGAGCAGGGCGAGCATCCCCAGGTAGATGATGCCGAAGACGGCGAGCGAGCCCATGGTGAGCAGCCCCAGGCCCCGATAGAAGAAGAACAGGTAGACGACCACGAGCGCCACGCCGACGCCGATGGCGACGATGCCCTGGTTGAGCGAGTCCTGGCCGAGGGTCGGCCCCACGACGCGGCTCTCGCTCATCGTGAGCGTGACGGGCAGCGAGCCGGAGTCGAGGACCGTCTTGAGGCTCGTCGCCTTGTCGAGGGTGAACTGCCCGGTGATGGACACCTTGCCATCCGTGATCTCGCTCTGCACCGCCGGGGCGGACTCCACGACGCCGTCGAGCACGATCGCGATCCTGCCGTTGGTGGGGGCGAGCTCCTTGGTCACCTCGGCGAACTCCTTCGTCCCCTCGTCGTTGAAGGTGATGTTGACCGCATAGTATCCGGTCGAGGCGTTGGAGGCCTGGCCCACCGAGGTCTGGGTGATGGAGGAACCGTCGAGGAAGGCGGTGTAGGTGCCCTCCTTGAGCTTGACGCCCTCGGTGCCCGCGTTGAGCTTGGCGAGCGCGTCCGCGTCGCCGATCTCGTCGAGGCGGACGAACTCGAGGTGGCCCGTCTGGCCGATGGCGGCGACGGTCGACTCCGCGTCGGTCGCTCCGGGGATCTGCACCAGGATCGAGCTGGACCCCTGCTGCTGGACGCTCGCCTCGTTCGCGCCGAGGGAGTTGACGCGCTGCTGCACGATCTGGGTGGCCGTCGCCATGTCCTCCGAGCTCGGGGTGCCCCCATCGGAGGTGGTCGCCGTCATGATGACGGAGACGCCGCCCCGGATGTCGAGGCCCTGCGTGATCTTCTCGCCCAGGGGCGTGAAGCCGAAGACACAGACGCCGAGCGCCACGAGCAGGACCACGAGCGTGGTGAGGTAGCGCCTCCTGTCGCGCGACACCCTGCGCCTACCGCCGCGCGAGTCGCGGGGCGCCCTCCCCTGTGTCCCCTCGGAGGCCTTCCAGCGGTCCACGCCGCTCGGCTGGCCGGAGGGGTCGTTCTTTCTCGCCATAGAAACGTCCTCACGATCGGGGCGGACGCAGCCGCCCTACGGGTTCAGCCCAACCATTATATGTGGGCGCGCCCCACGCGTCCCGCGTGGAGGCTCCACGCCGCCTCGAGCCCCTAGAACTCCCGGGACACCGGGAGGTCCATCCAGTCGCGCACGAAGGAGCCGTAGGTGCCGTCGAGAATGCTCTGGCGCGCCCGCCTCATGAGCTCGAGGAGGAAGTAGAGGTTGTGGAGCGAGACGAGCGTGGCGCCCAGGATCTCGTGCTGCCGGACGAGGTGGTGCAGGTAGGCGCGGGTGAAGCCTCCCGCGCAGGCCGGGCAGCCGCAGCCGGGTTCGAGCACCTCGTGGTCGTGCGTGAAGCGCGCGTTCTTGAGGTTGAGCTTCCCCTCGGTGGAGAAGGCCGTGCCCATGCGCGCCGTCCTCGTCGGCAGGACGCAGTCGAACATGTCTATGCCGCACGCGACGCCGCGCACGAGCGTCGTGGGGTTGCCCACCCCCATGAGGTAACGCGGCTTGCCCTTGGGCATGTGGTCTGAGACGAGCGGCGCCAGGGTCTCGAACATCGTCTCGTGGTCCTCGCCGACCGAGTAGCCCCCGATGCCGTAGCCGGGGAAGTCCCCGCACTCCTCGAGGTGCCGCAGGCTCCTCAGGCGCAGGTCCAGGTGCATGCCCCCCTGGACGATGCCGAAGAGCGCCTGGTCGGCCCTCGTGTGGCTCTGCCAGCAGCGCTCGGCCCACAGGCTCGAGAGCTCGACGGCGCGCTCGACGAAGGAGCGCGGCGAGGGGTAGCCCGGGCACTGGTCGAGCTGCATCACGATGTCGGCGCCCAGGCTCTCCGCGATCTGCATGTTGCGCTCGGGCGTCCAGGTGACGTAGGTGCCGTCGTAGTCGACGGTGCGGAAGGTCACGCCGTCGCGCGAGAGGCGCACGTTGTCCGCGTGGCTGAATACCTGGAAGCCGCCCGAGTCCGTGAGGATCGGCCCGTCCCAGCGCATGAACTCGTGCAGGCCGCCCATCTCGCGGACAAGGGCCTCGCCGGGCCGCTGGCTCAGGTGGTAGGTGTTGGCGAGGATAATCTTCGCCCCCAGCTCCTCGAGCTGGCTCGGCAGGACGCCCTTCACGGTCGCCTTGGTCCCCACCGGCATGAAGATGGGCGTGGGGACGTCGCCGTGGGGCGTGTGCAGGACGCCCGCCCGCGCGTGCGTCTCCGGGTCCTCCGCGACGATGTCGTAGCTGAACCAGCGGCCCTGCCCCCCGTCTTCGCGGCCGGGCTGTCCGTCTGCCATGGGCCCTCCTCTCTCGCGCGGCCCGCAGACGGCGGGCTGCGCCCCTAGAACAAAAAGCCCGGCGCGAGGCGCCGGGCGGATGGTGCGCGTATGGTCGTGCGAAGGCGCGTCTACTCGCCGAAGCCGCCGTCGATGAGGGCGATCAGGGCGTCGAGGGCCTGCTGCTCGTCGGGACCGTCGCACGCGACCTCGACCTTGGTGCCGGAGCCCATGCCGGCGGCGAGGATCATCATGATGGACTTGGCGTTCACGGGGGCGGTGCCCTTGTCCACGTCCTTGATGGTGACGGAGGACTGGTACTTCTTGGCCTCGGTCACGAAGACGGAGGCGGGACGAGCGTGAAGACCAGTGGCGTTGACAATCGTCGTCTGCTTAGAAACCATGATGGTGCTCCTTCTTCTCCTTGCGCTCACATGGGTACGCCCCATGCACTACCGACTATCTTAAACGAAACGAAATGCATTTTACACACAATCCGGACGTCCAACTGCGACTTCTTGCACCCACCGCCGATTTCCCTATAAGAACACCAAGACTTGCGCGCAAACCGGTCGGGAGACGGCAGGATCTGCCCCACGAACGGCCTCCCCAATCCGGTGAGCGCGGGGCTCGGTCCCCGCGACAGGCGCGCGACGCGCCCCAAACGTGTTGATTCGCGGCGCCGCACCCCGCGTGGCAGGGCCTGCGGCGGCGTGGTGTATCTTCTAAGACTGGGCGGGGCCGCACGTGCGGCCCCGCGCGAACCCCGGCTATCGGCACCCTCGAAAGGACGGCAATGGCAAGGCACGCACGGAAGGCAGCACCCGACACCACGCCGAGTCGACAGGCCGCCCAGGCGGACGCCGGGACGGCCGGGACCGAGAGGGGCGGGGCCGAGAAGGACGCCGCGAGGCCCAGGCGCGACAAGGGCACGAAGGGCCGCTCCGCCCTGACCGGGGGCTTCTCCGCCCTGAGGAAGGTGCGCAAGGCCAACAAGGACCTCGGCGCCGCCCAGACCGAGCTGCGCCAGCTCCGCCAGATGCTCCAGGACGACCGCGACCTCCTCGCACATCGCGAGCAGGTCGAGCGCGACTACCCGCAGATCCTCTCGGCCCAGAACGCCGAGATCAAGACGGCCTCCGCCGCCTCCGCCCGCTCCGCCGAGAGGGCCGCCTCCCTCACGGAGGAGCGCGGCAGGCTGCTCGCCGACCTCGAGCGGATGAAGGCGGACCACGAGCGCGAGCTGCGCCCCTTCAGGAACCTCATGGACTCCTCGCGCAGCCGCGCGGACGACTCGGCCCGCAAGCTCGCCGACGCCAAGCGCGTGCTCAAGGGCGCCGAGTCCAGGGTCGCAGACGAGACCAAGAGGCGCGACCAGCGCCTCAAGACCGCCAACCGCGACGTGGACAGCGCCCAGGAGCGCCTCCGCAAGCTCGAGGCGGAGATCTCCGCCCTCGAGGGCGACGCACAGGCCGTACCCGGCGCCATCGAGAAGGTCAAGGCGGAGCGCGAGCTGGAGCTCTCCCACATCGAGACCGCCAAGGGCGACGTGGCGCGCATCAGCGCCGAGTGCGCCGAGGCCGTCGACGCCGCCCAGCGCGAGCTCGTCTCCCGCCAGGTGCTCACCGAGGAGGCCGAGCGCGAGGTCAGCTCCACCAAGCAGGAGGCGACCGCGCGCAAGGAGGAGTACGAGCGCCTCTTCAAGCAGGCGAGCGCCGAGGAGAAGCAGCTCGAGGACCAGGCCAAGGCGAGGGAGGACGCCGCCAAGGAGGCGACGAAGGCCAAGGAGGCGGCCGACAGGCGCGTCGAGGCCGCCCGGCAGATCCTCGGCGAGGCGAACGAGATCCACGGCAACCCCGCCACCACCCAGGGCCTGAGGGAGCGCATCGCGAACGAGAAGCGCGACGCGGACGCCAAGCAGGCCGAGGTCGACGCCCTCAAGCGCACGGCGGCCGAGCTCAAGCGCAGGACGCGCGCCTCGCGCGCCGTCTTCGTCCTCGCGTGCGTCGTCCTTCTCGCCGTGGCTATAGTCGCGCTCTGGTACTTCACCCAGAGGCGCTAGCGCCCCCGCCCCGCCCGCGCGGCGACGAACGGGGACAAGGGCGGCGGCAGCGCCCCCTAGCGGATCAGCATCGCGTCGCCGAAGCTCAGGAAGCGGTAGCGCTCGTCGATCGCGGCCTGGTAGGCGGCCATGATCTGCTCGCGCGTGGCGAAGGCGGACACGAGCATCATGAGGGTCGAGCGCGGCACGTGAAAGTTGGTGATGAGGCCGTCCACCACGTGGTAGGTGGAGCCGGGCATGAGGTAGAGCTGCGTCTTGGCGTCCCTGCGCTCGACGAGGTCTCCCCTGCCGAGGGTCCTCGCGGAGTCCGGCGCGTCCTCGAAGCGGCACGCGACCATGGGCGGCTCCGAGACGGGCGCCTCGGGGTCGAAGGCGCTCTCGAGCGAGCGCACCGACGTGGTGCCAACGGCGATCACGCGGTGGCCGGCCGCCTTGGTGGCGTGCACCGCGTCGACGACCTCCTGCGGGACGTGGTAGCGCTCGGTGTGCATGACATGCTGGGTCGGGTCGTCCTCCTCGACGAGCCGGAAGGTGTCGATGCCCACCTCGAGCTCGACGGTCTGCCAGCCCACGCCCCTCTCGCGCAAAGACCCGATCAGCTCGGGCGTGAAGTGCAGGCCCGCGGTCGGGGCCGCGGCCGAGTGCTCCTCGCGCATCGCGTAGACCGTCTGGTACTTCTCGGGGTCCCCCTCGTACTGGGTGATGTAGGGCGGCAGGGGCACGTGGCCCGCCTTGTGGATGGCCTCGTCGAGCGTGAGCCCCTCCGCGGGCTCGAAGCGCACGAGGCGGCCGCCGCGGTTGTCCTCGAGGTAGTCGACGACCTCGGCCGTGAGCACGACCGGCCAGCCCAGGGGCGCGTGGGCGCCGCCCTCGCGGTACTCGATGCGCGCGCCCTGCTTGAGGCGCTTGCCCGGCTTGACCAGGCACTCCCAGACGCCGCCCAGGGGGTCGAGGTCCTCGCGGCGCTTGAGCAGCAGCGTCTCCGCGACGCCGCCGCTGCCGGCCTTGTGCCCCATCAGGCGCGCGGGCATGACGCGCGTACGGTTGGCGACGAGCAGGTCGCCGGGCTCGAGGTAGTCGCCCACGTCGCGGAAGCGCCTGTGCTCGAGCGAGCCGTCCTCGCGGTTCAGGACGAGGAGCCTGCAGGAGTCCCTCGGCTCCGCCGGGGCTTGGGCGATGAGCTCGTCGGGCAGGGGGTAGTCAAAGTCGTCGGTGCGCATGCGGGTCCTCTCCTCGGGTCCTGGCGCCGGTCTCCCCGCGCCGACCGCCCATTCTAGCGCGTCGGGCGCGAGGGGGTGGCGGCGGGCGGGCGCGCCCACGGCTCGCCCGCCCGCGCCCGGTGCAGGGCCCGAGGGCCGCTACCCGACCCTGAGCAGGGGCTCGCCGACCTTGAGCAGGGGCATGCCGTCGATCTTGGTGCCGCTCTCGGCGACCAGGGCCACCGTACGCTCGTCCGCGTTGGTCACGGAGACGATGACCGTGGGGTCGAAGCCCGCCTCCACGATCCTGTCGGCGTCGAAGGCGAGGAGGGGCTGACCGGCGAAGACGTTCTCCCCCGCCTCGACGAAGCGCTCGAAGCCCTTGCCGTCCATCTTCACCGTGTCGATGCCGACGTGGACGAGCACGTCCGCGCCGTCCGCCGTCCTGATGCCGATGGCGTGGTTGGTGACCATGGTGACCTCGACGCGGCCGTCCGCAGGGGCGAAGACCACGTCGCCCATCGGCAGGATCGCCGCGCCCGCGCCGAAGATCCCCTGGGAGATGGTCTTGTCGTTGACCTTGTCGAGGGGTACGAGCAGGCCCGAGACCGGCACGTAGATGGCGTCCGGCTCGGTCCTGAAGCGCGCCGCCTTGGGGACGCTGGGGGTGGGGGCGCCCGCACCCATGATCTTGCTGAGGAAGCCCATGCTCTGCCCTTCTCTTCGTCGTGGCGCCGTCGCCACTTTGTTATGACAATTATCGCCCACCCGTCGGCGTGCGAGAAGGACGTGCACGGGAACGGCACGCGCGCACCCGCGAGCGCGACGCGGCGGCGGGCCGACGCGGCGGCGGGCCTCAGCGCGAGCGCG
>OMVS01000085.1 GCA_900314575.1 uncultured Olsenella sp. | reverse complement strand
ACCTCCGGCGGCTACCGCCTGTACTCCCAGCACGACATCAGGCGCCTCGAGGCCATCCTCTACCTGCAGAAGAACCGCTTCCTCCCGCTGCAGGTCATCCGCGAGGAGCTCGACAAGGCGGACGCCGGCGAGCCGTCGCTTCTGGACTCGCTCAACCGGGTTGACGCCGGCACCGCGCCGGCTTCGGGGCCGTCCCCCCTCACGACCCCGCTCCCGACCTCGCACACGGCCGTCGAGGACGTCGACTCCCAGGACGTGGTGGAGAAGTTCCACCCCATCAATCACGTCCCGGAGCTCATCGGCGTGCCGGTGAGCTTCGTGCGCCAGCTCTCCGAGGCGGGCGTCATCACGATGCGGCGCTCGCCGCGCGGGCGCGACCTCGTGGACGGCCGCGACTTCGCCCTCATCCGCGCCTGCAACGAGCTCGGCCGCTACGGCATCCAGCCCAAGAACCTCCGCTGGTACGTGCAGGCCGCCAACCGCGAGAGCGGCACCTTCGAACAGGCCCTCGTCTCATTCGGCGCGCGCAGGGGCGGCGGCGTCGAGGCGGAGGACACGCCCGAGCAGCGCCAGCAGTTCGACAACGCCCTCAACAACATGCTCGCCCTGACGGACGCCGTCAGGGACACCCTCATACGCAGGAGGCTCAAGAGCCCGCACGACGGGCCGGAGGCCAGATAGCCGCCCCGGGCGGCTCCCGGACCGCCAGGCGACAGCCCCTGTTCCGGCGCGCGCGGGGCTGCCCTCGGGACTCGCACGAACCTCGCACGGGACGCTCGCGACCACAGAGAAAGGAAGACCCTTGTCCAACTTCGAGTTCGAGAACCTCATCGTCAACATCCCCGACTACCCCGAGCCCGGCGTCATCTTCAAGGACATCACGCCCCTGCTCGCCGATCCCCAGGGCCTGGCCGCCGCCATTGACCAGATCGCCGACCACTTCATGAAGGCGGGCATCACCAAGGTCGTGGGCGCCGAGGCTCGCGGCTTCCTCGTGGGTGCGCCCGTCGCCTACCGCCTGGGTGCCGGCTTCGTCCCCGCGCGCAAGCCGGGCAAGCTCCCGCGCGAGGTCTACTCCCAGGAGTACGCGCTCGAGTACGGCACCGACGAGCTGCAGGTCCACAAGGACAGCATGGGCCCGGACGACAAGGTCCTCATCGTGGACGACCTCGTGGCAACCGGTGGCACCGCCGTCGCCACGGCCAAGCTCATCGAGCAGACCGGCGCCAAGATCGTGGGCTTCTCCTTCATCCTCGAGCTGTGCTACCTCAACCCCCGCGAGGAGATAGCGAAGGAGTACCCGCAGGAGGTCTACACCCTCATCGACGTGCACTAGCGCGGGACATGAGCCACGGGTCGCCCCTCGGCGGAGAAGGGCGACCCGTGGTGTTTTCTTGGCTGGCCTTCAGATGTACTAGGATGTGAGGAACTGTAGGCAGGGAGAAAGGCGCATCCATGCGTTTTTGCAGGCGACTCGTCGTCTCCATCTCGGCGGCGGCCATCATCGCGGCTGGCATTGCACCAACCAGCGCGCTCGCCGAGGACCTCGACTCCGCGCGCTCCTCGCTCGACGCGTACGGCCGGAGCCTCTCGGACTACCAGACCGCGCTCTCGACGAGCTCGGAGGACCTCGAGGGCATCAAGGGACAGATCTCGCAGAAGCAGCAGGAGATCGACGACACGCAGGCTCGCTACGACGCCGTCAAGGCGCGGCTCTCGGAGCGCATGCGCGCCAGCTACATGGATGGCAACACCACCATGCTCGACGTGGTCCTGAGCTCCGACAGCTTCGAGCAGTTCGTGAGCAACGTCTACTACCTCTCCAAAGTCAACCAGAACGACAAGAGCACGCTCGAGCAGACCAAGGCGCTGAGCGACCAGCTCTACGCCGAGAAGTGCGACCTCGACGCCCGAGAGGCCGCGGCCGAGCAGGCCGTCGCGGACGCCCAGAGGATGGCGGACGAGTACTCCTCCAAGCTCGCCGAGGTCCAGTCCTACTACAACGCGCTGCCAGACGACGTGAAGCAGGCCATCGCCGACGAGGTGCAGAGCCGCGCCGCTGCGGACGGGATCCAGACGACGAGCCAGGGCGTGGTTACGGACACGCTGCTCAACGCCGTGTCGTCCGTGGCCCAGGCCAACTACCGGCAGGCCGAGGCGAGCGGTGACTACTCCAAGGTCCAGGGGGATGCGGCCATCTCCACGACGGCCGGCGCGGTCAGCGCGGGCGGCGGCGACGCGAGCGTCTTCGCAGGCTCCGCTGGCCAGAACTCGGGCGGCTCCGCCTCAGGCTCCGGCTCCTCGAGCGCGAGCAGGGGCTCCGCAGGGTCGTCGGGCTCCACGGGAGGCTCCTGGCTCGATCGCGCGAACTCCTACCTCGGCACGCCCTACGTCTACGGGGGGTCCAGTAGCTCCGGCACGGACTGCTCGGGCTTCGTCAACCTCGTCTACGGCGGTTCGCGCGGGCGCACCACCTACGACATGATGAGCTCCGCGCAGGGCGACGGCACCTGGCACACGGACTTCGACAACATGCAGCCCGGCGACGTCATCATCACGAGCGGTGGCAACCACGTGGGCATCTACGCCGGCAATGGCAAGATGTACAACGCCACCAAGCCGGGGGAGGACGTACGCCTGAGCGACCTCACGTATTTCGACAAGGTCGGCTACATCCCGGGCTCCCAGTACTAGCTGCGTGCTCGCGGGGAGCTGGCCTCGTCTGAAGCGCGGGTTCGCCGAGAAGAACCCGCGCTTGCCACGGGAGGCGCGGGGTGCTACATTAGTTCTTGCGCGTCGGCGAGACGCATCCGGGTGGTGGCGCAGTTTGGTAGCGCACTTGACTGGGGGTCAAGGGGTCGCAGGTTCAAATCCTGTCCACCCGACCAGGAAATGCAAGGTCAGAGGCTAACGCCTCTGACCTTTTTCTTTCTTGAACCAAAAACGCGAATCGACAAGCAGTAGCTGGTATGGCGGGCTTGCATAGAAGTCTGCGCCTTGGATTCACAAAAGCCGTGAGAAAGACCGGGTACCCCGGCGAACGCCCTCGAGGACCTCAGCAATCCCTGAGATTTGAGGCGGCAGCCGGCTGACCGGCATCTGCCAGACACCTGCAAGCCCTCCGCTAGAATGGACTGCACTTGTACTGCACGTGGCATTCGAGGAGAGTCCCCATGAAGTACTCAGAGCTCGTCGACTCCGGCGCCACCCCCACCGAGATCCAGGCGTTCCTCGTGGGCTCGGAGAACGTCCCTGTCACCATGCGGATTCCGCGGAACCTGAGCGACGCGGCGAAGGAGGCGGCGGAGCTTAAGGGGCTCAGCCTCACCGCCTACGTGAAGATGTGCCTCATCGAGAGCCTGTCGAAGGGAAGCAAAGAATGACGCATCCCCCTTCTTCGACAACAAGGCGATCATCGTGAAGGACGACCTGGTCTCGACCATCAGGTCCGGAGACCGCGTGTCGGTCGCAGCCGAGGTCTTCTCGATGTACGCCTACCAGGAGCTCAAGGAGCAACTCGACGCCCTCGACGAGTTCCGCTTCATCTTCACGTCACAGGCGTTCACCAAGAGCCGGCCCCCCAAGCAGGAGCGGGAGTTCTACATCCCCCGACTCGCCCGGGAGAAGGGGCTCTGCGGGACGCAGCTGGAGATCCGTCTCCGCAACGAGCTGACGCAGAAGTCGGTTGCCTCCGAGTGCGCCCGTTGGATCCGCCGGAAGGCCAAGTTCCGCTCCTTCGGCGTGGACAGGGGGATGGATAACACCTTCCTCGTGGTGGACGACCCGGAGTGGACCGCCGCCTACACACCGTTCGCCGGGCTGACCACGGCGGAGCTGGGCGTGGACAACTCCTCGGGCAGGCAGGCGCTCGTCATGCGGCCGGACGCGTCCACGTCGAGGGCCCTCCTCGACATCTTCGACGAGGCCTGGGACTCCGGCCGGCTCGACGACGTGACGGACGCGGTGGTCGACTCCATCACGGCCATGTACAAGGAGAACCCTCCTGAGCTCGTCTACTACATGGCCCTCTACCGCATCTTCAGCGAGTTCCTCGACGATGTGTCCGAGGACGTGCTCCCCAAGGAGGGTACCGGCTTCCGCGAGAGCGCCATCTGGGGCAAGCTGTACGACTTCCAGAGGGATGCCGCCATCGCGATCATCAACAAGCTCGAGACCTTCGACGGCTGCATCCTCGCGGACTCCGTCGGCCTGGGCAAGACGTTCACGGCGCTAGCGGTCATAAAGTACTACGAGTCCCGCAACAGGAACGTGCTCGTCCTGTGCCCCAAGAAGCTCCGGGACAACTGGACAACATACAACCGCAACGTCGTGAACAACCCCATCGCCTCGGACAGGCTCCGCTACGACGTGCTCTACCACACGGACCTCTCGCGCGAGCGCGGGATGTCCGAGACCATGGGGGTCGACCTCTCCCGCGTCAACTGGGGCAACTACGACCTCGTCGTGATAGACGAGAGCCACAACTTCAGGAACGGCGGCGACTCGGCCACCGACGACAGGCTCAACCGATACCAGACCCTCATGGAGAAGGTCGTCAGGCAGGGCGTGAGGACCAAGGTGCTCATGCTATCCGCCACCCCGGTCAACAACCGCTTCCGCGACCTCAGGAACCAGCTCGCGCTCGCCTACCAGGGAGACCCGGAGGCGTGGTCGGCACGCCTCGGGCTCTCGTGCGACGTGGAGACGGTCTTCAGGAACGCACAGAGCGCCTACACCGCGTGGTCCAAGCTGCCCATCGGCCAGAGGACCACCGCAAGGCTCCAGGACATGCTCGACTTCGACTTCTTCGAGGTCCTCGACCAGGTTACGATCGCCCGCAGCAGGCGGCACATACAGCAGTACTACGACACTGCGGCGCTCGGGCCGTTCCCGAGGCGCCTCCCGCCAATCCCGCGCGACCCCAGCCTCTCGACCCTGCCTGGCGCCATCAACTACCGAGAGATCTACGCGGAGCTGGACTCCCTCACGCTCTCGGTCTACATGCCAAGTGCCTTCCTGCAGCCGAGCAAGGTGGGGAAGTACGAGGACCCCGAGGGCGGCAACCTCTCCGCCGCGGGCCGTGAGGCGGGCATCAGGCGCCTTATGACGACGAACCTCCTCA
Source organism: uncultured Olsenella sp. (assembly GCA_900314575.1). Classification (GTDB taxonomy): domain Bacteria; phylum Actinomycetota; class Coriobacteriia; order Coriobacteriales; family Atopobiaceae; genus Olsenella_K; species Olsenella_K absiana. Next base: position 1,868 of record OMVS01000085.1, on the reverse strand, counting down.
AGCGGCTCGAGAGCTCCGTGAGCTCTTTCCGGCTCACGCTCGAGCGCGTGCTCATCTACATGGAGCGGACGCTCAGGACCATCGAGCGCCACAGGGAGCGCAGAGAGGGGAACGTCTCGGTCCCGGACGCCGGGGCGGTCGTCGGGCTCGACCTCGACCCCGACGACGCGGAGGCGGTGGAGGCTGGTGACGGCACAGGGATCCTCCTCGAGGACATGGACTGGATGCGCTGGGAGGGGGAGGTAGCGCGCGACGCGGACACGGTGCGCCTGCTGCTCTCCATGATCGACGACATCGACCCGGCCCACGACGCGAAGCTCCTGCGGCTCTGCGAGGACATCCGGGAGAAGGCCGAGCACCCCATAAACCCCGGCAACAGGAAGGTGATCGTCTTCACCGCGTTCTCCGACACGGCGCGCTACCTCTACGAGCACGTCTCCGAGTTCGCGAAGAATGAGCTCGGCCTGAATACCGCCGTCGTCACGGGCCAGGGCTGCAGGACCAACTGCACCGGCGTCCCCGCGCGGATGGCCGAGGTGCTCGAGTGCTTCAGCCCCGCCTCCAAGGAGCGCACCGTGCTCTCGCCCGCGCTCGAGGGCCACGACATAGACGTCCTCATAGCCACGGACTGCATCTCCGAGGGCCAGAACCTGCAGGACTGCGACTACCTCGTGAACTACGACATCCACTGGAACCCCGTGCGCATCGTGCAGCGCTTCGGGCGGATCGACCGCATCGGCTCCAGGAACGCCTGCATCCAGCTCGTCAACTACTGGCCCAACGTCGAGCTGGACGAGTACATCAACCTCAAGGAGCGGGTCGAGGCGCGGATGAGGGCCACCGTGCTCGCGTCCACGGGTGACGACGACTACGTGAACCCGGGCGAGAGGGGCGACCTCGAGTACCGCAGGCAGCAGCTCGAGCAGATGCGCCACGAGGTCGTCGACCTCGAGGACGTCTCCGGCGGGGTCTCGATCACGGACCTGGGGCTAAACGAGTTCCGCATGGACCTGCTTGCCTACTACAAGGAAAACCCCGAGATAGACCGGCTCCCCTCCGGGATCGAGGCGGTCTGCGAGGGCGACACGCCCGGCATCGTCTTCGTCCTGCGCAACGTGAACGAGGCGGTAAACCCAGACGGCAGGAACCGCATCCACCCGTTCTACGTGGTGCAGGTCGCCTCGGACGGGGAGGTGGTCCACTCCCACCTGGAGCCCAAGGCAGTCCTCGACGAGATGAGGCTACTCTGCAAGGGAAGAGGCAAGCCGGAGCCGCGGCTCTACAAGCCCTTCAACAGAGAGACCAAGAACGGCCGCGACATGCGCTGGGCAATGGGACTCCTCAATGCCGCCGTGAGCTCCATCATGGGCGCCAAGGAGGAGTCGGACGTGGACAGCTTCTTCGGCGGCGGCACGACCGGCTTCCTGGAGAACGACGTTGCGGGCCTCGACGACTTCGAGCTCGTGTGCTTCCTGGTGGTGAGGCCAAGATGCTAGGACTGCCGAGCACGACGGAGGTCGACAGGGTCCTGCCGAAGAGGGCATTCTACGAGCACCTCCAGCTCGACCCCGCGACCAGGCGATCGTTCGTGGACGACATCGAGTCCCTCACCGTGAGGAACTCGATTAAGCCCTCGACGACCGGCATCCCCGCGGGGGATGCCGTCCAGGAGGTGCTCGTCCTCGAGGTGGCGCTCAAGGGGGCGACGGTGCCGAAGGCTGCCCTTGCGGCAATCGCCCGCTCGAACCCGCACAGGCTGCTGTTCGCATGCACCTGGGACGGAAAGGCTTGCCTCGCGGTGCTGCTCGGGAACCTCGTCGTGGGACAGTGGCAGGACGCCGGCAAGCTCGCACTCGGGCTCGACCCCA
>OMVS01000016.1 GCA_900314575.1 uncultured Olsenella sp. | reverse complement strand
GAGCTCCCCGCCCTCGCGGCGCTCGTGGAGGCGCTGGGGCCGCGCGAGCGGGAGGTGCGCGAGGGGCTGGCGCAGAGCGTCGTGGCCAGCCGCCGCGAGCGCAGGCGCCCGAGCGAGCGCGGGCTTCTCGACTACGCGTCGACCTACGCCGAGCGGCTCTACGAGGCGGTGGACCTCATCGCCGCGAGCGATCCCACCGTCACGGCCGCCCGCCTGGCACGCGCCGCGGGCGACGAGTCCGTCGAGGGGCTGCAGCGCTACCTCAACGGCGAGGCCGTGCCCGGCTTCGCCTACCTGGACCACCTCTGCGCCGCCCTCGGCCTGAGCGCCGCGCGCCTGGACGCCTCCGAGGATGCGGCCCGCGCGCTGCCCGTCTTCGAGACCCTCTCCGAGCGCCTCGGGGATGAGGTCGCTCACCTGCCCGCGCTGGACGCGCCGCGCGAGGTCCTTCTCGTGTCCGACGGCTCGGCGTCCGCGCGCGCCGGCGTCGTGCTCGGCTTCGGCGAGCTGCGCTACGCCTTGCTCGACCGAGGCGCGGTGGCCACGAGGGGCAAGCGCGCAGACGCCCTCGCGGGCGCCTTCGAGGCCGCCCGCCGCGAGCTCTGCGCGTGGGCGGACGCCGAGGGCGTGCCGGTGAGGGAGGTGCGGCTGGACGCGCCCGAGTGGGACGAGCTTGCGGCCGGGCGCCTGTGGCCGGGGGCCGTCGCCGCCCTGGGGGAGTAGGGACGCGAGGCCCTTCTCGCCTGCGCCGCGCGCCGTTTGTTTCCACTCTCGCGCGCGTGCCCTGGCGCGGCCGCGTGCGGGATACCATGGATGCGACTGGACGCTCGCGGGCCTGCCTGCGACTTCGCAGTGCGGCCTCGCCGGGCGCTCGTGACAAGGAGATGAGCATGAGCATCAACAAGGAAAGCTACGCCTACGGCGCCTCCAAGAGCTCGATCCGTGAGATCGCGGCCTGGGGCGCGGCCCGCAAGGCGGAGATCGGCGCGGACAAGGTCTTCGACTTCTCGCTCGGCAACCCCAACGTCCCGGCCCCCGTGGCCGTGCGCTCCTCCATCGAGCGCGCCCTCGACCTGTCGCCGGTCGAGCTGCACGGCTACACCCCCGCCGCGGGCCTGCCCGTGGCGCGCAAGGCCGTCGCGGACAGCCTGAACCGCCGGTTCCACACGTCCTACTCGCCCACTGACCTCTACCTGACCTGCGGCGCGGCCGCGGCGCTCTCCATCACCTTCAACGCCATCGTCGAGCGCGGCGCCGGCCAGGAGGTCTGCGTCGTGGCGCCGTACTTCCCCGAGTACAAGGTCTTCATCGAGAACGCGGGGGCACGCTGCGTCGAGGTCATGGCCGACGCGGCCACCTTCCAGATCGACGTCGCCGCGATGGCGCAGGCGATCAACGAGCGCACCGTCGCGGTCCTCGTGAACTCGCCCAACAACCCCGTGGGCTCGGTCTACTCGCGCCAGAACCTGGAGGAGCTGGCGACCGTCCTGCGCGAGAAGTCCCGTGAGTTCGGCCACCCCGTCTACCTGATCTCCGACGAGCCGTACCGGGAGATCGCCTACGCCGGCGTCGAGGTGCCGTGGGTGCCCTCGATCTACGACGCGACCATCGTCTGCTACAGCTACTCCAAGTCGCTGAGCCTGCCGGGCGAGCGCATCGGCTGGGTGCTCGTGCCCAACACCAACCCCGACCACGACGACCTCGTCTTCGCCGTCGCGGGTGCCGGCCGCAAGCTCGGCTTCGTCTGCGCGCCGGCGCTCTTCCAGCGCGTGCTGGTCGACTGCGTGGATGAGCCGACCGACATCGCCGCCTACGAGAGGAACCGCAAGGCACTGACCGACGGCCTCTCCGAGCTGGGCTACGAGTACGTGGAGCCCCAGGGAGCCTTCTACCTGTGGGTCAAGGCGCTCGAGCCCGACGAGAACGCGTTCTTCGAGCGCGCCCGCTCGCTGGAGCTGCTGCCCGTGCCGTCCGACTCCTTCGGCTGCCACGGCTGGGTGCGCGTGGGCTACTGCGTGAGCTTCGACACGATCGTGGGCTCCATGCCCGCCTGGCGCAAGCTCAAGGAGAGCTACGGGGCCTAGCGCCTGTCGGGCCTAGCGCCTGCCGGGCCGGCGCCTGCCGCCGGCCCGGCTAGAGCTCGATTGCGAGCTCGACGGGGCAGTGGTCCGACCCGAAGACCTCGGAGAGGATCGAGGCCCCCCGCACGCGGTCGGCGATCGAGTCCGACACGAGGAAGTAGTCGATCCGCCAGCCCGCGTTCTTCTCGCGCGCGTGGAAGCGGTAGCTCCACCAGCTGTAGGCGCCCTCGAGGCCGGGGTGGCGGCTGCGGAAGGTGTCGGTGAAGCCCGCGTCCAGGAGCTGCGTGAAGTCGGCGCGCTCCTCGTCGGAGAAGCCCGCGTTGCCGCGGTTGCTCTTGGGGTTCTTGAGGTCGATCTCCTCGTGCGCGACGTTGAAGTCGCCGCAGGTCACGACTGGCTTGTCGCGCTCGAGCTCCTTGAGGAAGTCGCGGAAGCGCGCGTCCCAGACCTGGCGCTCGTCGAGCCTGAGCAGGCCCTGCTTGGCGTTGGGCGTGTAGACGTTCACGAACCAGTAGCTGCCGAACTCGAGCGCGCACACGCGGCCCTCGTCGTCTGCGAACTCGCAGCCCGTCTCGCGCACGACCTGCAGCGGCTCCTCGCGGCTGAAGACCGCGGTGCCGGAGTAGCCCTTGCGCTCGGCGTAGCTCCACGTCTGTACGTAGCCGGGCAGCGCCTCCTCGAGGCCGAGCTTGGCGGCCTGGTCCTCCTGGAGCTTGGTCTCCTGGATGGCGAAGACGTCGGCGTCCGTCTCTGAGACCACGTCGACGAAGCCCGGGGTCTTCTTCATCACGGCGCGCAGGCCGTTCACGTTCCAGGAGACGAGCCTGAGCTCGCGCGCCGCACCCGCGGCGCCGCCCTTTGCGCCTGCCGTGGCCAGCGCCTCGCCGGCCGCATCCTCGGTGGTCATCGAACCTCGCATCCTCGGGGCCGCGCCCCGTGGCCTAGACGTCCCTTCCGGCGCCCGCCCGGCCCGTGGCCGGCGGCGCCCCGCGCCGCCTCGCGCGAGCGCGAAACAGTAGTATAGCTGTTGGCCCGTGGGGCCCTCTGACCGACGAGCGCGGGGAGGCTCGCATGTTTCTTGCCATCGACGTGGGCAACACCCAGACGACCATCGGCCTCTACGACGCCGAGGGCGCCTTCCGCCACGGCTGGAGGATGGCGACGGGCCGCACGGACACGGCCGACGAGCTGCGCGAGAAGATCCTCGGCTTCCTGGCGATGGACGGCTTCGGGCGCGCGGACGTCACGGACGCCGGCGTGGCGAGCGTCGTCCCCGTGCTGAGCAGGGCGTGGTCGCGCTGCCTCGAGCGCCTGCTCGGCTCGGCGCCGCTGCTCGTGGGCCCGGGCACGACCGCGGGCATGCGCGTGGACATGCCCGACCCGACGACCCTCGGCGCGGACCGCGTCGCCAACGCCGTCGCCGCGCGCGAGGCCTACGGCGACCCGGTCATCGTCGTCGACTTCGGGACGGCGACCAACATCGACGTGGTGGACGCCTCGGGCGCCTACCGCGGCGGCGTCATCTCGCCGGGCCTCATGCTCTCCGCGGCCGCCCTCTTCGAGCGGGCGGCCAAGCTCTCGAGCGTGCCCGTGGAGGCCCCCGGCCGCACGCTCGGCGCGACGACTGCGGAGGCGGTGCAGTCGGGCCTGGTCGTGGGTGCGGCGGCGCAGGCGGAGGGCCTGGTCGCGCGCATCAAGGCGGAGCTCTCAATCGAGGGGGCCAAGGTGGTGGGCACCGGTGGCCTGGCCAGGACCGTGGCCCGCGCGACGGAGCTCTTCGACGCCGTCGACGACGACCTCACCCTGCGCGGCATCAGGCTGATCTGGCTGGCCGAGGGCGGGGCGCGCTAGCCCCGGGGCGCGCGCCGCGACGGCGCAGGCCGCTCGCGCTACTCCTGGCCGGACTGGGGGAAGATGCCGAAGCGCTCGGCGGGGAACTCGATGTCGCCGGCGCGCCTCGTGCGCACGGTCGCGCGGCCCCAGATGTCGACGCCGACGAAGTAGCCGCGCGCGTACACGCTGCCGTTGGGGTAGCGGACGTCGACCGGCCTTCCCATGAGCGCCACGCGGTCGAAGTACTCCGGCAGGAAGCTCGCCCACGGGGCGACCCTCGCGCCCTCGCCTGCGACCGAGGTGGCCCAGGCGTCCATGCGGGAGCAGACGGCGTCCCTCAGTGCGCCCGCGACGGCGTCGGGCCCTGCGGTCGCGTCCTCGCCGAGAAGGGCGGCGAGCGCGTGGAGGTCGAGGTCGAGCGAGAGGACCACGAAGGTCCCCTCCGCGTAGCCGGCCTTGGCGGAGACGCGGCAGACGACGTCTGCGCCGCCGGCGAGGACGAGGTCGTGGGGCCAGCCGATTCCGAAGGCGGAGGCGTCCGCCCCGAGGGCCTCGAGCGCGTCCGCGGCGCCGAGCGCGGCGACGGGCGCGGCCGCGACCAGGTGTCCCATCGGGACCTTGGGCCTCGCCAGGACGGCCACGAGCAGCCGGTCCTTCTCGGCCAGGGCCGTGCAGGTGCCCTCCGGCGCGAGCGCGTAGGCGGCGTCTGCCAGGGCCTCCGCGGGGAGCGCGGAGGCGAGGTCGCTGCTTAGGGTGATGGTGGGGAGCCCCTCCCCCTGGCCGGGCACGCTAGCGCCAGTCGACGGGGCCGAGGTCGGCGAGCACCTTGCCCACGCGCTCCTCGAACGGCTTGACCTCGACGCCGGCGTGCGCGAGGAAGCGCTCCGGGTCGCTCATGAGGTCCTCCATGGGGACGAGCACGTAGTCGCGCTCGCCGAGGCCGGGGTGCGGCAGCGTCAGGTGGCGGCCGGCGCGCTCCTCGCCCTCGAGCCAGCAGAGGTCGCAGTCGACGGTGCGCGGGCCGTGGCCCTCCTCGCCCTCGTGGCGCACGCGGCCCTCGCGCTCCTCGATCTCGAGGAGCTTGTCAATGAGCACGAGGGGGGCGAGCTCGGTGCGGATCTCCGCGACGGCGTTGGCCACCGGCGTGGCGATGCCGTAGGCGGGCTCGGTCTCGTAGGCGTGGCTGACGGCGACGACGCAGGTGAGTGGCAGCTCGTCGATGAGCTTGGCCGCGCGGGCGAGGTAGCCCAGGCGGTCGCCGACGTTGGAGCCGAGCGAGACGAAGCCCTGGCGCGGGTCCTTGTGGCTGCAGGCCCAGTAGGTGTCGATCACCTGCGCGGCCAGAGCCACGTTGTGCACGCGGACGATGCGCGCGCCGGACTCGATGGCGGAGAGCACCACGCCGGCCGTTGCGGCGTCGCGCTCGGGGGCGCTCGTCACGCCGGAGAGGGCCCCGACGAAGCGCTTGCGCGAGACGGCGCAGAGCACGGGGTAGCCCATGGAGACAAGCTTGTGCGTGTTGCGCTGGATCACCACGTCCGTGTCGGTCGTCTTGTCGAAGCCCGGGCCGGGGTCGATGCAGATCCGGTCGTGGGAGACGCCGGCGCGCATGAGCTTGCGGGCCTGGTCGCCCAGGAAGCCCATGACCTCGCGCATGATCGGCGCCTCCTCCGGGAGGGTGAAGCGCCGGTTGCTGGGGGCCATGAGGCGGGCCTGCGCGGGGCGGGTGGGGTCGAGCGTCACGGAGCGGCGCGAGCCCGCGCCCGTGGTCTGGTTCCAGTGCATGACGACGACGCCGCAGTCGTACTCGCAGGCGACCTGGACCATCTCGGGGTCCGTGAAGCCCTCGACGTCGTTCACGATCGAGGCGCCCGCCTCGAGGCAGGCGCGGGCGACGGGGGCGTGGCGCGTGTCGATGGAGACGATCGCGCCCGCCTCGGCCAGGGCGGCGACCACGGGGACGACGCGGCGGGCCTCCTCCTCGGGGGAGACGGGGCTGAAGCCGGGCCGGGTGGACTCGCCGCCGACGTCGATGATGTCCGCGCCCTGGTCGAGCATGTCCATGCCGTGGGCGATCGCGGCGTCCGCGTCCACGTACGAGCCGCCGTCCGAGAAGGAGTCCGGCGTGACGTTGAGGACGCCCATGACGCGCGGCCTCGTGAGCGAAACGTGGTGCGCTCCGCACAGCCAGTCGTAGTAGTTCTCTCGAAGCATCCCGGGTCCCTCCAGACGACCGCACCCGCGGGCGATGGCGCGCGGGGGTGCATACACGCTCACCAATTGTAGCGGTTTGCGTCCCTCGGGGCCTGCGCAGGAGTGCAGGCGCAGGTGGGAGGCGGTGCGGGCGCGCGCGGCGGGAGGCGCCCGGCCCCTGCGCCCGGCGGGCGCTAGAAGTCGAAGGCCTTCGCGATGTCGCAGGCGCAGACGACGTCGGCCCGCGCGTCGCCGCTCGTGGGCTCGAGGTTGCAGATCACGAGCCTGTCGCCGCGGAAGTAGTCGATGAGGCCCGCCGCGGGGTAGACCACGAGCGAGGTCCCCCCGACGACGAGGAGGTCGCAGCTGGCGATGTCGCGCACCGCCCCCTCGATGACCGACTGGTCGAGGCTCTCCTCGTAGAGGACCACGTCAGGCTTGACGGGGCCGCCGCAGGCGTCGCAGCGCGGCTCGCCGCTGGTGGCGAGGACCCACTCCTGCGAGAAGACCCTGCCGCAGCGTTGGCAGACGTTGCGGTGCGTGGAGCCGTGCAGCTCCCAGACGCGCCTCGAGCCGGCGGCCTGGTGCAGGCCGTCGATGTTCTGGGTCACGACGGAGAGGAGCCTGCCCTCGCGCTCGAGCTCGGCGAGCTTGAGGTGGCACTGGTTGGGCCTGGCGTCGGGCGCGCACATGACGTTGCGGTAGAAGTCGAAGAACTCCTCGCGGTGCGTCTCGTAGAAGCCGTGGGAGAGCATGGTCTCGGGCGGGTACTTGTAGCCGCGCTGGTGGTACAGGCCCGAAGGGCTCCGGAAGTCCGGGATACCGCTCGCCGTCGACACGCCCGCGCCGCCGAAGAAGACCGCGCTTCTCGCCTCACCGAACAGCCGCTCGAGCTCCGCCGCCGCCTCGGCGGGGTCTTTGATAGTTTTCGCCATTCTGCGACCTCGTTCCGCTACGATTGCCGACAACTCAACTACCATTTCCTAGACTGGACTCTAGCACCCCCTGCCCCCGCCGCGAGCGGTGGCGGCGCCTGCGCGCCCGGGGTCCGAGGACGGAAGGCAGAGCCATGACCGCAGAGACCGCATCTACAACCGGATCCGCCCCGACGGCGCCCACGGCCGGCGCGACCGGGGGCGCGGCGGCGCCCCTCGCCACCAACGTGCACGACTGCGCCCTCGTCTTCGAGGGTGGCGGCTTCAGGGCGAGCTACACGGCCGGCATCGTGAACGTCCTTCTCGACCAGCACATCTACTTCGACTACGTCTGCGGCCTGTCCGCCGGTGCGAGCCACACGGTCGACTACGTGTCGCGCGACCGCGTCCGCGTGCGCCGCAGCTTCATAGACTTCGCGACGCTGCCCGACAAGGGCGGGCTGCGCAGCATCCTGCGCGGGAAGGGCTACTTCGACGCCGAGTACGACTACACCGGCTGCATCGAGGACGGCTACCTGCCCTTCGACTGGGAGACCTTCTCCCGAAACCCCGCCGAGGTGGCCTTCCAGAGCTTCGACGGCGTGACCGGAGAGACGGTCGTGTTCCACAAGCGCGACTGCACGGACGCCGAGACCATGGCCACCTACGTGCGCATGAGCTCGACCCTGCCCGGCTTCATGCACCCCGTCGCGCTCGGCGGGCACCGCATGTTCGACGGCGGCCTGGGCGAGGGCGCGGGCATCCCCACGGTCATGGCCGAGAGGGACGGGTACGAGAAGTTCCTGTTCGTCGCGACGAGGCCGTTCGGCTACCGCAAGACCGCGCCGGTCGGCGCCTACCGCCAGCTGCTCGAGCGGGCGCGGGTGCGCTACCCGGTGCTGGCGCAGGCCCTGCTCGACCGCTGGGCGCGCTACAACATCGCGCTCGAGCACATGCTCGACCTTGAGCGCCAGGGACGCGCGCTGATCATCCGGCCGGAGCTGATGCCGGTCAGGTCGACGACGCAGGACGCGGGCCTGCTGCGTGACGCCTACCTGCTCGGGTACGACCAGGGCGTCCACGAGCTGCCGCGCATCCGCGCGTTCCTGTTCGGCGCGCCCGACGCAGGTCCCGCGCCGACGCGGGAGGAGTGGCTGCGCGACCTCGAGGCGGACGCGCGGGCGCTCGCCCAGCCGCTCGACGCGCCGACGGTCGACCCCCTGACCGAGGAGGTCGGGGAGTACGTGACGCTCGGCTAGCGAGGCAACGAGCCGCCTTTGGCCCAGGGGCAGCGACGGGTGCCGGCGAGCGCCGGCGCCCGGGTCCGGTCGCGCCGCCGCGCGCGTATGTAGGCTGTGTGGACGAGCGGCACCCGGGAGCAGTGCGCTATACTTGTACAGCTTGTTCGCTTTGTCCGGCGAGGCCACATCGCCGGGGCGGCAGGCGTTCCATCCCCTCGCCTGGTCGGAAACCAGGCCTTTCGAAGGAGTCCAGCATGAAGAACGGCATCCATCCCGACTACGTGATGTGCACGGTGCGCTGCACCTGCGGCAACACGTGGGTTACCCGCTCCACCAAGTCCGAGATGACGATCGACCTCTGCGACAAGTGCCACCCGTTCTACACCGGCCAGCAGAAGCTCGTCGACACCGGTGGTCGCGTCCAGCGCTTCTCCGACAAGTTCGGTGGCGCCGCTGCCAACCAGCTCAAGAAGGCCCAGGAGGCCAAGGCCGCCAAGGCCGCGAAGGCCGCCGAGGCCGAGGCCGCGAGGAAGGCTGCCAAGGAGGCCAAGGCCGCTGCCAAGGCCAAGCGCGCCGCCGAGTTCGCCAAGAAGGCCGAGGCTGAGGCTGCGAAGGCCGCCAAGGCTGCCGAGGCCGCCGAGGAGGCTCCCGCTGCCGAGGAGGCTCCCGCCGAGGAGACCGCTCCTGCCGCCGAGTAGCGCCAGGTAGAGCGTATCGAGCTCGATCAGGGAGGGCGTCCGCCGCTTTGCGGCGGGCGCCCTCTTGCCTATGTGCGGGCGCCGGCCCTTCTCGGCCCCGGTGGCCGGCCGCGCTCCGCCGAGCGCGGCGCGCCTGACAGGCCCCTGGCCCCTAGCCCTTCTCGGCCTCGAAGGCGGCGATCGCGGACAGCAGCGCGTCGCCGAAGCTCGAGGCCTTCTTCTCGCCGATGCCCTGGATCTCGAGGAGCTCGTCGGTCGAGTGCGGGCGCCTGCGGCAGAGGTCGCGCAAGGTCTTGTCGGAGCAGACCATGTAGGGCGCCCAGCCGCGTTCGCACGCGAGGTCCATCCTCAGGGTCCGCAGGCGCTCGAAGAGGTCGGCGTCGTCGCCGGGGCGCTCCGCCCGGGTGCCGTGACTTCCGCCCTCGGAGCGCAGCAGGTCCGTGGCGCGGCGCCTGAGCAGCGCGGCTCTCCGCTCGCGCCGCTTAAGGGAGAACGAGAAGCCCGCGGGGTCGTCGAGCGCCTCTGCGGCGCGGGGCCCGAGCGAGAGCACCGGGAAGCGCCCCTGGCCCTGCTCGAGGTAGCCGCGGCCGACGAGCTGGCCGATCACGTCCTTGATCCGGCCCACGGGGACGTCGGCGAGCGCCCCGTAGTCGGCGGCCTCGTCGAGGCGCCACTGGCGGATGCGCTCGGACGCGCTCCCGTGCAGCGCGTCGGCGACGAGCGACTTGCCGAAGCGCCCGCCGGTCTCGGAGACGAACCTCAGGGCGGAGAGGGCCGGGCCGCTCACGTCCTCCACCGCGAACTCGGTGAGGCAGTTGGAGCACCTGCCGCAGCCCCCGCCGCCGAAGGCGCCGGCGCCTCCGGCGGCGCGCCCGGCGCCCGCCGCATCGTCGCCGAAGTAGCGCAGGATGTAGGCGCGCAGGCAACCGGTGGTCTCGCAGTAGCCCTGCATCTGGTCGAGCAGGCGGTAGCGGTTGCGGACGCCGAGCTCGCGCTGGTCGGGCGCGAGGCGCTCGTCTGCGGGCGTGCGGTCTATCAGGAACCTGCGCAGGCGGAAGTCGTTCCCGCTCCAAAGGAGCAGGCAGGTGGCGGCGTCGCCGTCGCGGCCCGCGCGGCCCGCCTCCTGGTAGTAGGCCTCGATGCTCTCCGGCGCGTTGTTGTGGACCACGTAGCGGACGTTGGGCTTGTCGATCCCCATGCCGAAGGCGTTGGTCGCGACCATCACGTCGATGCGGTCCTCGACGAAGGCGTCGCGGTTGCGCCTGCGCTCCTCGAGCGGCATGCCGGCGTGGTAGCGGCCCACCACGGGGACGTGGCTCGCGCCCGCGCCGCCCGCGTCCTCCGCGAGCCCCTCGCCGAGGAAGGCCGCGAGCTCGTCGGTGGCCTTGCGCGTGGCGCAGTACACGATGCCGCTCTCGCCGGCGTGCTCGCGCACGAAGGAGAGGACCCTCTCGCTCTTGCGCGCGTCCGGCACCTCCTCGACGCCGAAGTAGAGGTTGGGCCGGTCGAAGCCCGTGACCACGACCTCGGGGGAGCGGAGGCGCAGCATCTCCTCGATGTCGTCCCGGACGCGCCCGGTCGCGGTCGCCGTGAACGCGGCCATGACCGGGCGGTGGGGGAGCTTGGCCACGAAGTCCGCGATGCCGAGGTAGGAGGGGCGGAAGTCCTGCCCCCACTGGCTCACGCAGTGCGCCTCGTCGACGGCGACGAGGGGGATGCCCACGCCGCCGGGCGAGGCCGCCGCCCGCGCGAACTCGAGGAAGCGCTCGTCTGCGAGCCTCTCGGGCGCCACGTACATGATCTGGTACCAGCCCTTCGCGGCGCGCCGCAGGACCGTGCGCTGCTGGCCGGGCGTGAGCGTGGAGTTGAGGTAGCTCGGGCGCGCGCCCGCCGCCTTGAGCGCGCGGACCTGGTCGCCCATGAGCGAGACGAGCGGGCTCACGACCAGGGTGAGGCCCCCCATCACGAAGGCGGGCACCTGGTAGCAGACCGACTTGCCGGCGCCCGTCGGCATCACGCCGAGCGCGTCCCTGCCGGAGAGGATCGCGGAGACGAGCGGCGCCTGCCCGGGGCGGAACGAGTCGTAGCCGAAGTACGAGCGCAGCGCCTGAAGCGCCTCCGCCGGCACCGCGGCGCCTGCAGCGCCCGCGTCCTTCTCCGCCTGCGTGTCCCCCATGGACATCCCCGCCTAGGCCCTGAGCGTCGCGCGGATGCGGTCGGTGTTGAGCAGGAGCGCGAGCGCCTCCTCGGAGCTGCGCGCCAGGATGTCCACGTGCGAGATGAGCGCGGGGCAGATGCCCTCGCCGTCGAGCACGCCGATGGAGAAGTCCGCGGCGTCGCACATCTCGATGTCGTTCAGGCCGTTGCCCACGCTGGCGGTGACGCCCCGCAGTCCCTCGACGATCGCGCGCTTCTCGCCAGAGGCGGCGCCGCTCGTGAACGTTCTGACCTCGACGCCGAGCTCCGCGCAGGTGCGCCGCGCGGTCCCGTAGGTGTCCGCCGTGAGCACGAGGACGTTGCACGCCTGCGCGAGCTGGCGGATCAGCAGGCCGACCTCGGGCGAGATGCGCCCGTCGTAGGCGATGGTGCCGTTGTAGTCGAGGACGACGTTGGAGACCTGGATGGTGGGCCTGCCGGGTATCGCCAGCGTGATCATGGTGCCTCCCTCGCGCGGGCTCCGGCGTGCCGGCGCGCGGGCGGGCCCGCGCGCGGCCCTCGGGCCGGCGCCCCTGTGGTACAGTCGTGAAACCGATTTGGGGCCAGGCCACGGCGGCCGGACCGGTCTGCTCAGTATATACGCGGAGGTGCGGGAGGGTCTCGGATGGTCGGGGTGGCGTCAGAGGCGGGCGAGGCGGAGGACGCCGTGCGGCGACGGGTGGACGCGCGCCCCTGGCTCCGTGCCCTCGCCGCCGCCTTCCCGCTGACCGTGCCCATCCTCACGAGCTTCGCCTTCGTGGGCTTCTCGTACGGCGTCTACGTGCGTGCGCTGGGCTTCCCGCCCGTCTACCCCCTCGCCATGGCCACGGTGATCTTCGGCGGGTCGCTCGAGTTCCTGGTGGCGGGGATGCTGGGTGGTGCGTTCGCCCCGCTCACGACCTTCGTGGTCGCCCTCGCGGTGCAGGCGCGCCACCTCTTCTACGGCATCGCCATGCTCGACAGGTACCGCGACACCGGCTGGATGCGCCCCTTCCTGATCTTCGGCATGTGCGACGAGACCTTCTCCGTGCTGTGCTCCGCCGAGCCGCCCGCAGGCGTCGACCGGCGCTGGTTCATGTTCTGGGTGACGTTGCTCGACTACCTCTACTGGGCGCTCTCCGCCCTGGCCGGTGGCGTCGTCGGCGGGCTGCTCCCCTTCGACACCGAGGGCATCTCCTTCGTGATGACGGCGCTGTTCGTGGTCATCCTCCTGGAACGCCTCCTGAGCGAGGGGGACGTCGTGCCGGCGCTCGTCGGGGCGGCTGCGTCCGTCGCGTGCCTCGCCGCCTTCGGCCCGGACGGCTTCATGCTGCCGGCGCTCGCCGCCTCCTCGGTGGTGCTCATGGCGCTCAGGGGCAGGCTCGGCTCGGGGGCCGAGAAGGACGGCGCGCCCGCGGGGTCCTCGGACGGCGGCGCGCCCGCCGCGGGGGAGCGTGACGGGCGATGACGGTGGCGGAGCAGGTCGCGACCATCCTCCTCGCCGCCGCGGCCACCATGGCCACACGCTTCCTGCCCTTCGCGGCCTTCGGCGGCAGGCGCGAGACGCCTGGCATCGTCACCTACCTCGGCCGCGTGCTGCCGGGCGCGATCTTCGCGATCCTGGTCGCCTACTGCCTGCGCGACGTCGACCTCGTGGCGGCCCCGCACGGAGCGCCTGAGCTCCTGGCGGTCGCCGTGGTCGTGGTCCTGCACCTGTGGCGCCGGAACACGCTGCTCTCCATCGCCGGGGGTACCATCGCCTACATGCTCCTGGTGCAGCTGGCCTTCGCCTAGGGAGGACGCCCGGCGCTCCCCGCACGGCGCCGGAGACCATCCGCTTAACCGAATAGTCCCTGCGCCTACCGGTTGTAAAACGTTTAACATAGTTGTTTGACCAAATGTATAGGCACCAGGTGAAATAGGTACCAGGCGAAGAAGGCAGTTGGAGGGGTCCGGCCATGCGTAACGTCGGCGTCAGGGAAATCAGCAGGAAGACGGGGTTCTCGCCCGCCACGGTCTCCAACGCGCTCTCCAACAAGCGAAACGTCAGCAGGGAGACCTCGGAGAAGATCTTGGCGGTCGCCAAGGAGCTGGGCTACGCCCGCCGGGGCAAGGTCTCCCGGGTCGTGTTCGTGCTCGTGCGCAAGACCGGCGAGGTCCTGGACGAGGGCACCTTCCACCCCGGCGTCATGGAGGGCGTGGAGAAGGCCGCGAGCGCCGTGGGGCTGCCCATGAGCTTCGTCACCCTCGACCTCACGAGCCCCAACGCCGCGTCCCAGGCGTCCGACATCGCGCGCGACACCACCAACGCCGTGGTCCTTCTCGGCACCGAGATGCGCGGGGACGACTACTCGCTGTTCGCCGAGACCGAAGCCCCGCTGGTGGTCGTGGACGGCTGGAGCGACCACCTCTTCTTCGACTGCGTGGTGACCGCCAACGAGAGCTCGGCCTTCCGGGCGACGAGCTACCTGGTGGAGCACGGCCACAAGGACATCGGCTACATCGCCGGCGCCTACCGGATCAAGAACTTCCCGCTGCGCGAGCGCGGCTACCGCAGGGCCCTGCGCGAGGCGGGGCTGGCCGCCAACCCGGCGTTCCGCGTCGAGGTGGGAACGACCGTCTCGACCGCCTACGAGGCGATGCGCGCCTGGCTGGAGACCAAGCCGCTGCTGCCCACGGCCTTCTTCGCCGAGAACGACACCATGGCGCTCGGCGCCATGCGCGCCGTGGCCGAGGCCGGGATCTCCATCCCCGGCGACGTCTCCTTCGTCGGCTTCGACGACCTGCCGTTCGCGACCGTCGCCACGCCGCCGCTGACGACCATGCGCATCCCCAACCACGAGATGGGCTCAATCGCTGTCGACCTCCTGATGGAGCAGCTGAACGCCCCGCGCTACTACCAGAAGACCATCCACCTCTCGACCCTGATGATCGAGCGCGACAGCGTGAGGAGCATCTAGGCCGCCGTCCGCCCTCGGAGGCGGGCGCGCGTCGCGGAAGGGCCCGGCCTTGCGTCCCGAGCGGCGCGGGGCCGGGCCCTTTACCGTGCGTGGGCGATATCGTTTCGTAAACATTGCGGACAAATGTTTACTAGAGATTGTTGCCAAACGCAGCGAATTCGACCACTCGCCGCGCAAACAGGGACGCTCACGTTAGAACGAGGTTTTATCCGCAACGGGCCCTTGTATAACAAGTGGTGAACAGCACATGGGAGCTCAGTAAGCGCAACAGGCGCGAGCACAGCAGAAAAGTCCAGGTAAATGCCTTACAGCAAAATCAAGGTGTAAATTCGGGGCTGACTGATTCGCGTCAAGGGCAGTAAACATAAAGGGTTATGTTTACTAAACTGTGATTTCCATGAGCGGGGCAGCAAGGAAGGTTACGAAAGGGGCAGAGATGGCTCGGAGGTCTTTCTCGAGGAGGAACTTCCTCAAGTACACCGGTATGATGGGCGCGCTTGCGGGCGGCGCCGCGCTGACCGGCTGCGGCGGGAGCGGCAGCTCGAACGGCGGTGGCAGCTCGAGCGGTGACAACATCAAGATTGGCGTCTCCATCTGGAGCTCGACCGACGCGCTCGGCAAGCTCTCCGTCGACATCATCAAGAAGGCCGCCGACATCCTCGGCGTCGAGATCTCCACGGTCGACCAGGGCCACGTCTCCGAGCAGGTGACCGCCTCCATCGAGACGCTGTGCGCCGCCGGCTGCCAGGGCATCATCGTCTGCAACTCCGCGGACTCCGAGATGACCTCCGCCATCAACACCTGCAACGACAACCAGGTCTACCTCGCCCAGTTCTACCGCATGATCTCCAAGGACGCCTCCCCCGACGTCTACGCCCTCGCCGAGAGCTCTCAGTACTACGTCGGCGCCGTCCACGAGAACGAGGTCGACAACGGCAAGCAGCTCATCTCGCTGCTCACCGCGGACAACGACAAGGCCTACGAGGGCATCCAGAAGGGCGCCCGCAACATCAAGCTCGAGGGTTGGACCGTCGGCGACGCCACCTTCCAGCAGCGCTGGGAGGGCTACAAGAAGGGCGTCGAGGAGTGGAACTCCGCGCACCCCGGCGACACCGTCACCCTGTCCGACCCCGTCTACGCCAACACCTCGTCCTCCGAGGGCGCCAACGTCACGCAGCAGTTCTACAACACCGACCCGAGCATGGACGCCCTCATCGTCGCCGGCGGCGGCGGCGACCCGCTGGTGGGCTCCGTGGGCCAGCTCGCCAACATGGGCCTCACCGGCAAGATCCGCGTCGCCTCGACCGACTTCCTCGACGACCTCGAGGACCAGCTGAAGAGCGGCGGCATGTACTGCGAGTCCGGCGGCCACTTCTGCGACCCGCTCTACGCCTTCATGATGGTCTACAACGCCATCAAGGGCACCGACGGCTACGTGCCGCAAGCCGGTAGCTTCGGCAAGGAGATCAAGTTCCCGTACGTCTTCGTCTCCTCCGTCGACGAGTACAAGGACTACGAGAAGTACTTCGTGGACGAGGCGCCCTACACCGACGACGAGATCAAGGAGCTCGCCTCCAAGAGCTTCGACGACCTCAACGCCGCGGCGACCGCGCTCTCCATCGAGGACGTCAAGAAGCGCCACCAGTCCTAAGCCCTGCTCCCGCCGGGGGACCAAGGTGTCCCCCGGCCTTTTTCTTTGCGCCGGGTTGCAAGTCGGAAAGGAATGGCAATGGGCACACTTGCAAAGCTCAAGCAAAACTCATGGTACGGTGTTGGCCTCCTGCTGGTCATCACCGTGCTGTGCTGGGTAGTGTTCAAGATCCTCTGCCCGGGCACCTTCGGTGCGCCGGACCAGATGCTCACCTACGTCCAGACCGCCATCATCTACGCGGTGGGCGGCTGCGGCCTCTACTTCATCGTCGTCATGGGCCTCTGGGACTTCTCGGTGGGCTCCATCCTCGTGCTGTCCTGCCTGCTCTCCATCGGGTTCAGCCAGATGTTCGGGTACGTGGGCCTCATCGTAGCGCCCATCCTGTGCGGCATCGTCCTCGGGGCGGCGAACGGTCTCGCCTACATCAAGCTGCGCATCCCGTCGCTGATCGTCACCGTCGGCCTCTCGCTCATCTACGAGAGCCTCGCGGTCTTCGCCTCCGACTGGGCGGGCACGAGGCTGAGCGACTCCTACAAGCTCTTCGGCTCCTACCCCTGGAACCTCATCGTCGCCCTCGCGGCCTTCCTGCTCTGCTGGTTCATCCTCAGGTACACCAAGCTCGGCACCTACGTCAACGCCATCGGCGCCAACGAGGCCACGGCCAAGAACATGGGTGTCGACGTCGACAAGTACAAGTTCCTCGCCTTCGTCCTGTGCTCCATGTTCGTCGGCATCATGTCGGTGCTCTACATCGGCTACGGCACCGCCCAGACGCCGATGACCGGCATGCTCTCCCAGTCGCTGAACTTCAAGCCCCTGATGGGCACCTTCTTCGGGCTGGCGTTTAAGAAGTACGGCCGCCCCGTGATCTCCATCGTGATCGGCGAGTTCATCATCTCGATGATGTTCGCGGGCTTCGTCGCCCTCGGCATGCCCGTCACGATCAACAACGTGATCACCGGCGCGACGCTGCTGATCATCATCTGCATCACCACCAAGCGCGTCAAGGGCGCCGTCGTCAAGTAAGGGAGGGGAGACGAGACTATGGACACCAAGCCACTGCTTCACGCTGACAAGATCGACAAGAGCTTCGGCCCGACGCACGCCGTCAAGGAGGTCTCCCTCGACTTCTATCCCGGCGAGATCCACGCACTGATCGGCGAGAACGGCTCCGGAAAGTCGACGTTCACCAACATGCTGACGGGCATCATCCCCATCGGCTCGGGCACCTTCACCCTCGAGGGCGAGCAGGTCGCCCCCAGGAACCAGGTCGACGCCAACCACCACGGCATCGCCATCGTCGTGCAGGAGACCGGCACGCTCTCCGGCCTGACCGTCGCCGAGAACATGTTCCTGGGTGACGAGGACCAGTTCATGCACCACGGCGTAAAGGACACCGCCGCCATGAACAGGCGCGCCCAGGAGCTGCTCGACTCCTACGGGCTCGGCTCCATCAAGGCGACCACGGTCATCGACCACTACGGCTTCGAGGAGCGCAAGCTCGTCGAGATCGTGCGCTCCACCTACTTCGACCCCAAGGTCCTCGTGGTCGACGAGACCACGACGGCCCTCTCCCAGAGCGGCCGCGACAAGCTCTTCGAGGTCATGCGCCACGTCCGCGAGCTCGGCCACTGCGTGATCTTCATCTCGCACGACATGAGCGAGGTCCTGGAGATGTCCGACCGCATCTCGATCCTGCGCGACGGCGACTACATCACCACCGTAGAGAAGAAGGACGTCGACGAGGAGCAGCTCAAGACCCTGATGGTCGGCCGCAAGATGGACGACCACTACTACCGCACCGACTACCCCGACTACCAGAGCCTCCCCGAGGGCGAGGTGGCCATCAAGGCCGAGCACCTCAAGGTCCCCGGCCAGCTCGACGACGTCTCGATCTGCGTCCACAAGGGCGAGATCGTCGGCATCGGCGGCCTGTCCGAGTGCGGCATGCACGAGGTGGGCAAGGCCCTGTTCGGCGCCTCGTACGACCGCGAGGGCACGGTGACGCTCTCCGACGGCACCGAGGTCAACGACATCAACACCGCCATCAACCACTCGATCGCCTACACGTCCAAGGACAGGGACAACGAGAGCCTGCTCATCAACGACACGATCGAGGACAACATCACCCTGCCCTCCATGCGCGACATGGGCCGCTTCCTCTCCGACAAGAGGCTGCACGCCTTCGCCGAGAAGTTCGCCGAGGCCATGAGCGTCAAGATGGTCGGCGTCGACCAGTACGTCTCGGCCCTCTCGGGCGGCAACAAGCAGAAGGTCGTGCTTGCGCGCTGGCTCGGCAAGGGCTCCGAGATCTTGATTCTCGACTCGCCCACCCGCGGCATCGACATCAAGGTCAAGGCGTCGATCTACTCCCTGCTAGAGAAGATGCGCTCTGAGGGCAAGGCGGTCCTGATCATCTCCGAGGAGATCATGGAGCTGATCGGCATGTGCGATCGCATCTACGTCATGAAGGACGGCAAGGTGAACGGCGAGCTGACCCGCAGGCCCGACCTCACCGAGCAGGACCTCATCGCGAAGATGGTCTAGGAGGTATAGATGTCTACTAACAACGAGGCGGTCGCCGAGGCCCCCAAGAAGAAGTTCTCCTCGGCTGCGCTCAAGAACTACCTGCCGTTCATCGGCTTCGTGGTGATCCTGCTGTTCTTCGCCGTGGCCACCAACGGCGCGATCCTCACGGCCAAGAACATCACCCTGATCCTCTCGGGCGGCTACATGCTCATGATCGCCGCCTGCGGCGTCTGGATGATCATGACCATGGGGTGCCTGGACTTCTCGCAGGGCTCCATGCTCGGCGTCTCCTGCGCCGTGGTCTGCGCGCTCTCCAAGGTCAACCCGGTCCTGGCCGTGGTCGGTGGCATCGCGACGGGCGCCGCGATCGGTGCGGTCAACGCGTACTTCCACGTCAACCGCCAGATCCAGTCGTTCATCGTGACGATGTGCATCATGTTCCTGCTCCGCGGCGTCTGCGCCTTCATCACCACGGAGAGCCCGGTCAACGCCGCCAACTACGTCGTGCAGCTCAACAGCATGCCGCTGCTCATGGGCATCACGGTCGCCGTCCTCGTCGTCACCT
The DNA here is from genome assembly GCA_900314575.1 of uncultured Olsenella sp. GTDB lineage: Bacteria > Actinomycetota > Coriobacteriia > Coriobacteriales > Atopobiaceae > Olsenella_K > Olsenella_K absiana. The sequence continues at coordinate 12,145 of OMVS01000016.1, read as the reverse complement.
ACGTCGTCACCCGCTTCACCTCCCTCGGCCATAACCTCAAGGCCATCGGCGCCAACGAGCGCGCCGCCCGCTTCGCCGGCATCAAGGTCCAGCGCACCAAGACGCTGGTCTACGTCGCGGCCGGCTGCATCACGGGCCTCGCGGCCTTCGTCAACGCCATCAAGGTCGGCTCGGTCACCTCGACCGCGGGCAACATGTTCGAGACCCAGCTGCTCATCGCCATGGTCCTCGGCGGCATGCCGATTAACGGCGGCGCCCGCGCCAGGTTCTCCAACGTCGTCGTCGGCGTCCTGTCCTACCTGGTCCTGCAGAAGGGCCTCGTGATGATGGGCTTCACCACCGAGATTCAGCAGCTCATCCTCGGCGTCGTCTTCATCCTCATGGTCACGGTCTTCTCCGAGCGCTCCGCGAACCAGGTCATCAAGTAGCCGTAATCCACCGAGGCCTCGCCTCTTGACAGAAGGGTCAGCAATGCTAGAGATCAGGAAGTACCAGTTCTGGTTCTGCCCCTGCACGCAGGACCTGTACGGCGACGAGGTGCTCAAGCACGTCGCCGAGCACTCCGCCGAGGTCGTCCGGGCGCTGAACGCAAGCCCGGAGGTCCCCTTCGAGGTCGTCCTCAAGCCCAACCTCCTCACGAGCGACGTGATCGAGCAGACCTTCAAGGCCGCCAACGCCGACGACGACTGCGCCGGCATCATCACCTGGGCCCACACCTTCTCGCCCTCCAAGAACTACATCCATGGCCTCAAGGCCCTGCAGAAGCCCCTGTGCCAGTTCGCGACGCAGTACAACCGCGAGATCCCCTACGACACGATCGACATGGACTTCATGAACGAGAACCAGGCCGCGCACGGCGAGCGCGAGCTGGGGCACATCTTCGCCCGCATGCGCTGGGCGCACAAGGTGGTCTTCGGGCACTGGCAGGACGCCTCCGTGCGAGCCGAGCTCGGCGCCTGGCAGCGCGTTGCGGTCGGCTACGTCGAGAGCAAGAACATCCGCGTCGCCCGCTTCGCCGACACCATGCGCAACGTGGCCGTCACCGACGGCGACAAGATCGAGGCGGAGGAGAAGTTCGGCTGGACCGTCGACGCCTGGCCCGTGAACGACCTCACTCCCTACGTGGACGCCGTCACGCCTGCCGAGGCGAGCGCGCTCGCCGACGAGTACTACGACACCTACGAGGTCATCCTCGACGGCCGCGACCCCAAGGAGTTCCGCGCCCACGTCGAGGTCCAGGCCGCCCAGGAGATCGGCATCGAGCGCTTCCTCGAGGAGCACGGCTACAACGCCTTCTCCGACCACTTCGGCGACCTCGGTGCCCTGCGCGAGCTGCCGAGCCTTTCCATCCAGAGGCTCATGCAGAAGGGCTACGGCTTCGGTCCCGAGGGCGACTGGAAGACCCCTGCCATGGTGCGCCTGATGAAGGTCATGACCTCCGGCATGGCCGACGCCAAGGGCAGCTGCTTTATGGAGGACTACACCTACAACCTGGTCGCCGGCAAGGAGGGCATCCTCGAGTCCCACATGACCGAGGTCGACCCGACCATCGCCGAGGGCCGCATCGCGATCCGCGAGACGCCGCTCTCCATGGGCGACCGCGAGGACCCCGCCCGCCTCATCTTCACGGGCAAGACCGGCCCCGCCATCGCCAGCTCCCTCATCGACCTGGGCAACCGCTTCCGCCTGATCGTCCAGGAGGTCGACTGCAAGAAGGTCGAGAAGCCCATGCCGATGCTGCCGACCGGCACCCTCTTCTGGACCCCGCGCCCCAACCTCAAGGTGGGCACCGAGGCCTGGATCTACGCGGGCGGCGCGCACCACACGGCCGTGAGCTTCGACCTCACCGCGCAGCAGATGGCCGACTGGGCCGAGCTCATGGGCATCGAGTGCGTCGTGATCGACTCCGACACCACCATCCGCGGCTTCAAGCGCGACCTCATGCTCGGCGAGGTCTGCTTCCGCTAGCGGCCGCACCACAGCAAGCAACGTGGCACCACGGGGCCGCGCCGCCCACCCCCATGGCGGCGCGGCCCCCGTCTTCTAGGAGGAACGCATGGAGAAGGAAGTTGGCGCAGCGACGATCCGCGACGGCGAGGCCGTCCTCGGCATAGAGTACGGCTCCACGAGGATCAAGGCGGTCCTCATCGACCGCGCGCACCGCGTGCTCGCGATCGGCACGCACGACTGGGAGAACTCCCTCGAGAACGGCTACTGGACCTACCCGCAGTCAGAGCTCGACGCCGGCATCGCCGCGGCGTACGCCTCGCTCAAGGAGGACTGCCGCGCGCGCTACGGCGTCGCGCCCAGGAGGCTCGCCGCGCTGGGCGTCTCGGCCATGATGCACGGCTACCTCGCCTTCGACGCGGACGGGCGCCTGCTCGTCCCCTTCCGTACCTGGCGCAACACCACCACGGGACGCGCGGCGCGCGCCCTCTCCGAGGCCTTCTCGTTCCACGTGCCCGAGCGCTGGAGCGTCTCCCACGTCTACCAGGCCATCCTCGACCACGAGGAGCACGTGCCGAACATCGCGCACCTGACGACGCTCGCTGGCTACGCGCACTACCGCCTGACGGGCGAGTGGGCGCTCTCGGTGGGCGACGCCTCCGGCATGTTCCCGATCGACTCGGCGAGGCTCGCCTACGACGAGCGCATGCTCGAGACCTTCGCCGGCCTCGCGGAGAGGGAGGGCGTCGCCTGGAGCCTCCCCGACCTGCTGCCGCGGGTGCTCCCCGCCGGCGAGGTCGCGGGCCGGCTCACCGAGGAGGGCGCGCGCTTCCTCGACCCCACCGGCGAACTCGAGGCCGGCTGCCCCGTCTGCCCGCCCGAGGGCGACGCCGGCACCGGTATGATCGCCACCAACTCCGTCGCCCCGCGCACGGGCAACGTCTCCGCAGGCACCTCGGTCTTCTCCATGGTCGTGCTCGAGCGGCCGCTCGCGGACGCCACGCGCCCGGAGGTCGACCTCGTGACCACGCCGGCCGGCGACCCCGTCGCGATGGTCCACTGCAACAACTGCACCTCCGACCTGAACGACCTCATCTCCGTCCTCAGGGAGTACGGCAGGCTCATGGGCGCCTCCGACGACGACGTCTACCGCAGGCTCTTCGAGCTCGCCCTCGAGGGCGACGCGGACGCGGGCGGCCTCGTCTCCGTGCCCTTCGTATCGGGCGAGACGGTCATGGGCGTCGACACCGGCGTGCCCCTGCAGCTGAGGGCCCCCGGAACCCACCCCACCCTGGCGAACCTCATGCGCAGTGCGCTCATGTCCTGCTTTGCGGCGCTGGCCTGCGGCAACGAGGCGCTGGCCGAGGAGGGCGTGGGAATCGATAGGCTCTACGCCCACGGCGGCGTCTTCAAGACGCCCGTCGTGGCCCAGAGGCTCCTCGCGGCGGCGCTGCGCGCGCCCGTCACGGTCATGGACACCGCGAGCGAGGGCGGCGCGTGGGGGCAGGCGGTGGCCGCGGCCTTCATGCTGCGCGAGGACAGGGGCGAGGACCTCGCCCGCTACCTCGACCGCGAGGTCTTCGGCCAGGTGGGCTCCTCCACGATCGCGCCCGACGAGGCCGACGTCGCCGGCTTCGCCACCTACCTCGACCGCTTCCGCCGCGCCATGGCGGCGGAGCTCGCCGCCGAGGGAGGCCTCGGGACCGCCTCCGGGGTCGAGGCGTGATGGGCGGCCGGCAGCTCGCGGCGGGCACCTGCGCGCCCTTCGGCAGGACTCCCGACGGCCGCGAGGCACGCGTGTGGACGATCGGCGCCGAGGGCGGGCCCATGGCCCGCGTGAGCGACCTCGGCGCCTGCCTCACCTCCCTTCTCGTCCCACACGACGGTTCCTATCTCGACGTGGTCCTGGGGTACGACGACGCGGCTGGCTACGCCACAGACGACGCGCACCTCGGCGCCGTGATCGGACGTGTCGCCAACAGGATCGGTGGTGCCACCCTGGAGCTCGACGGCAGGGTCTACCACCTCGCCGCCAACGAGGGGGCGAACAGCAACCACAGCGGTCCGGACCTCTGGCGCCACAGGCTGTGGAGGCTCGTCTCCGCGGGTCCTGCGAGCGTCACCCTCGAGCTCGACTCGCCCGACGGCGACCAGGGCTTCCCGGGCGCCGTCAGGGCGCGGGTCACCTACGAGGTCGTGCGGGGGGCGCTGCGGATCTCCTACGTCGCCGAAGCCGACGCGATAACGGCGATCAACCTCACGAACCACAGCTACTTCAACCTCAACGGGCAGGGCTCGGGGAGCGCGCTCGCCCACCGCGTGCAGGTCCTCGCAGACCGCTACACCGAGGTCGACGCGGGCAACGTCCCCACGGGGCGCCTGCTCGACGTCGCCGGAACCCCACTCGACCTGCGCGAGCCGCACCGACTCGACGAGGCGGCGGCCCTCTTCGCACGCGAGCACGGGGGCTTCGACCACAACTTCGAGACGCGCGGCTTCCGCCCCGCCGAGGGGCGCGTAGGCGAGGTCAGGAGGGTCGCGAGCGCGTGGGGCGACAGAAGCGGCCTGCGAATGGACGTCCTGTGCGACCTTCCCGGGCTGCAGCTCTACACGGCCAACTACCTCGACGGCGAACGCGGGAAGGGCGGGGTCGCCCTGCGCCCGCACGACGCCGTGTGCTTCGAGACGCAGTTCTTCCCCGACGCCCCCAACCACCCCGCGTTCGCGCAGGACGTATTCGGGCCGGGGCACCCCTTCGTCTCCTGCACCGAGTACCGCTTCGACGGGGCGTAGGGGTCCGCGCGGGCCGCACCGGGTACGGTCCGTCTGCTGGTATGCTGGGTGCATCACCTCCCGGAGGGGGCGCGACGGCCCCCTCACGGGTCCGTGGCACGGGCGCGGGGCGCCTGGGTCCCGGCGCGCCCACGCGGCCCCCGGGGCTCGACGCCCCGCACCGCTTCCGTCCGACGTACCGTCTTACAGGAGGACCCATGACGCCCGCGAGCTTGAAGGACCAGCTGAGGGGGCGGGCCGGAGTCTCCGCGGGGCTTCTCGCCCTGCTCGCGTCGACCTTCCTCTGCTTCGGCGTGACCCTTCGCGCCACGGACGCGATCCCGCTGGGGTCTCCCGTCTTCTGGCTCGCTGCGCTCGCCCTGGCGGCCGCGCTCTGGGTGGCCCTCCTCGCCCTGGGCGGGGGCCTGCGCTCCCTCGTCGCCGCAGACCCGGTGGGGAGGCGGATGCGGGAGAGGGCGGAGGGCCTGCGGGGCAGGACGCGCGTGGTCCTCGCCGTGGGTGGCGCGTGCTGCGCGCTCTGCTGGGTCGTGGCCCTCCTGGCTGCGTGGCCGGGCTACTTCTGCTACGACACCGGGGAGATCAGGTCCTTCGTCCTCGCGGGGACCCTCTCCGACGCGCAGAGCGTCCTCCACGAGCTCTTCGCGGGCGGCGTCATCAGGGTCGTACTCGCGGCGACGGGGTCCTGGAACGCCTCGATAGCCACCTTCGTGGTCGTGCAGGCGGCCATCGAGTTGGCCGCCCTGCTCTACGCGCTCGACCGGATGGCGCGCTGGGGGGCCTCCGACGTCGTCCTTGCGCTCTGCTGGCTCTACTTCTCGCTCGACCCCTTCGTGCTCATGCTCGGGCTCTGCACGACGAAGGACACGCTCTTCGCGACCTGGGTGCTCCTCCTCGTCGTCGAGTGCTGCTCCCTGTGGCTGGGGCCCCGTAGGGCCCATCCCGCCGTCAGCGCGCTGGCCATCGCGGCCCTCTCCTTCCTCGCCGGGGCCTACCGGAGCAACGGGCGCATCGTGGTGGCCCTGCTCGGCGCGGTCGTCGTCCTCGTCCTCGTCGTGCGGCGCGCAGGGGGCCGCCGCGCCGCCCCGGGGCGACCGGGCGGCCTCGGGGTGCTGGCCGTGGGGCTCGTCGCGGGCATCCTCGCAGGAGCGCTCTGGTCGGGACCCGCCGCCCGCGTCCTCGAGGTCGAGCACCGCAACCCCGTCAGGGAGATGATCTCCGTTCCCACCGCGAACCTCGCGTACCTTGCCAGCAGGGGGGTGTACGTGGACCTGCCCGAGGAGCTCGGCGACCTCGACCTCGGCCTCCTCGGCATGGGGTGGGACCAGTGCTACCAGAACTCCGACGTGTATCGCCCGTACGCCTGGGAGGTCGTGGAGAGCGGGAGGAGCCGCGCGCTCCTGCGCTACTGGCTCGGCGTGGCACGGGAGTACCCCGCGGCCGCCGCGACCTCGACGCTCATGCTGACGCGCTGCGCGTGGGACCCGACGTTCGAAGCGGCATCGTACCAGGCGACCTGGTACAGGAACGTCCCCGACTTCGCTTACGGGGAGACCGACACCTCCGTGTTCGCATGCTGGGTCGAGGGGCCCGGGGTACAGCAAACGAAGGTGCCCTGGCTTGCCGACCTGTTCTGGCGGATCTCCCGTCACCGCAACTACGGGGGGATGCCCTGGCTCGCCCTGCTCGGGTCGCCCGCCGCGCTCAACTGGATCCTCCTGGGCTGCCTCGCCTTCTCGGTGGCCGACAAGAACCCGCTGGGCGCCACGGTCTCCCTGTCGCTCCTCGCCGTCGTCGGGACCCTGCTGCTCGGCCCCACTACGCTCGTGAGGTACTACGCCTTCCTGGTCTTCTGCCTGCCGTTCGTGCTCTTCCTGGCACTGCGCGGCCGTGCCTGCCTCGAGGCGGCCGCGTGACGGCGGCCCCTGCGTGATTGTCGTCCGCGCGAGAACGAGGCCGCCCCTCCCCCGGTGAGAGGGAAGGGGCGGCCGATATCGTTCTGGAGGGCTGGGGGCTGCGGAGGCGTGTTCGTGCCGCCTCGGCCGACGCCTACATCTCCGAGTTCCCGCCGTAGATCTCTGAGACGGACTTGTTGAGGTAGACGTGCGCGATCGCCTCCGCGAGCTCGTTGGCGACCGAGATCTGGCGAATCTTGGAGCCTGGCGTGTTGGCGATGCCGCAGGGGATGGCGTCGGTCACGACGCACTCCTTGATGGGGGCGGCCTCCAGGCGCTCGATCGCCTGGCCGGAGAAGATGCCGTGCGTGGCGCTGATGTAGATGTCGCCCGCGCCCATCTCCTTGAGCTTGGTGATGGAGCCGCACAGCGTGCCCGCCGTGTCGATCATGTCGTCGTTCACGATGCAGGTCTTGCCCTTGATGTCGCCGATGATGCCCATGACCTCGGCCGCGTTGTGCTTGGGTCGGCTCTTGTGGGCGATGGCGACCTCGCAGCCCAGGTAGTCGGAGAGCTTCTTGGCGACCTTGGCACGGCCCATGTCAGGGGATACCACGACGGTGTTGCTCCAGTCGAAGTCCTTGGTCTTGAAGTAGTCGCCGAAGAGGTAGAGGGCCGTGAGGTGCGTCAGCGGGATGTCGAAGAAGCCCTGGATCTGGTTGGAGTGCAGGTCGAGCGAGATCACGCGGTCGACGCCGGCGGCCTCGAGGAGGTTGGCGACGAGGCGCGCGGTGATCGGCTCGCGACCGGCGGCCTTGCGGTCCTGGCGGGCGTAGCCGTAGTGGGGGATGACGGCGGTGAAGCTCGCGGCGGAGGCGCGCGTCGCGGCGTCGGCGACGATCAGCAGCTCCATGAGGAGGTCGTTGACGTTCTCGCCCGCGAGCGTCTGGACGAAGAAGACCTCGTCGCCGCGAACGGACTCCTCGAAGCGGGCGTAGATCTCGCCGTTGGCGAACTTCTCCAGCTTGAGGCCGGAGAGCGGCAGGTGCAGGATCTCGGCGATCTTCGTGGCGAGGGCGGGGTTGCCCGATCCGCTGTAGAGCTTGATCTCCTTGTGGACGACGATCGGATCGCTCAGACTCTCGTACATCTAATCCTCTTCCTCGAGCTTCTTGAAGTACTCGGTTGCCCAGCCCTCGCTTATGTACTGGCGCGAACGCTCGAGTGCGAGCGCGCCTGCGGGCACGTCCTTGGTGATGCAGGAGCTCGCTCCGATGAGCGCGCCCTCCCCGATGGTGACCGGCGCGACCATCATGGTGTCGGACCCGATGAAGACGTGGTCGCCGATCTCTGTGTGGCTCTTGTGCTTGCCGTCGTAGTTGCAGGTGATGGAGCCGCCGCCGACGTTGACGCCCTTGCCGAGCGTGGCGTCGCCGATGTAGCTCAGGTGCGGGACTTTGGAGCCCTCGCCGACGGTGGAGCCCTTGATCTCCACGTGGGTGCCCGCCTTGGAGCCCCTCATGAAGTGTGCGCCTCCGCGCAGGTAGGCGCGTGGGCCGCAGTGCACGTCGTCGTCGACCGTGGAGGAGACCACGATCGTCTCGTCGAGAAGGACGTTGTCGCCCACGGTGGCGTCCACGAGGCGGCTGTCGGGGCCCACGGTGCACTCGGCACCCACCGTCGTGCGGCCGAGGAGGTAGCAGCCTGGCCAGATGACGGTGTCCTGGCCGATGGTGACGTCGGGCCCGATCCAGACGGAGTCGGGGTCGACCATGGTGACGCCGGCCTCCATGTGCGCCTCGTTGATGCGGCGCTGCATGACCTTGGTGGCCTGGGCGAGCTGGACGCGCGAGTTGACGCCGAGCAGCTCGGAGTAGTCGTCACAGTGGACGGCCGTGACCGCGAGGCCCGCGCGGCGTAGGATCTCGACCATGTCGGTGAGGTAGTACTCGCCCTGCGCGTTGTCGTTGCCGATCTCGCCGATGTGGCGCCTGAGCTCGCGCGCGTCGAAGGCGTAGACGCCGGAGTTGCACTCCCTCAGGCGTCCGCGCTGCTCCTCCGTGCAGTCCTTGTGCTCGATGATGGCCCTGACCTGGCCGCCATCGTCGAAGTCCACGCGGCCGTAGCCCGTCGGGTCGGGCGGCTCCATGGTGAGCACGCAGGCGGCCTCGCCACCGTCCTCGACGCGGTCCACGAGCGCGCGCACGGTCTCGCCGCGCAGCAGCGGCGAGTCGCCGTAGAGGACCACGACGGTCCCCTCGCTCACGTCCGTGGCCTCGAGGGCCGTCTTCAGGGCATGACCCGTCCCCAGGCGCCTGGTCTGCTCCACGCTCTCGACGCCGTCGAGGGTGCCGAGGTAGGCGCGCACCTCGTCGGCGCCGCTGCCGACGACGACGATCGTGCGGTCCGCACCGGCGTCCTGGGCGGAGCGGACCGCCCAGCCGATGAGCGGCCGGTCGAGGAGCTTGTGCATTACCTTGGGATGACGGGACTTCATGCGCGTTCCCTCGCCGGCGGCGAGGACTATCGCGGTTATGGGCATTGCTTACCCTCCCAGAGAAAAGCTAATGGGCGTCCCTTGGCTGCGAAAGACGCAGACGCTGTAATTCTAGCGCACCGACCAGTGGGAGACAGCTGCTCTACGACAGGCGGCAGCCGTTCCCATGGGCGCTACACGAGCCGCACACGCGGCTCCCGTACGGCGCGCATGCGGTGGCCCCCAGGCGTGCGGGGCGCCCTGCGGGGGAGTATCGTGTGGGCGTGCGCGGGCGCTCGAGGGCGCCTGGCGTGGAAGGCGAGGGTGCCGGACGCCCGTCCGGCCGACGAGGGAGGCCCCATGATCAAGGTGTTCGTGACGATGCAGTGCCCGGACTGCCGTGCCGCCGTCCGCGAGCTGGACGAGAGGAACGTCGACTACGCCCTGGTCGGCGTCGAGGAGCTGCGCCACCTGAAGGAGTTCATGAACCTGCGCGACGCGCACCCCGACGCCTTCGCCCCCGTGCTCGGCAAGGGCATCGGCGTCCCGTGCTTCGTGCGCGACGACGGCCTGGTTACCCTTGACCTTGCGGAGGCCCTCGCCTAGGGGCCAGCGCGCTAGGGACGCCCCAGGGGAGGGGCGCTCGTCTCGGCCGCCGGCGCCTTCGCCGGGGTCCGAGGCGTTTCTGCTACACTGGTCTGGCTTGCTGGCTGGTTGCCAACGCAGCGAGTGCATTGGGGTATCGTCCAGCGGTTAGGACACGGGTTTTTGGTGCCTGCAACCTAGGTTCGAGTCCTAGTACCCCAGCCAGCGCATATGAGGGGCGGAATCTTGCCCCTGGGATGGGGCCCGCCTACGAGGAGCATGTCCTTGTCGGCGGGCCCTTTCATGCCCTCGGGGCTAGGCCTCGAACGCGGCGCAGATGGCGTCGAGCAGCATGACCGCGAAGGTCTGGGCGTCGCTGATGGTGAAGGTGCCGTTATAGGTCGTGGCGTCGAGCGGCAGCTGGATGCGCACGACGGGCACGGCCTCGTCGGAGCTCTCGATGGCGGTGCGCAGGCGCATGGGCAGGGTGTCGACGTCGTCCATGATGACGTTGGGGACGGAGGAGTCCTGCGGCAGCGGGCCGGACGCGATGACGAGCACGCCCTGGTCGCCCGGGCGATGGGCGTCGGGAGACTCGACGATGTCCAGGCCGCTCCTGTCGTTGGTCGCGGAGGCGAGGTTCGCGATTCGGCCGGCCACGTTGCGCGAGATGGGGTCCTCGGCAGTGATGGAGAGCTTGACGCTCTCGAGCACGCTGGCGGCTCTGGCGAAGCCCATGGCGCCCAGGGGGTGCGGGCCGCTCGCGGGCTTGCCGGCCCAGACGTGGTGGAGGCGCTCGATGGCGTCGAAGGTGTCCGGGAAGGCCATGCCGTCGGCGAGCGCGCCGATGTTCTCCTGGAACTGCTTGACGGCCGCCTCGGTGTGGACGCCGTAGTAGCCGTCGACCTCGCCGGCCGAGAAGCCCAGGATGTTGAGGCACTGCTGCAGCTGGCGCACGTCGGCGCCATGGAAGTTGGGGAGGCGCAGGTAGAGGGTGCGGTCCCCCATGTGGTAGCCCTCGTCGACGAGGCAGGACCAGGTGGCGGAGTCCACCTCCTGCCCCAGCGAGAGGTCGTGGTCGAGCCTGAAGCGCGCGACTGCCGTGGCGGTCGACTTGCCGAAGCTCTTCTCCCCGAGCTCGTCCTCGGAGATCTGGTACCCGAGGGCGACAAGGCGCTCCTGCACGTCCTCGACGGCCGCCCCCTGGGCGCCTATGGTGATCGGTTCCATCTTCGTTCCTTCTGAGTAGGCGTGGCGCGTCGGCGCTCCTGGCCCCGTGATCGGGACTAGGAGCTGCGCTCCACGAAGAAGTCTGCCATTGAGACGAGCGTCGCCTTGGCGGCGGCGTCGACGGGGGCCTTCTCGAGGCCGGATTTGGCCTCGGAGACGAGCCGGAGGGCGTAGTCGCGCGCGTAGTCGACGGCGCCGGACCCCTCCATGAGCTCCACCGCGCGCCCGAGGCGCGCCGGGTCGGTGACGTGGGAGGAGAGCAGGTCCACGAGCTCGGCGCGACCGTCCGCGTCGAGGCTGGCGAGGGCCCGGACCACGATGAGGGTGCGCTTGCCCTCCGTGACGTCGCTGCGGAAGTCCTTGCCCTGTGCGGCCTGGTCCCCCACGAGGTTGAGGAGGTCGTCGGCGACCTGGAAGGCGAGGCCGGCCGCCTCGCCGAAGGTGCGCAGGGCGCCGACCTGCTCCCCGGTGCCGCCGCCGGCGATGGCACCCATCGCGAGCGGCGAGGCCGCGGAGTAGTGGGCGGTCTTGCGGCTCGCCATGTCCAGGTAGTCCTCTACGGTGACGTCCCAGCGGCCGTCGCGCGCCCAGCCGAGGTCGAGCGCCTGGCCCTGGAGGGTGACCCGCTCCATGGAGACGAGCTCGCGAAGCAGGGCGAGCCTGGTCGCGTCATCGTAGCCGGGGGCGTCCAGCAGGCTGGAGAAGGCCGAGACGAGCGCGGCGTCGCCGACGTTCAGCGCGATGCCCACGCCCTCGCTCACGTGCACGCAGGGCTGCCCGCGGCGCATCTCGCCCTCGTCGGCGATGTCGTCGTGGATGAGGGCGCAGGTCTGGAAGAGCTCCACGGCCGCGGCCACCGGCAGCGCCCGCTCGCAGGGGGCGCCGACCGCCTCGGCCCCGAGGAGCGCCAGCGCGGGCCGCGTGCGCTTGCCGCCCGAGAAGACGAAGCGCGCGTACGGCCGGCGCAGGTAGGTCACGACGTCGCGGGGCACCTCCGACCCCTCGGCCGCCCCCGGCCCGAGCTCGGGCACGCACGCGAGGATGGCCTGGTCGATCTGGTCGCGATGGCGCTTGAGGTAGGCCTTGAAGGGGGAGTCCTTCTCCGCCATGCTATCCCTCGTACCCGTTGGGGTTCTTGGACTGCCAGTTCCAGGAGTCGCGGCACATGTCGTCGATGGTGTACTTGGCCTCCCAGCCCATCTCGCGCTTTGCCTTGGAGCAG
>OMVS01000108.1 GCA_900314575.1 uncultured Olsenella sp. | reverse complement strand
ATCGCCAACGAGGTCGCCCACGCGATGAAGGACTGGGCGCTCGAGCACGGCGCGACCCACTTCACGCACTGGTTCCAGCCGCTGACGGGCATCACCTCCGAGAAGCACGACAGCTTCATCACCCCCAAGGGCGACGGCACGGTGCTCATGGCCTTCTCCGGCAAGGAGCTCGTCCAGGGCGAGCCCGACGCCTCGAGCTTCCCCTCCGGCGGCCTGCGCGCCACCTTCGAGGCCCGCGGCTACACGATCTGGGACCCCACGAGCCCGGCCTTCATCAAGGACGAGGTCCTCTGCATCCCGACCGCGTTCATCTCCTACACCGGCGAGGCGCTCGACAAGAAGACCCCGCTGCTGCGCTCCGAGGTCGCCCTCGAGCAGCAGGCCAAGCGCGTCCTGTCGCTCTTCGGCAAGTCCCCCAAGCGCGTCGTCACGACCGTCGGCCCCGAGCAGGAGTACTTCCTCATCAAGGAGGACGACTTCGCCGCCCGCCCCGACCTCGTGATGTGCGGCCGCACCCTCTTCGGCTGCGCGCCGGTCAAGGGCCAGGAGCTCGAGGAGCACTACTTCGGCGCCATCCGCCCGACGGTCAACGCCTTCATGAAGGAGGTCGACGACGAGCTCTGGAAGCTCGGCGTCCCCGCCCGCACCAAGCACAACGAGGTCGCCCCCGCCCAGCACGAGCTCGCGCCGATCTTCGAGGCCAGCTCGCTCGCCATCGACGACAACCTCCTCACGATGGAGAAGCTCAAGCTGCTGGCGACCCACCACGGCCTCGCCTGCCTCGAGCACGAGAAGCCCTTCGACTACGTCAACGGCTCCGGCAAACACAACAACTGGTCGCTCTCCGCTGACGGCGAGAACCTCCTCGAGCCCGGCAGCAACCCCGAGGACAACCTCCAGTTCCTCGTCTTCCTCTCCTGCCTCGTCGCGGCCGTCGACAACCACGCCGACCTCCTGAGGAGCTCGGTCGCCTCGGCCGGCAACGACCACCGTCTCGGCGCGAACGAGGCGCCCCCGGCGATCATCTCCGTGTTCCTGGGCGACGCCCTCACCCCGATCGTCGAGGGCCTGATCAAGAAGGAGCACACCGAGAGCGCCGAGCGCGAGGTCATGGACACCGGCGTCCCCGCCCTGCCCAACATCTTCCGCGACAACACCGACCGCAACCGCACGAGCCCGTTCGCCTTCACCGGCAACAAGTTCGAGTTCCGCATGTGCGGCAGCCAGCAGAACCTCTCTGACCCCAACGTGGTCCTCAACACCGCCATGGCCGAGGAGTGCGACCGCTTCGCGACCAAGCTCGAGGGCGTCCCCGAGGAGGAGTTCGTCTCCAGGGCCCTGCGCTTCGTGCGCCACACCCTCCGCGACCACCAGCGCGTCCTCTTCGACGGCAACGGCTACTCCGAGGAGTGGGAGGAGGAGGCCGAGCGCAGGGGCCTGCCCAACTACAAGACGACCCCCGACGTCCTCCCCTGCCTGGTCACGCCCGAGAACATCGCCTTCTTCGGCAAGTACGGCGTGCTCAACGAGTCCGAGGTGCGCGCCCGCTACGTCACCAAGTGCGAGACCTACGCCAAGCTCCTCAACATCGAGGCCAACACGATGGTCGACATGGCGCGCAAGCTCTACGTGCCCGCCATCTCCTCCTACGCGGGCGACCTCGCCACGGCGGCTGCCACCAAGGCCGAGCTCGGCATCGACTGCCCGGCCGAGCGCGAGCTCATCTCGCAGCTGACCGCCGGCATCGACGAGATCGTGGCCGCCACGAAGGACCTCGACGCCAAGAACGCGGACGCGCGCTCCAAGGGGGACCCGCAGGAGAGCGACAACGCCTACCGCGACTTCGTCCTCCCCGCGATGGACAAGCTCAGGGCCGCCGTCGACGGCATGGAGGAGATCTGCGCCACCGACTACTGGCCCGTCCCAAGCTACAACCAGCTGCTGTTCTGGGTGTAGGGCCGGCTCCGAGCGAGCGAGGGCAAGACGAGAGGAGGGGGCGTCCCGGGTTAGCCGGGGCGCCCCCTCCCTTGTCGCACGACGCGCCCGAGGCGAACGGCAGCCGGCTGGACGGCCCGAGGAAGGCCCTCCCGCCGGCCCCTCGCCTGATCCTAAAGGTCGTCCGGCTGGCCGGCGTCCGGGTCCTTGAGCCTTACGCCGCTCGCCACCTCCGAGACGCCGTCGACGACGAGCGCGCAGGCGCACAGGAGCATGCCCACGGCCGTGGAGAAGACCGGCGTGGCCACCACGAAGGCGCCCAGGAGGATGGTCAGCACCCCCATCGCGAGGCGGGCGCCCCAGTGGTGGTCGGCCACCCCCCTGAGGTCGAGCGCCTCGAAGACGTCGTTGATGCCCGTGAGGATGATGTAGAGGCCGATCAGCGACCAGATGAAGAGGACGAAGACCGTCGGCGCCATGACCATGATGATGCCGGGGACGATTTCTGCCAGGGCGACCGTGAGGTCGGCCACGACCTCGGTCTCGGGGTTGCGCCGCACGAAGGACGTGACCAGCGTGATTACGCCCGCGACCACGAGCGTCCAACCGACGACCTCGACGAGGGAGCTCGTCGCGGCGATGGGGTACAGGAAGATGATCACCCCGAGGACGATGAGGGCGACCCCCGTGAGGATGATGGTCGCGCGCGCCCTCTTGAAAAGCTTGCCCATAGCTGCCTCCTATCCCTTGGCGGCGCGAGAGGCGCCGCGGGGCCTTCGCATGCACGTGCGGGCACCGGACGACCCAGGACCCGGGCACCGAGGGGAATATACCCCATCGATCCCGACAAGTCCGGCGGGCGGCCTTTCTCTTCCCCTGCGTTTTGCGGTACCCTAGTCCGGCGTAAACGCAATTATGGACAAAATCAACACATTGCCCCGGAATCGAGAACACCGATGCCCGCACTCATAACCCACCACCTCTTCGGCGAGGCCGCCGTCACCTCCCTGCCCGAGGGGCTCGTCCAAGGCCAGGAGGAGCTCTTGGCCTTCCTCATGGGCAACCAGGGGCCGGACCCCTTCTTCGCGCGCTTCTCCACCCGGCCGGACAAGGCCGCCGTGGCGCACCGCCTCGCGCACGAGATGCACGAGGAGCACGTCGCCGGCGCCTTCGTCTGCCTGCGCCAGGCCGTCACCCACCTCTGGGAGGAGGACAAGGGCGTCGGTCGCGCCTTCGTCCTCGGCATGGCCGGCCACTACCTGCTCGACCGCACCACGCACCCCCTCGTCTTCGCCGAGCAGGACGCCATCTGCGAGGCGGGGGTGGGCCTCGAGGGCGCCGGCGTGGACGTGCACGCCGTGATCGAGAGCGACATCGACACCTGGATGCTCTGGCAGGAGCGCCACGCGACCGTGCTGGACTGCCCGCCCGACATGGAGCTGGCCCTGACCTCACGCATCGCCCGCGTGGCCGGCGCGCTCTTCTCGCAGGTGGCGTGGCAGGTGTACGATCTGCGCGTCGGAGCCGACGAGTTCGGCCGCTCCGTACGCGACTACGCCTTCGTCTACCGCCGCATCGAGCCGGCAGGCTCCATGCGCTGCGATGGCTACGCCGCCATCGAGAGGCTCCTCCGGCCGCACTCCCACCTGCGCGCGATGGCGCACCAGGTGCTCAGGAGCGACGAGTGCGCCTCCGCCAACCTCGAGCGACACCCGTGGACGGACCCATCGACCGGCGAGGTCTCCTGCGACAGCTTCGCCGACCTCTACCACAAGGCCCTGGCGGACTACGCGGGCTTCGTCGAGTCCTACGTGCGCGGCGGCGGCCTCAACGTGGAGGAGATCGTCTGCGGCATCAACTACGACGGCGTGAGGGGCACGCGCTAGCCCTGGGCGAGAAGGACCTGGCGCTGCGGGCTGTCTGCCCGCGCGGGGCGTGCGCCTAGCCCCTCGGCCGGTTCCTGCGCGAGTCCTCCCGCCGCCCGAGCCGCCTCGCCGCCTGGTCCTTCGGACCCGACGGCCCCTGGGCGCCCGTCCGCTTGGTCGGACGAAGCCTCTCCTGGCGGTCCTGGCGCTGCGGGCGCAGGCCCAGCCTCGGCTGCCCGGACGGGCGCGACTGCGCCTGCGAGGGGCGCTGCTGACCGCGTGCCGGCCTCTGC
>OMVS01000119.1 GCA_900314575.1 uncultured Olsenella sp. | reverse complement strand
CCGCCGCGCCCGCCGGCGCCAGCGCCGCCACGCCCGCCGGCGCCGCCGCGCCCGCCAGCGCCAGCGACGAGCTCCTCCACTTCGCCGCCCATGTCGAGAGCTTCTCGAACCACCCGATCGCGACGGCGCTGCGTGAGGCCTTCTCCTGCCTCGACGACGGCTGCGAGGTCGCAGACGTGCACGAGGTCGCCGGCAAGGGCGTCGTCGGGACCGTGAACGGGCACGTCGTGGCCGTGGGCAACGAGCTCCTGATGCAGGAGCGCGGCGTCGCGTGCGCCAGCGCGCACGAGCGCGGCACCATCGTCCACGTCGCCTCCGACGACGCCTACCTCGGCTACGTCGTGATCGCCGACGAGCCCAAGCCCGACGCCAGGAGGGCCGTCGCCGACATCAAGGCCGAGGGGGTCCGCCGCACGGTCATGCTGACGGGCGACCGCGCCGCCGTCGCCGAGTCCGTCGCCTCCGAGCTCGGCATCGACGAGGTGCACGCCGAACTTCTCCCCCAGGACAAGGTCTCCGAGGTCGAACGCCTCATCTCCGAGAAGGGCGAGGGCGAGACGCTCGCCTTCGTCGGTGACGGCATCAACGACGCACCGGTGCTTGCCCGCGCCGACATCGGCATCGCGATGGGTGCGCTCGGCTCCGACGCCGCCATCGACGCCGCGGACGTGGTGCTCATGGACGACGAGCCCTCCAAGATCGCCGTCGCGATCCGCGTCGCCCGCCGCACCCTGCGCATCGCGCGACAGAACACGGTCTTCGCGATCGCGGTCAAGGTGGCCGTCCTCGTGCTCGCCTTCTTGGGGCTCGCCTCGATGTGGCTCGCCGTCTTCGCCGACGTGGGCGTGATGGTGCTCGCCGTGCTGAACGCCACCCGCGCCCTCAGGTAGCGCGGGCGCGCGGCGCGCACGGCCGCGGCTCGCATGGGGCGGAGCCCATGCGCGCTCGAGCGGGCCGAGGTGGCGCAGGGACTGCCGGGGCCGTACCATAAGAAAGAAGTGTCGAAGGGGCGCGCCGAAAGGCGCGCCTCGCTTGTGGTGAGGGCCGTGCGCCTGGCCGCATGCAACCGCGCGCCTGCGGACCGCGAGGTCCTTGTCGCACCCAAGCCACGAGAGGTTCGTCCACGAGAGAAGGGAACTGGCATGTCAGACGCCGTCAAGACCTACGCGAGCAGGGACGAGATCCCCGACGAGTACAAGTGGGACCTCTCGTCGCTCTTCGCGAGCGACGAGGAGTTCTCCTCCGCCCTCAAGGCGGCGGAGTCGCTGGTGGGGGAGTACGCCTCCTGGGAGGGGAGGGCCTGCTCCACGGGCGAGGACCTTCTCGCCTACCTGCGCTTCGACGACGACGCGACCCTCACGCTGGAGCGGCTCGCCTGCTACGCCGGTCGCCGCGCCGACGAGGACGCCCGCGTCAGCAGGTGCCAGGACATGCAGGCGCAGGTGACGTCTCTGCTCACGCGCGTCGAGTCGGCCTCGGCGTGGTTCTCGCCCGCGATCCTCGCCCTCCCCGACGAGCGGCTCGACGGCTGGTACGCCTCCGTCGATGGCCTCGCGCTCTACAAGCTCGCGCTCGACCGCATCCGCGCCCTGCGCGACCACACCCTCGCTCCGGAGGAGGAGGCCCTTCTCGCCCAGGCGGGCGAGATGGCGGCCCAGCCGGGCCTGGCGTTCACCATGCTCAACAACGCCGACCTCACCTTCCCGGACGCGACCGACTCCGCGGGCGAAAAGCACCCGGTGACCCACGGCAGCTTCGTCGCGCTCGAGCGCTCGGGCGACCGCGCGCTGCGCGAGAGCGCCTACCACAGCGTCTACGGCACCTACGGGCGCGTGCGCAACACCTCCGCGGCGCTGCTCGCCGCGCAGATGCGTCAGCTCGCGTTCTTCTCCCGCGCGCGCCACTACGCGTCGTCGCTCGAGGCGTCGCTCGCCCCGACCGAGGTGCCGGTCGAGGTCTACCAGAACCTCATCGCCTCGGTGCACCGCAACTTCGAGCCGATGCACCGCTACCTCGACCTGCGCCGGCGCGTGCTCGGGCTGGACAGGCTGCGCTACTGGGACATCTACGTGCCCATCGTCGAGGCGCCTGAGGAGACCTACACCTTCGAGCAGGCCGGCGAGCTCGTCCTCGAGGCGCTCGCGCCGCTGGGCGAGGAGTACGTGGGCGTCGTGCGCCACGCGCTCGGCGACCGCTGGATCGACGTCTTCGAGACGCCGGGCAAGATGAGCGGCGCCTACTCGGCCGACGGGCACGGCATGAAGCCGTTCATCCTCCTCAACTTCCAGGGAGAGCTGGACGACGTGTTCACCCTGGCGCACGAGATGGGCCACTCCATGCAGACCTGGCTCTCCAACAAGGCCCAGCCGGGACGCTACGCGGAGTACCCCATGTTCGTCGCCGAGGTGGCGTCGACCACCAACGAGTGCCTGCTGCTGCGCTACCTCATCGAGCACTCGCCCAAGGAGAGGCGCACCTACCTGGTGAACCACTTCTGCGAGCAGTTCCGCACCACGCTGTACCGCCAGACGATGTTTGCCGAGTTCGAGCGCGACGCCAACGATGCCTGCGCCGCCGGCGAGGGCGTGGGGGCCGAGGCGCTCTCCGAGCGCTACCGCGCGCTCAACGACGCCTACTACGGGCCCGCGATCGAGTCCGACGAGGAGATCGCGCTCGAGTGGGCGCGCATCCCGCACTTCTACTACGACTACTACGTCTACGTGTACGCCACGAGCTTCGCCGCGGCGGTCGCGCTCTCCGACCGCATCCTGCGCGAGGGCAAGCCCGCCGTCGACGACTACCTGGGCTTCCTCTCGGGTGGCTGCTCCAAGACGCCGATCGAGCTGCTGCGCGGGGCTGGGGTGGACATGGCCTCGGGCGACGTGGTCGACGCGGCGCTGGCCCAGTTCTCGAAGCTCGTGGACGAGCTGGAGGGGCTGCTCTAGGCGGCTGGCGCCCCCGGCGCGCCGGGGCGGGCTCCGGCGCCGGCGGACCCCGGCGGACCCCGGCGCCGCAG
>OMVS01000020.1 GCA_900314575.1 uncultured Olsenella sp. | reverse complement strand
TCAGTGGGGAATCCGGGGACATAGCTCAGCTGGGAGAGCGCGGGCTTTGCAAGCCTGAGGTCGTGGGTTCGAACCCCATTGTCTCCACCAAGCATTCGAGGGCCAGGCTTTTGCCTGGCCTTTTTTGTGTGGTCGACCTTTGGCGCGTCAGGTCTTTGCACCTGCCTATCCTGTCTTCCTTGCCTCAGGTCGGTCACGACCCGGCTGTCTT
Organism: uncultured Olsenella sp.; assembly: GCA_900314575.1. GTDB lineage: Bacteria > Actinomycetota > Coriobacteriia > Coriobacteriales > Atopobiaceae > Olsenella_K > Olsenella_K absiana. The sequence goes on along the minus strand of OMVS01000020.1, from coordinate 25,653 downwards.
GTGTCCTCGTCCGCTAAGGAGCGGCTCGTACCAGTAGTTGGGACCAGCCTTACGGTGGACCCCACAGGCAAGTCCATGGAGAGAGGTCTGTCCCAAGCTTGCGATCGCTACCCTCGGGTTGTGGCCGTCGACCTCAAAAGCTGTCCTTGTTTTGCCCCGCACAGCGGTCTCAGAAGAGCCCGGAGACTGCTCGCCCTGTAGGGGACGGGCCCGTGAGTCGGGCGACTACGTTCTGTACGTGCCCTGAGCCATGGTCTGCACACTTATGGAGAGCCGCTTGTGCCGCACTACGAGTAATAGCGATATATAGCAATAATACGTAATACTATGCATGTAGTGACAATTGAACTACACGTAATATGAAGACTAACAGTGGTAATACTAATAGTATTCATCGAATACTATGAATATGAAAAAAGAAATGACAAAAATACTGCATACCTAAGAATGTGTATTACCTATCGAGGGAACGTCATATTACGTCATGGGTCGAAGTCCAATGGGCTCGTGGCATAGAATGTGGATGTATTAACGAAGAAGGAGCACGTAATGCCCAAGAAGCTCACCACGTTCAGCATGCGCATGCCTGAGGACATCAACGAGAAGATCCAGTCTTACGCCGCCGAGCACCAGTGCACCAAGGCGGAGGCCATGAGCCACTTCGCTCGCGCCGGCATAGAGATCGAGGACTCGGGCAGGCCGATCTCGTCTGATGACATCGCGAAGATCGAGGAGAAGATCGAGAGCCTGGGCGAGCAGGGGACGGCCACCTCATCGCCCGCAGCCATCGTGCCCTCGGACATCAAGGATAAGATCCAGGCGTACTCGAAGGAGCACGAGTGCAGCGAGTCCGAGGCGCTCGGCTATTATGCGCGCATCGGCCTCCAGATGACGGGCGACCAGAGGCCTGCCACCGCCGCCGAGGTCGCGGACCTCGCCAAGAAGCTCGACGTACTCGCCCAGGACAGCCAGGCCAAGGCTTTGCAGATGAAGCAGATGGCTGAGGCCATCAGTGACATACACGGCTACACGAAGCCGGAGGAGGTGGAGATCGAAGGCGAGCTCGCCTACCCCGAGATCGATACCCCCAAGGAGCCTACTGAGGAGGAGAGGCAGCAGCAGGCTGACGAGAGGACCAAGAAGATCGTCTCGGACGCTTTGGATGACTACCTCTCCAAGGCGCAGGACCAGAAGCCGGAGAGGGCCATGAGCCCTTGGGTGCCGGCGTTGATCGTGCTCGCCGCCTGCCTTGCCGTCATTCTCGTGGTGACGCTTACGCACTAGGAGGGACCTGAGCTCCGGCCGAGATGAAGGTAAGACGCAGACTGGAGGGCTCGGTCGAACCCATTAATCACGGGTTTGCAAACGCGTTAGTATCTATGAGGGGCGCCCCGCGCCCATGGAAGCCGACCGAAGGCAAGCACATGAGAAACGACGACAGCTCATCGAAGGCGCGTGGCGACATCTCGTCCGAGCTTGACGCGCTCACGAGCGCCTTGCTGGGCGACGCCCTCGACATGCTGGCCGACGGGGAGGACCTGAACGTGCTGCTCGTCGTGGAGAGTGCGAACGGGGAGGTCTCGCCCTTCGAGTTCTCGGACGACGGGCCCGAGGAGCTCCTCGAGGGCGCGCGTTCAAAGGTGCGGGAGCTCGGCAAGGAAGGGCATGCCGGAGGCGCCGCGCCCGTACGGTACGCCATCGCCTACGAGGGGGCGGTCGCCGACGAGGCCGGAGCCTTCCAGGACGCGGTCATCGTGGAGTTCGGCGAGCGTGGCAGAACGAGCTACTCCGCCTTCTCGTACGTGGACGGCAAGGGTTCAGGTGACGGGTTTCGCTGGAGTGACCCGGCTCCGGCTGGCGTCACCGAGTCGCTGCTTTAGAGGACGTCAGGCTGACGCAGGGTAATACGGACGCAGTATCCACAGCGCAAGAAACTACATCCGCATCAACGCATCAGAGGGAAGATGCCGAGTAAGAAACGAGGACGCATGCTGCAGAAAACCATCAGGAACATCGCGATCATCGCACACGTCGACCATGGAAAGACGACGCTGGTCGACGGGATGCTCAAGGCGACTGATGCCTTCAGGGAGGGGCAGCAGGTCCAGGAGCGCGTGCTCGACTCCAACGACCAGGAGCGCGAGCGCGGCATCACTATCCTCTCCAAGAACATCTCCATCGAGTACAGGGGCGTGAAGATCAACGTCATTGACACCCCTGGCCACGCCGACTTCGGTGGCGAGGTCGAGCGCGTCCTCAAGATGGCCGACGGCGCGCTCCTGCTCGTCGACGCGGCGGAGGGCCCCATGCCCCAGACCCGTTTCGTGCTGAGGCACGCCATCGCCGCGCACCTGCAGGTCATGATCGTCATCAACAAGATCGACCGCGAGGGGGCCAACCCCGAGAACGCTCTCAACCAGTCGCTCGACCTGATGATGGACCTCGGCGCCACCGACGAGCAGCTCGAGTTCGCCATGGAGCACGTCGTGTACGCCTCCGCCGTGAACGGCTACGCGCGTCTTGCGCCGGACGACGGAAACATGGACATGTATCCGCTGCTCGATATGATCGTGGACGAGATGCCCGCTCCCGACGTTGACCTCGACGGCCCGCTCGCGATGCAGTGCGTGACCATCGACCACTCCGACTACGTCGGGCGCATCGGCATCGGCCGCATCTACTCGGGCACCATCCACGACGGCGACGACATCCTCGTCGTGAAGAACGACGGATCTCGCGCCATGGCGCGTGTGAAGCAGCTTTTCACCTTCGACTACCTCGGCCGAAAGGAGTGCGACCACGCGGAGGCCGGCGACATCGCCGCGGTCGTGGGCATCGACCGCACCGACATCGGCGACGTCTACACCGACCCCGAGAACCCCGTCGAGCTGGAGCCGATCGAGATCGACCCCCCGACGCTCTCGATCGTCTTCGAGGCGAGCACCTCTCCCCTCGTCGGTCGCGACGGCGACATCGTGGGCGGGCGCCAGCTCAAGGAGCGCCTGATGCAGGAGCGCGAGAACAACGTGACCATGCGCATCGAGGAGCTTCCCGACAAGACCGGCGTCGAGGTCGCGGGCCGCGGCATCCTGCACCTCTCCGTCCTCATGGAGGCCATGCGCCGCGAGGGCTTCGAGTTCCAGGTCGGCCGCCCGCGCGTCCTCTTCAAGAAGGAGCACGGACAGGTCCTGGAACCCGTGGAGAACGCCGTCGTCGAGTGCAACCCCGAGTTCTCCGGCAAGGTGATTGAGGTCTTCGGCAACGCCGGTGGCACCATGACCAACATGGAGACGGGCACGACCCAGACGCACCTCGAGTTCAGCATCCCCACCAGGGGCATCATGGGCTTGAAGACCCGCATCATGAACGTCACGCACGGCGACGCGGTGTTCTACCACACCTTCGCCGAGTACGGCCCCTACGCAGGAGAGATTGGCGCCAGGCAGAACGGCGCGATGATCTCCATGAGCACCGAGAAGGCCGTCGCCTACGCCCTTGGCACGCTGCAGGACCGCGGCACCCTCTTCATCGCCCCGGGCGACGAGTGCTACGAGGGCATGCTCGTGGGCGAGAGGTCCCGCCCCGGCGACATGACCGTCAACGTTGCGCGCAGCAAGAACCTCGGCAACCAGCGCAGCTCGACCGCCGACATCGCCGTCCAGCTCACTCCCCCGAAGGTGTTCAGCCTCGAGGAGGCGCTCGAGTACATCATGGACGACGAGCTGGTAGAGGTCACGCCACACTTCATCCGCATGCGCAAGCGCCTGCTGACCGAGGTCGAGCGGCGCAAGTGGGCGGTTCAGCACGGCAAGGTCGCCAAGCTCAACGGCTAGAGGTCGAGTCGCCGGGCGCTAGAAATACGCTTGTAGTACGAGGGGGAGGGCCTATGCCCTCCCCCTTCCTTGAACTGGGCGATTGAGGGGACGGCCTATGGGACAGGTCGCCCTAGGTGCCCCCTGGACCTACGAGACGGTACCTTCGGATCCACCCTCGGCGTGCGGATCCTGCTCTCCCCCGCCGATGCGCTCGTCACCCGTCTCGGCTCCGAATTTCCCCGATACTTCGTCTCGCACGCACGCTCCGGGCCCGCGATTCTCCCCAGACTCGTCCTCGCACTCTGCGCCCGACCTCGACCAGTGCACCCTGAGCGACCGGTAGGCGTCGTCCAGGCGGGGCTCGAGGTCGACGGAGGCCGACGAGCGGATGTCGTACCTGAGCGACGCCCTCCTCAGGCCGACGGTCACGACGACGCACGCGAGCAGCGCCCAGACCTGGCGCAGAAGGAGAAACCTGATGCATACGTAGTACGTCACCGCTCCGGCGACCGCGCAGAGCGCATAGTAGGTGCCCGCCCTGAAGACCTTTGGCACCTCGCCGAGGAAGACGTCTCTGAGCATGCCACCACCGACGCCGGTGATGATGCCCATGAGCACGGCCGCATATCCGTTGAGCTCGCAGGCAATCGCCTTGCTCGTGCCTCCCGCGACGAAGAGGGCCACCGAGAAGATGTCCACCCACTCGAGGAGGTGGGGGTGGCGGGTCAGCACCTGTGGGAACAAGAAGCCCACGAGCCCGGCGAGGAGGCACGCGGGGATGGCGAAGTGCGACTCGAGCATGTAGACGCCATGCTGCATGATGACGTCGCGGACGAGGCCGCCGCCCAGGCCTCCGATGATCGAGATCGCCATGATTCCCACGAAGTCGAGCTTTCGCTCCTGGCCCACCAGGATGCCCGAGAAGGACCCGACGACGACCGACGAGAGGTCGAGCCAGGTGGGGAGGTTGAGGCTAGCCAGGTCTGCGCCGCCGGAAGAGAAGAGGTAGTCGAGCAAGGGCTTCTCCTTTTGCGAATGGTCCGTGGACGGTGACCTTACCGGAAGCGAGAGCTGAGCGAACGTAGAAGCAGAATCTCCAGGTCAAAAGTACAGCCGAGCTCCCGTGCTCGCTATAGGTCGTGGGATCTCGAAACTCGGAAAAAATCTCGTCGAGAAGCGACCTGACTCGTGTATACTATCCCTCGCGGTATTTACGGAGAGTTGTCCGAGTGGCCGAAGGAGCACGATTGGAAATCGTGTATACGCCTAAAGCGTATCCTGGGTTCAAATCCCAGACTCTCCGCCAGTAAATCCACGCGGCGCCCCGTCCCAGATGGGGCGCCGCGTCACCCTTACGGAGGGGTGGCAGAGTGGTTGAATGCGGCGGTCTCGAAAACCGTTTAGCACTTCGGTGCTACGAGGGTTCGAATCCCTCCTCCTCCGCCATTTGCCTTTGAGCCGGCTCATCACGAGCCGGCTTTTTCTTGTCTCGGGCCTTTTGCGCCACCTCGTCCCGGTAGCTCTGGTCGCGTCCGGGGCGTCCTGCTCACCCCGCTCACAAGGTAATCTGGTCGGAGTCGGCTACCATAGATGAGGTAACTGACTCATTGAGAGACGTCTCATAGAGAGGAAGGCCGATGTCAGACAGAACAGATGGATTCTCGCCGACGAAGTACCTCTCCCGATCATGGGCGCTACTTACGAAGGACAAGGGCTGGGTCAAGCCCGTCCTGGTCCTTGCGATCGCGAAGCTCGTGCCGATTGCCGGCCCGCTTGGCGTGTGCGGGTACGAGCAGGAGTGGGCCCGCCTCACGGCCTGGGGCATCGACTCGGCGCCGAAGCAGAAGGACGTGAAGGTGGGCGCGTGCATTGCCAGCGGCTGGCGCGCCTTCCTCGTCGCCCTGGGTTGGTCCGCCGCCTACGTGGTCCTTACCTGGCTGCTCTCCGACGCGTCCGAGGGGTCGGAGGCCGCGGCCGCGCTCGTGGGCGTCCTCTCGCTCGTCCTCGGTTTCGCGCTGGAGCTGTGGCTCATGGTATCGATGCTGAGGGCGACGATCTACCAGAGGGCGGGCGCCGGCTACAAGGCGAGCAGGATCTGGGAGATGGTGCGGCATGACCCCAACGGGCTTCTCCGCATCCTCGGCATCGAGCTCCTGGGAGGCCTGATCGTCGCTGCCGTCGGGATGGTGTTCTTCCTCGTGGTCCTCATGATGTCCGCGTCGAGCATCATGAGGATCGCCTTCCTCACCAACGACCTGTACGGGTATGGCTACGGCATGGGGTCGGCATACCTCGAGACCTACGTCCTCGACCAGGTTGTCTCCATGCTCGTTGGCGCGGCGCCCGTCGTGCTTATCGGGTGGTACGTCGGGGCCGTCGTGGATGAGGTCATGACCCTGCTGGCGACCACCGCGACCGGCCTCTGGTTCCGGCAGTTCGACGTTCCTCGCTGGGGGACGAGCGACGACCCCCTGCCTTCAGGAGTCATGGACAGGACCGACAAGGACGACCAGCCGACGGCCTGCTCCCCTGCTCCCCTGTCTCCTGTCGATTCCGCGCCCACCGAGGGCGAGCGGGCCACGGAGACGGACGCCGGGCAGGGAGCCTCGCCCACCGTGCCGGCCGAGTCCGCCGCAGAGCCGCGGGACTTCACGTCTGCCGATGACGCAACGGACGTCCATGACGAGCCCTCCGCCTCCGAGTAGCCCCGACCTCCGCATCGGTCGGAAGAGACGAGAACAGACATTGACGTTGGGGGGTGCTGCGCCAGGTGTGCGGCACCCCCCACTATCTGACTCGACAGCCCCCGCAGCACCTGAGCCCGCTCGCAAGTCCGAACTTGGGAAAGTTGACTGCGTGCAAGCTACGCGGAAACGACCGAGCTTGTCGCCCCTGCTGGCGCGCTTGCTGCCTGGGGGCCGCAAGCGGCGGGCAAGGGCGCCCTCGCCCGCCGCGGTAGGCTTTGTGTGGGGATGCGAGGGAGAAGGTGGAGGAACTGCGAGTTTGCGGGAGTCGACGGGAGGTGTGGTAGGATTGCACACCGTACCTTTCCTGCTCCGGGTGCAAACCTTCACGTCCCGGAGCCATTAGCCCAGAGGAGGTGACAGTATGAAGGCTTATGAACTGCTGTATTTCGTCGACCCTGCTGCAACCGAGGAGGTTCGCGCTGGCGTTTCCAAGCGCATCGAGGTTGCGGTGACCACCGACGGTGGCGTGATCGACAGCGTCGAGGACTGGGGCAAGCGCAAGCTCGCCTACGAGATCGACGGCCTCACCGAGGGTGACTACATCCTCATCAACTTCCACGCAGATCCCACCCAGATCGCGGAGCTCGACCGAGTCCTGCGCATCAACGACGCTGTGAAGCGTCACATGGTCGTCCGTCGTGACGACAAGGAGTAAGCGTGGCGGGCGGGCATGCGTGCCCGCGAACGAGAGGCAGTGGTGGCTGTGAGCATCAACAGGGTAAACATCTCAGGCAACCTCACCCGCGATCCGGAGCTGCGTGCGACGGGCAGCGGCACCCAGGTCCTGACCTTCGGCGTCGCCGTGAACGACCGTCGTCGTAACCCGCAGACCAACGAGTGGGAGGACGTTCCCAACTTCGTGGACTGCGTCGTGTTCGGTGCTCGAGCGGAGGCTCTCAGCCGCTTCCTGAGCAAGGGCTCGAAGGTTGCCATCGAGGGCAAGCTTCGCTACAGCTCTTGGGAGCGCGACGGTCAGCGCAGGAGCAAGCTCGAGGTCGTCGTCGACGAGGTCGAGTTCCTCTCCCCGCGCAACCAGCAGCGGGGAGGTGCGGCGCCCCAGGACTACCAGGGCGCTCCCTCCTACGGCTCCCAGTCCTACGGCCAGCCGGCGTACAACGCGCCGCAGCAGGCCGCGCCCCAGGACGCCTCCCACGCCCCCGTCAGCACCCCACCTGCGGCGGACGTGTACGACGAGGACATCCCGTTCTAATTTAGAGGCGCCTACGAGGCGCCCAGAGAAAGGCATTGTGACATGGCTCAGCGTCGACAGAAGCAAGAATTTCAGCGTCAGCCGCGCCGCAAGTACTGCCAGTTCTGCAAGGAGGAGACCGAGTACATCGACTACAAGGATGTGCAGCTTCTCCGTAAGTTCATGACCGACCGCGGCAAGATCAAGCCGCGCCGCGTCACTGGCGCTTGCACGCAGCATCAGCACGACATCGCGCTCGCGATCAAGCGTGCGCGCGTTATGGCCCTCCTGCCCTACACCGTCTCCGTGGTCTCCAGCCGCGGTGGCCGTAGCCGCGGGTAGACGGACCACAAGGCACGTGTTCCACATAGAACGTAGTGACAACGGAATACCCGAGCCCCCAAGGGGGTTCAGCGTGGAAGACAGCTCGGCCGCACCCTCGGGCGAGGGCCTGAGCAAGCCGAGGAGGCGTAGGGACACCGCGTGGCTCTGGTGCGTCCTCGGCATGATGGCAACGCTGCTCGTCCCCGTCTTCGCTAGCATCCCCGCGGCCTACGGCTACGGGAGAATCGCCGGAGGAGAGGGGAGGGGCCTCTCCAGGCGGGGTCTGGGATACCTCGTCCTGGGGATGGCGGCGACCCTGGCGGCGGGCGTCGTGCTGCTCGGCGCAGAGAGCGCCCCGGACATCGTGGCGGAGCAGGTCAACATCCTGCTCGTCGTGGCGATGGTCACCTATGCGCTCTTCTCGCGAAGGCGCGCGTCCCTGCTCCTCTCTGCCACGACCGCCGCGAGCGCCGGCCTTCTCGCCCTGGTCATGGTCCTGGAGGCGAAACTTGTCGGGACGACTCCGGCAGCGCTGTTCACCTCTGTGGTCCAGGGGGCCAACACCTCGGGGCTGACGCTCCTGCAGAGGTCGCAGATCTCGAGCATCGAGTCGTTCGTCGAGATGCTCTGGCCACAGGCCTGCCTCGTCGCGGCCCTCGCCTTCGTGGTCTGCGCCCATGCGGCGGCATACGCCGGCGTCAGGAGCGCGGGCAAGGAAGCGGGGTGCGAGGTCCAGGGCGCCGGGTGGAGCTTCTCGGAGTTCTCCCTGCCCTTCTGGACGGTCGCCTTCGTGCTTGCGAGCCTCGCCGGCCTGGCGGGTGGCACCTACCTGGCTGGCGGCAGCTCGCTCCTCGTGGCCGTCGGGGCGAACCTCCTGCTCGGCATGAGGCTTGCCTACGTGGTTCAGGGGTTCGCGCTCGTGAGGTGGCTCTGCGAGAAGTATGAGGTCGGATACCTCCTGCGTGCCTGTCTCATCCTGCTCGGGTTGTACCTGGAGTCTTCGTTCTATGTGATGTGCGTGGTGGGCCTGGTGGACGCCCTGGCGGATTTCAGGCAGCTAGGCCATGGAATCAGCCGGGGTGGAAGCGAGTCCCGGAGTTAGTTTCGAACGTCGGCCAAGGCCGACATATCAAAGGAGTGTCCCATGAAAGTCATCCTTCTGGGTGAGCTCAGGGGCAAGGGCGGCGAGGGCGACGTCGTGGACGTCGCTCAGGGGTATGCGGAGAACTACCTCATCCCCAACAAGATCGCTCAGCTTGCCACCCCTGGTAACCTGAAGCAGCTTGAGCAGCGCAGGTACAGCATTGCCAAGCGCGAGGAGAAGCGCATCGCCGACGCGAACGCGATCAAGGAGGCCATTGACGGCAAGCTCGTCAAGGTCGACGCCAAGATTGGCGACGAGGGCCAGCTCTTCGGTTCCGTCACCTCGACCATGATTGCCGCCGCCATCAAGGACGAGCTCGGCGTCGAGGTCGACCGCAAGCGCATCGAGCGCGTCGCCGCGATCAAGACCGCCGGCCGCCACGAGGTTGGCGTCAACCTCTACCGCGACATCACGGCGAACGTGACCGTCCTCGTGGGCGACGAGCCCAAGGTCGAGGAGGAGGCGGCAGAGGCCGCCAAGCCCGAGGCCGCCGAGGCTGAGACCGAGGCCGCGCCCGAGGAGTAGCGCCCGGGGCGTCCTGCAGGCGAGATATCTACAAGAGTCGCTGATAAAGGGCGCTTCGAACACGCGTTGTGACTCACAGGCCTCCCTTCCACGTCCCTGCGGCGGGGAAGGGAGGCCTTTTCTCTTCGACAAATATAGGCCGATTACCGGCGCAAACGGCCGGTTTGACGCATATCGGCCTGCGGTGCGTCCGAGCGGCTGCCAACCCGTGGACCCGTGCCTGAGCCTGCGCGCATAGATGCCAGAAGCCTGTTCTCTGGATGTTGAAAACTGTGATAACTACCAAAGGCCCCGGTAAGGGTCCTGCGGGTGCGGTGAAAACTGTTCACGAGCAGAGGGGCAGCGAGGCTCGGTGCGCGTGGGGCGAAGACGGCCCGCGCTCATGACTGCCTCCGGCCGCGGTTGGTGTAGGCTTTAGGCGTGGCTTGCCCGATGCGCGACCGCGGGGACGAGCGCCGCCCGTATGACGGGCACTGTAACAAGGAGACGTCTTGCCAGAGAACCTCGACATCAACCCGACGCGCGCTACGCTGCCCGGTGACGCGGTGATGCCCCAGGACGCCGCGGCGGAGAAGTCCGTCCTCTCCGCGATGCTCATCTCGACGGACGCCCTCCAGGACTGTCTCGTCGAGCTCTCCCCGGACGACTTCTACATCCCCTCGAACCGCAAGATCTTCGAGGCGATGTCCGACCTCTTTACCAAGAGCATGCCGGTGGACCCGGTGAGCCTGGCGGACTACCTCAGGTCCACGGGCGAGCTCGAGCGCGTCGGCGGCATGCCCTACCTGCTCGACCTCGGCAACAACACGTTCGCCCTCGCGAGCTGGCGCCACCACGCCGAGATCCTGCGCCGCGACGCCACGCTGAGGCAGATGATCGCTGCCTCCGCGCAGATCAGCGCCCTCGCCTTTGACGCCCCGGAGGACACAAAGGAGGTCGTGGACCAGGCCGAGCGCATGATCCTCTCGGTCACCGACCGAGACATCCGGAGCAACTACTCCACGCTCGAGGAGGTCATGGAGCAGCTCTACAACGACCTCGGCGAGATGGCCGCAAGCGGCGACACCACGTTCGGTGTCCAGACGGGCTACCCCGGCATCGACTCGCGCCTGCTCGGCCTCCGCGGTGGCCAGATGATCGTCATCGGCGCCCGCCCGGGCGTCGGCAAGACGTCGTTCGCACTCAACCTCTGCGTCAACGCGGCCGCAGGAGGGGCCTCCGTGGCCTTCTTCTCGCTCGAGATGAGCAAGATGGAGATCGCGCAGCGCCTGCTCTCGGCGCAAGCCCGCATCGGTCTCATGGACATTCGCTCGGCAAACATCCGCGACAACCAGTGGCCGCAGATCCTCGAGGCGACCAAGGACCTCTCGCAGCTCGAGATCATGATCGACGACACGCCCGGCACCACCGTGACGGAGATCCGCGCCAAGGCGCGCAGGATGCTTCACGGCAAGGAGAAGGGCATCGTGATCATCGACTACCTGCAGCTCCTCTCGCCCCCCGCCGGCCGCCACCGCGCCGACAGCCGTGCCACCGAGGTCTCGGAGATGTCGCGCGGCATCAAGATCATGGCGAAGGACCTCGACGTTCCCGTCGTGGCGCTCTCCCAGCTCAACCGTCAGGTCACGGACCGCAAGGGCCAGCGCCCCCAGCTCTCGGACCTGCGCGAGTCCGGATCGATCGAGCAGGACGCCGACATCGTCATCCTCCTCGACCGCTCGATGACCGACGAGGAGGCGGAGCGCGAGGACAGGCCCGATAAGGACGTGACGGACTTCATCATCGCCAAGAACCGCTCGGGTCCCCTCGACATCGTCCCGCTCATGTTCCTGCCCGGGTCCACCAAGTTCGTGGAGGTCGACACCCACCACGAGGCGTAGGGACGGAGGTTTCAAGCGGGAAATACGCATGGGATATACTGGGGGCTGCCGCTCGCTCGAGCGGCCCGGCGACGCACGTACACACTGTCTTGAGAGGAAACGCGATGCCTGCAGATGTTCTCGTTGGTACCCAGTGGGGCGACGAAGGGAAGGGTAAGGTCACCGACCTCATCTCCGGTGACTACGACGTGGTCTGCCGCTACGCCGGAGGCGCCAACGCCGGCCACACCGTGGTGGCGGGCGGCCACAAGCTCGCGCTCCACCAGGTTCCCTCCGGCGTCATGTACCCCGACACTTACCCGGTGATCGGCAACGGCTGCATCGTCGACCCCGAGGTCCTTCTCGGCGAGATCGACACCCTCGAGTCGCAGGGCATCAGCTGCGACGACCTCAAGATCTCCGGCAACGCCCACATCGTGATGCCGTACCACAAGGACCTCGACGGCGCGCACGAGAAGAAGCTCGGCAAGAACCTCATCGGCACGACCAAGCGCGGCGTCGGGCCCACCTACATGGACAAGATGAACCGCACGGGCCTGCGCGTGCAGGACATGCTCGACGAGCACATCTTCCGCGAGAAGCTCGAGGCGGCCCTCGCGTACACCAACCCCATCCTCTCCAAGGTCTACGAGCTGCCCACCTATACGGTCGACCAGATCTGCGAGACCTACCTCCCCTACGCCGAACGCATCCGCCCCTACATCGTCGAGAGCTCCCTGTTCCTGAACGAGCAGCTCGAGAGCGGCAAGAGCATCCTGTTCGAGGGCGCCCAGGCGACGATGCTCGACATCGACTTCGGCACCTACCCCTTCGTGACCAGCTCCAACTGCACCGCCGGCGGAGCCGTGACCGGCTCGGGCGTCGGCCCCACCAACATCAACCGCGTGCTCGGCATCGCCAAGGCCTACCTCACGCGCGTCGGCTCCGGCCCCTTCCCGACCGAGCTCTATGACGAGGTGGGCGACAAGCTCGGCGAGGTCGGCCACGAGTACGGCGTCACGACGGGGCGCAAGCGCCGCTGCGGCTGGTACGACGCGGTGGTCGTCAACTACGCAGCTCGCGTGAACGGCCTCACGGACCTCGCGATCACCAAGCTCGACGTCCTCGGCTGCCTGGACGAGATCAAGGTCTGCGTCGCCTACGAGTGCGACGGCAAGCGCTACACGACCGTCCCGGAGCACCAGAGCGTCTTCTACCACGCGAAGCCCGTCTACGAGACGCTCCCCGGCTGGAAGTGCGACATCTCCGGCGTGCGCAACTTCTACCAGCTGCCGCGCGAGGCCAAGGACTACATCGACTTCCTCGAGCAGCTTGCGGGCGTGCGGGTGAGCATCATCACCGTCGGCCCGGACCGCGAACAGACGATTGACCGCTACTGGCACTAGGCTAGAACGAGACTGAGGGCAGGGGCTCCGGGTACGCCCGGGGCCCCTTGACAAAGACAGATGGAGGGCATGATGGCTGGTAAGAACAAGGTCGATATCCTGCTTCTTGGCGCCGGCGGTCGCGAGCACGCCATCCTGGCGAAGCTCGCGCAGTCGCAGCGCGCGGGGAGGCTCTTCGTCGCCCCCGGCAACGGAGGCATGCTCAAGATGGCGCAGCGTGCTGACGTCGACCCCAACTCCCCCGACGCCGTGGCCGACTGGGCCGAGAAGAACGGCATCGACCTCGTGGTCATCGGTCCCGAGGTGCCCCTCGTCGCCGGCGTCGCCGACGCAGTCCGCGCCAAGGGCATCGCGGCCTTCGGCCCCAACGGCGACGCCGCCCGGATGGAGGGCTCCAAGGAGTTCGCGAAGGGCGTCATGATGCGCGCCGGCGTGCCCACGGCCGCCTACCGTACCTTCACCGAGAAGGAGCCCTGCGTCGAGTACGTCCGCCAGCTCGGCGGTCCCTGCGTCGTGAAGGCCGACGGCCTCGCCGCCGGTAAGGGCGTCATAGTCGCACAGACGACCGAGGAGGCGCTCGAGGGCGTCGAGGAGTGCTTCGGTGGCAGGTTCGGTGCGGCCGGAAGCACCGTCGTGGTCGAGGAGATGCTTGAGGGGCCCGAGTGCAGCCTGCTCGCCCTCACGGACGGCAAGACGCTGGTGCCCCTCGCCACGAGCCAGGATCACAAGCGCGCCTACGACGGCGACAAGGGACCCAATACCGGCGGCATGGGCGTCTACAGCCCCGTCCCCATCCTGCTGGACGGCGAGCTTGAGACCATGGTGGAGATCGAGCGCAAGGTGGTCGCCGAGCTCGCAAAGGAGGGCATCAAGTACACCGGCTGCCTCTACGGCGGCTTCATGCTTACCAAGGATGGCCCCAAGGTCCTCGAGTTCAACGCCCGCTTCGGAGACCCCGAGACCCAGGTCGTGCTGCCGCGCATGAAGGGAGACCTCGTCGAGTGCTTCCTCGCGTGCGACGACGGCACCCTGAGCGAGGACATGATCGGCTGGGACGACGACTGGGCCGTCTCGGTCGTCCTCGCGTCCGCGGGCTACCCCGGGCCCTACGAGAAGGGCAAGAAGATCTACGGCATCGACGAGGCTGACGCGCTGCCCGGCATCTCCGTCTACCACGCAGGCACGCGCCTCGCGGAGAACGGCGACGTCCTCACGGACGGCGGGCGAGTCCTGGACGTGACGGCAGTGGCGCCCACTTTCGAGGAGGCGCGCAACAACGCCTACGCCGCGTGCGACAAGATCTGGTTCGAGGGCAAGAGCTACCGCCACGACATCGGCATCAAGGCCATCAAGGGCCGCGCCAACCTCTAGGGGCGTGTCCGCCGCGTCGTCTCGCAAGCGTGCTGCAATCGCAGCACGCCTGCTCTCAGTGGACGAACGCGGCTTGCATGCTGCGATTGCAGCATCATAGTCCAGCTTACGTACTACGAACGCACGGCGCCTCGGCGCCGTGCTTCCGGTTGGGAGGAAGACCGTGTCAGAAAAGCCGGGCGAGAAGGACGGGTCCTTGGAGAGCCAGGACGCGCACGAGGCTGCGGAGGAATACGAGGCCGTGCGCGCACCCGGGGCAGACGAGTCCCACGGCGGCCGGGGGCTGCCCACCATGGGCGACCTCGTCCGTGCGGCGGATAGCATCGGGGAGGCCGCCGACGCCTACACCTTCGACGGCGACCGCTCCTCCCACACCCACGAGTCGGGCGCCCCGCGCCGCCGTGCGCTCGTGCTGGGGGACGACGACCCGCGCGACGGGGAGCTAGCCGAGAGCATCGAGAGCGAGGACGTCGTCTGGCAGGGCAAGATCTTCGACGTCGACCGCCTGCGGACCCGCCTGCCCGACGACCGTCCTGCGATACGCGACGTGGTGAGGCACCCGGGGGCGGTCGCCGTCGTCGCCCTCACCGACGACGGGCGCATCTGCCTGGTCAGGCAGTACCGCTGCGCCCTCGACCGCGTGACCGTCGAGATCCCGGCGGGGAAGCTCGCACCGGGGGAGGACCCCCTCGCCTGCGCCTCCCGCGAGCTCCTCGAGGAGACGGGAATGGTGGCGGGCAAGATGGCCTACCTCACCACGATCGCCCCGAGCGTCGGCTTCTCCGACGAGCTCATCCACATCTACATGGCGACGGGCCTGAGCTTCGAGAGGAGCGCGCCCGACGCGGACGAGTTCATCAACGTCGACCTGGTGGAGGTTCCCGAGCTCATCGACGCCGTGCTGGACGGCAAGATCGAGGACGCAAAGACCGTCGTCGGTGCCCTCGTCTGCGACGCGGTGGTCAGCCGGCTCTCGACGGACCCGGCGGCCGAGCCGCACGCGATGTAGCTTTGGGTCATGCGCCGACCCTCGCGTGACGTGCGCGTCGTTAACGTATACTGAACGTGATTCTGTGTTGGTGCCCGCGGAGCTTCTCCGGAAGATCGCGTCCTCACAGCCCGCGAGCCAGGCCTCGGCCGACGCTCGTCGCCCTATACGCTACCTGCATTGGGATGAGACTTCATGTCTAGGAAGAACAAGCGGGAGATAGCCAGAGTCCAGACCAACTCGCTCACGGCCGACGAGGCCGAGGAGCTCTTCAGCAAGGTAGACGAGACGGGCCACACCAACGTCGAGACGGCCCAGCGCCAGCGCCGCCACCGTCACCTGACGGGCACCGGCGTCGACATCGACCCGCTCTCCGCGGACGACCCCTCCGGCTCCAACGTCGGCAAGACCATCGCGAAGGCCGCCGCCATCTTCGTGGTCGGCTTCTTCGTGCTGATCGTGGGCACGCAGCTCGTCTTCGGGTACGTGCGGAGGTCCAACACCGCCAACCTCTCCACCAACGTGAACGTCCGCACAGTTGCCAGCGCGCTGCGCGGCGGCGTCGAGTGGGGCAACGGCTTCACGCAGTTCCCCGAGGACTTCAGCGTCCAGGAGGCGGACGAGAACGCCGGCCGCGTCGAGGTCACGGTCATCGACACCACCTCCGAGACGGTGCTCGAGGCGCTCGCGGGCTCGCAGGTGCAGGCCGCGGCCTTCTCCACCAACGCCCTGCTCAACCAGAACATCAACACGGTCACCTACCACGTGCAGGTCTACCTGGACGCCCAGGGCAAGATCGCCACGAGCTCGTTCTTCGGCTTCGTGAAGCCGTCCGGCAACCTCACGTCGCTTATGACGTTCGTCTGGACCAAGACCTACACGGAGGACGGCGGCGTGCGCTTCAACTGCACCATCACCGGCATCGACGAGAACATGCAGGACGTCCTGCGCGAGCAGATCACAAACCGCTTTACCCCGACCTCGATCCTCGGCTTCGGCGACGAGACGGGCACCAACCCCACGGAGACGGTGGAGCAGCAGAAGGCCGAGGCCCAGGCCGCGAAGGACGCAGCCCAGGCCGAGAAGGACGCGGCGGCAGCGGCCGCTACCGGCGACGCCGCGACCGGCTCGTCTACGGATTCCGCCAAGGACGCGACCTCGGACGGCACGGACGCCGGCGGCACCGGCGCGGACCCGAAGGACGCCTCCGCCTCGGACGGCTCCCCTGCGACCGCGTCGAAGGATTCGGCAGGGACCGCCTCCGGCCAGTAGGGGAGGCAGCCCGCTCAGGCGCCTCACTCCTGGCCGGGAAGCCGCGCCGGACGCCGTCCGGGTCGTCCGGCGCGGACCTCGCGCCTATGCGAGCAGGGCTGCGACCTCGCCGAGCTTGCTCTCGAAGCTGACGCCGCGCACTTCGTAGTCGGGCTGGGCGGGCGTGATGCCCATGGCGTCGTAGACGAACCTGCCCGCGAAGGAGACGGCCTCGTGCAGGTCACGGCCGGCCATGATGGCGGCGAGCAGAGCGCTGGCGTAGAGGTCGCCCGTGCCGTGCAGCATGAAGGGTCTCATCTCGCCTGCGACCTCCTCGAACTCGACGTCGCGGCCCGCGAGGTAGTTGCGGATCATGCCATCGCCGCGCGCGACGCCCTTGACCACGACGTTCTTCGCGCCCATCTCGAGCAGGGCGTCCAAGAGGCGGTGGACGTACTCGTCGCTCACGTCCTGGCCCTCGTAGTCGATGCCGGTGAGGATATGGGCCTCCGTGAGGTTGGGTGTCAGCACGTCGGCGCCCTCCACCAGGCCCTTCGTCGCCTCGCACATCTCGTCGGTGTAGGTGGGGTACTTCTCGCCGCCGTCGCCCATGACGGGGTCGACGATGCGCAGCGCGCCTGGGTACTCCTCGTACATGCGGCGAATCACGCCGACCTGCTCGGCGCTGCCGAGGAAGCCGGAGTAGATGGCGTCGAGCTGGATGCCCTCCTCCTGCCAGGCGTCGAGGTAGTCGTTGAGCATGCCCGTGGTGTCGTGCATGTAGAACTTGGGGAAGCGCGTGTGCGCCGAGAAGAGCGAGGTGGGAACGGGGCAGACGTCGCAGCCGGCCGCGGAGAGGACCGGAATCGCCACCCCCAGGGAGCACTTGCCGTAGCCGCACAGGTCGTGCACCGCGGCCACGCGCGGCTCGACCTCGCCCTTGCGCTCGAACAGCCTGAGCTCGCTCGCGGCGAGCTTCCTTGCATTGCCCATAGGTTTTCCTTTCACGTGGACTGCTGGACCTACGCTGTCGCTGAGTATAGGAAGGCACCCCTGCGAGGGGGATGCTGCGGTGCCAGTCTCGACAGATGTTAACAGTCGGTTCTCGCCGGCGCCCCGTCCGGCGCCTCCCCGGCCGTCCGTAGGATGATTTTGCACGTATACTAAGGACCGTCGCCGGGGCGCCCCAGGGGCGCCCGCACCGCGCGAGGCGCAGGCGTCGCCGCACGCGGACCACGGACCAAGGCCATAGACTCGGAGGTCGCAATGGCAGACAAGCCGCTCGTCGGTATCATCATGGGTTCCAAGTCGGACATGCCCGCCATGGAGGGGTGCACCAAGCAGCTCGAGGAGTTCGGCGTGCCGTACGAGCTCGTCGTCGCGTCTGCGCACCGCGCCCCCGCGAAGGTGCACGAGTGGGCCTCCACCGCAGCCGATCGCGGCATCAAGGTGATCATCGCCGCCGCCGGCAAGGCCGCCCACCTCGGCGGCGTCGTGGCCGCCTACACGCCGCTCCCCATCGTCGGCGTCCCCATGAAGACGAGCGACCTGGGCGGCATGGACTCGCTTCTCTCGATGGTGCAGATGCCCTCGGGCGTCCCCGTCGCCTGCGTCGCCATCGGCGGTGCGAAGAACGCGGCCATTTACGCAACGCAGATCCTAGGTGCGACCGACCCCGCGTGGCGCGAGGTCATCGTCAGGTTCAAGCAGGAGATGGCCGAGGCCTAGGCGGGCGGGGTTCTCGCCGCTCGGGATGCTGAGGGCCTGAGGGCGGCGCCCTCAGGCCCTCGGACAAGGAGTCACATGCCCAAGGGTGCCCACTACAAGCAGGATGCCGGCGCCGAGGCCGGACAGGGTGCAAGCCAGGACGGAAGGCGGAGGCATCGCGCCTCGCGCGTCATCGCCAACCTGCTGCTCCTCGCAGGCGTCGCCCTCCTCGTCGCCGCGGGGGTCATCTGGTTCCAGAACGACCAGCGCTACCAGCAGAACGAGGAGAACAACGCCAAGCTGGCGGTCTACGCCAAGCTCCCCGAGGGCGCAGGCGGCCCCCCGGAGGTCGACTGGGCGGCGCTCGAGGCCGTCAACCCCGACGTCGTCGGCTGGGTCTACATTCCCAACACCGTGGTCAACTACCCCGTCTACCAGGGTTCGGACAACGAGTACTACCTCGACCACAGCGCCTATGGGGGCTTCTCCTACGGCGGGCAGATTTTCATGGACCACCTCAACACGGCGCCGGGCATGGTGGACGAGCAGACCATCATCTACGGCCATCACCAGCGCAACGGCTCCATGTTCAAGACCGTAGCGGACATGGCTAACCAGGCCACCTTCGACGGTGTCGACACGGTCTGGTACTGCACGGAGCAGGAGAACTTCGAGCTCGAGCCGCTCATGCTCTACAAGACGGTCGGGACCGACGAGACCGTCCGGCAGTTCGTCTTCCCGACCACGGACGACTTCCACTCCTACCTCACCGGCAAGCTGGGCTCCGCGAGCGCCGCCCGCGCTGACGCGGCAGGCCTCATCGCCTCGACCGAGCACGTGATGACGCTCTCCACCTGCCGGTACGACGAGGAGGACGGCAGGTCGATTCTCGTGTGCGTCCCGAAGTCCGAGGTCTCAGGTCCCGGCCCGGGCGTAAGCTCATAGCCAGCCCCGGACCAGCGGGGCCACCCGATCAGAAAACGAACGCTTGGAGGACGAGCTTGAGAGACGAGCGAGACGGTTTGGACTTCGACGTGGTCACCGACGACGCCGAGACCATCCACGAGGAGTGCGGCGTCTTCGGCATCTGGGCACCGGGGCGCGACGTCGCGCGCCTGACCTACTTCGGGCTGCGCGCTCTCCAGCATCGTGGCCAGGACTCCGCGGGCATCGCGGTCGGAGACGGCCAGACGGTTCTCGTCCGCAAGGACCTGGGCCTCTGCGGCCAGATCTTCTCCGACGCGGACCTCGCCGCCATGCCCGGCAAGGTGGCGGTGGGGCACGTGCGCTACGGCACCTCGGGCGCACGCAGCTGGGAGGCGGCGCAGCCGCACCTCTCGACCATCGGCGACGTGATCATCGCCCTGGCGCACAACGGCACCCTCGTCAACTCGGACAAGCTGCGCCTCGAGCTCATCCGCCTGGGCGTGCCGTTCCTCTCCGACACGGACTCCGAGGTGGCGGCCAAGCTCATCGGCTACTTCACGGAGCAGACCAGCCACATCCGCGAGGGCATCCGCAACGCCATGGAGATGATCGAGGGCGGCTACGCGATGGCCCTCGTCCGCGAGAACGCGCTCTACGCCTTCCGCGACCCGCACGGCATCCGTCCGCTCGTCCTCGGCAAGCTCGACGACGACTCCTGGGTCGTCGCGTCTGAGACCTGCGCCCTCGACATCATCGGCGCCAAGTTCCAGCGCCAGGTCCGCCCCGGCGAGGTCATCCGCATCTCCGACGACGGCGTGGTCTCCGAGCAGGCCGTCGAGCCCAGGGCCTGCGCCACCTGCATCTTCGAGCACGTATACTTCGCACGGCCCGACTCCGTCGTGAACGGCCGCTCCGTGTACTCGATGCGCTACGAGATGGGCCGCCAGCTCGCCCGCGAGGCGCCGGCCGACGTCGACCTCGTCATCGGCGTCCCGGACTCCGGCCTGCCCCCTGCGGAGGGCTTCGCCCACGAGCTGGGGCTCCCCTTCGGCGAGGGCCTCATCAAGAACCGCTACGTCGCCCGCACCTTCATCGCCCCCACGCAGGAGATGCGCGAGATGGGCGTCCGCATGAAGCTCAACGCCCTGCCCGACAACGTCGAGGGCAAGCGGATCGTGATGGTGGACGACTCCATCGTGCGCGGCACGACCTCCAAGCAGATCGTGCGCATGCTCAAGGAGGCCGGCGCCAAGGAGGTCCACGTCCGCATCAACTGCCCCGAGGTCAAGTGGCCCTGCTTCTACGGCATCGACACGGCGGTCCAGAGCCAGCTCATCAGCGCGCGCAAGGACCCCGAGGAGGTCTGCGACTTCATCGGTGCGGACTCCCTCGCGTTCCTCTCCCTCGAGGGCCTGCTCAGGAGCGTGCCGACCGACGGCTACTGCGACGCGTGCTACACCGGCCGCTACCCGGTCGAGATCCCCGCGGCCTTCTCCGCAGGCAAGTTCCTCGACGGCTACGAGCCCCAGAACCTCTCGAGGGCCTCGCGCGCCTCGCGGATGCAGATCGAAGACGTACTCACCAGCAACGAGGAGGACGAATAATGGCAGGACACATCACGTACGCCGACGCCGGCGTGGACGTCGACGAGGGCGCCCGCGCGGTAGACGCCATCAAGGAGGCGGTCAAGGCCACCAACAGGCCGGAGGTCATCGGCGGCCTCGGCGGCTTCGGCTCCTGCTTCTCCATGAGGGGCTTCAAGGACATGGAGGACCCCGTCCTCGTCTCCGGCACGGATGGCGTCGGAACCAAGCTCGCGATCGCCCAGCTGCTCGACCGCCACGAGACCGTCGGCCAGGACCTCGTCGCCATGTGCGTGGACGACGTCGTGCCCATCGGCGCCGAGCCGCTCTTCTTCCTCGACTACATCGCGATCGGCAAGCTCCGCGCCGAGCACGTGGCGAAGATCGTCTCCGGCATCGCCGAGGGCTGCCGCCTGAGCGGCTGCGCCCTCGTCGGCGGCGAGATGGCCGAGCACCCCGGCGTCATGAGGCCGGACGACTACGACCTGGCCGGCTTCGTGGTGGGCGTCGTCGACCGCCCCAAGATGATCGGTCCCGACAAGGTCAAGGCCGGAGACGTCATCCTCGGCCTGCCCTCGAGCGGCATCCACTCCAACGGCTACTCCCTCGTGCGCAAGGTCGCCATCGAGGGCAGGAGCGTCGAGGAGCTCGAGCGGCCCCTGCCCGAGCTCGGCGAGTCGGTTGCGGACGCCGTCATGCGCCCGACGACCATCTACGCCGGCAAGCTCATGTCCGCCCTGCGCGCGGGCGCCCCGATCGAGGCCATGGCCCACATCACCGGCGGCGGCATCACCGAGAACCTCAACCGCGCGCTCCCCGCGAACGTGGACGCCCTTGTCGACCGCGGCGGTGCCGACGGCCCGGCATGGGACGTGCCCCCCATCATCACCTACTGCGCCAAGGCGGCGGAGCTCACGCCCGACGAGGCGTACAAGACCTTCAACATGGGCGTGGGCATGAGCGTCATCTGCGACGCCGCCGACGTGGCCGAGGTCACGGAGAAGCTCGAGGCGCAGGGCCTCGCTCCGTTCGTCATGGGCAGGTGCGTCGAGGGCGAGGGCAAGGTGGTCTACCGATGAGCGGCTCGCACAAGATCAAGCTCGGCGTGCTCGTCTCCGGCTCCGGCACCAACCTGCAGGCGATCATCGACCGCATCGCCGCGGGCACGCTCGACGCCACGGTCGAGCTCGTGGTCAGCTCGCGGCCGTCTGCCTTCGGGCTCAAGCGCGCCGAGGCGGCGGGCATCCAGACGCTCACCATCTCCAAGGAGCTCTACGCGGATCCGCTGACCGCCGACGAGATCATCGCCGCCGAGCTCAAGCGCCACGGCGTGGACTACGTGATCATGGCCGGCTACATGAGGATGGTCCACGCGCCCATCCTCGAGACCTTCAAGAACCGCGTCGTGAATCTGCACCCCGCGCTGCTGCCGAGCTTCAAGGGGGCGCATGCCATCCAGGACGCCTTCGACTACGGCGTCAAGGTGACGGGCGTGACGGTGCACTTCGCGGACGACAGCTACGACTGCGGCCCCATCATCGCGCAGCGCCCGCTCGCCGTGCAGGAGGGCTGGGACGTAGACGAGCTCGAGGCGCACATCCACGAGATCGAGCACGAGCTCTACCCCGACACCATCCAGCTGCTCGCCGAGGGCCGCGTGCACGTCGAGGGCCGCAAGGTCGTGATCGACCCCGCGTAGGCGAGGGTCTCGGGGCGAGGAGGGCGCCGGCGGGCATGCGCACGCCAGCGCCGCGAAGGGAGCGGCATGGCAGCACGGGTGGGCATCATCGGCGCGAGCCACGTGGGGGCCCACGTGGCCGACGCCCTTCTCCGCCAGGGGCTCGTGAGCGAGCTCCTCTTGTGCGACAAGGACGTGGCGCTGTGTCGCGCCCAGGTCAACGACCTCCTCGACGCGATGGCCTTCTACCCCCACGCCGCGCGCGTCGTGCAGGTCGACGCGCGCTACGAGGAGCTGGCCAGCTGCGACGTGGTCGTGAACGCCGCCGGGCACGTGGCCGCGGCGGCCGAGTCGCGCGACGGCGAGCTCCACGTGACGACGGACGAGGTGCGCACCTTCGCCCGGCGCGTCGCCGACGCGGGCTTCGGGGGCGTCTGGGTCAGCGTCTCCAACCCCAACGACGTCGTGGCGCTCGCCATCCATAGGCTGACCGGGACCGAGCCGGGACGCGTCATCGGCTCGGGCACCACGCTGGACAGCGCGCGCTTCAGGCACGCCCTGTCCAGAGCCACGGGACTCAACCCTCACTCGGTCAGCGCCCTCATGCTGGGCGAGCACGGCCTCGGCGAGTTCGCACTCTGGTCGCACGTCTCCTTCGGCTCGCTCGCGCCCGCCGAGGTCGAGCGCGCCCTCGGCCTCGAGCTCGACCGCGACGCACTCGAGGAGGAGGCCCGCCGCGGCGGCTACGTCACCATGTCGGGCAAGCGCTGCACCGAGTACTCCATCGCCAACGGGACGGTCGAGGTCGTGAGGGCCGTCCTCAACGACACCAAGCTCCTCACCCCGGTCTCCACCTACATGGACGGCTCCGCCTACGGCGTGAGCGGCATCTACGAGTCGCTGCCGTGCGTGATCGGCGCCGGCGGTGTGGAGCGGGTCGTGGTGCCCGAGATGAGCGAGGCCGAGGTTGCCAAGTGGCACGAGAGCTCCAGGCACATCGCCGACAACGTGCGCCAGGTGGCCTGGCTCGCCGCCCTGTGCGAGAAGATCGAGGCGTAGCGCCGGCCTCGGCGCCCTAGCGCCCGCCGCCGCGCACGAGGGTCGCGACGGTCTCGACGTGCTTGGTGTGCGGGAACAGGTCGACGGGCGCGAGCGACTCCAGGCGGTAGCCGCCCTGGCGCAGCTCGTCGAGGTCGCGCCTCTGGGTCTCGGGGTTGCAGCTCACGTACACGACCCGTCTCGGCGCGAGGTCGACCACGCCCCGGAGGAACTCCGGCGTCGAGCCCGCGCGCGGCGGGTCCAGGATCACCACGTCGGGTGCCCCCGCGCCGTTGGGGGCCACGAGTGAGCGCAT
Source organism: uncultured Olsenella sp. (assembly GCA_900314575.1). GTDB lineage: Bacteria > Actinomycetota > Coriobacteriia > Coriobacteriales > Atopobiaceae > Olsenella_K > Olsenella_K absiana. The sequence goes on along the minus strand of OMVS01000020.1, from coordinate 1,785 downwards.
GTGGTGGGTGGCGTCGTCCGCGACGAACCCGCAGCGGTCCTCGAGGCCGTTGGCGCGGGCGTTCCGCTGGGCGCATGCGACGGCCCCCGGGACGGACTCGACCCCCGTGACCTCGATGCGCTTTCCCTCGTGCGCCGCGGCGGCCGCCGCGCAGATGCCGATGGTCCCGGTGCCGCAGTAGGCGTCGAGCACGCGCATGCCGTCCTCGAGGCGGGCTCCGGCGATGGCGAGCGAGTACAGGCGCTCCGTCTGGGCGGGGTTCGTCTGGTAGAAGCTCGTGGGACCTATCTCGAAGGTGCATCCCAGTAGCTTGTCGTGCATCACCCCGGGGCCGAAGAGCGTGCGGCACTGCCGGCCGAGGATGGCGTTGGTGCGCCTGGTGTTGACGTTCTGCACGATCGTGGTCAGCTCGGGATGCCGCTCGCGCATGAGGGAGACGAACTCGCGCGAGCGCGGCAGCTCCCCGTTCGTGACGACCACGAGCATCGCCTCGTCCGTGGCCCAGCCGCTGCGGATGACGGCGTGCCTGAGCGTGCCCTGCCCGCGATCCTCCGCGTAGGGCCTGATACCCAGCCCGTCTGCGACGCGCGCCACGTCGTTCAGGACCTGCCTCAGGCCCGCGTCCTCGACGAGGCAGCCGTCGCAGCGGACGATGCGGTGCGTGCCGGCGGCGTAGAAGCCCGCCCTCATGTGCGCGCGTCCGTGCCCGTGCCGCTGGGCGCGCGAGGGGCCGGGTGCGTAGGGGCTGGCGGCCTTGTGACGGAAGCCCACGGGCTCCTCCATGCCACAGACGGGCGAGAGCTCCGCCCCGTCCTCGCCCAGCACGTCCGCGAAGAGGCGCTCCATCGCCTCCTGCTTGCGCCTCAGCTGTATGGGGTAGGGGACCGCGAGCCACTCGCAGCCACCGCACTGACGCGCTATCGGGCAGGTGTAGGTCTTGTATCCCATGCCAACCAGTGTAGACGAGCGCCCGCGCCGCCGCGACCGCGCCGCTCCGTCACGGGCTCCTGTGAAGATTCTGCACAGCAAATGCGACACACCGGATGGATAAGAGACGCGGGCGGCGCAAAAGGTTTCGTTATTCGCTCCGCACGAGAGGTCGCTTAACGTCGCATTCGAAGTTAAGCGCACAGCATGTGCAATTACTCCCCGAAGAGAGTAGACTGACGGCATTTGCTGGGACAGGCGCGTCCGTCGTACAGGATACGCAGGCAGGAGACCGTGCGGACGCCTCGCGCACCATCCCGACAAAAGCAGCGCGGCGCATCCCTTTCCGGTCGCCCAAAGCCGTTGCAACCAGCCTTACGGGCGGCGTGCCGCCCGGGTCGTCAGAGGGACGACCGGAGAGAAAGAGGTAATCGTCATGCAGTCCAAGATCGCGCACGCGGCGGAGCGGAAGGCCTTCAGCGTCGTCATCGACCAGGCGCTCAAGGCGGCCTCCGGCGAGGACCGCGCCGAGAAGGTCGACAAGGTCGTCGACATGGCCGGCAAGCTCCTCAAGGACACGGCCCCCGGCGTCGTTCGCGGCCTCAAGACCGCCCTCTACCCCGGTGGCAAGTGGGAGGACTTCCTGTTCGACGTCATCGACAACACCGACCCGCACGTCTTCAAGACCGCGATCATGAACGGTGGCTACGAGGCCGCCTTCCGCGGCCTGCGCACCTGCACCGAGAACGCCGCCAAGAACGGCTGCAACGTGCCCTGGATCATCCTCTTCGACCCGACGAGCGCCTGCAACAAGCACTGCGTGGGCTGCTGGGCCGCCGACTACGGCAACCGCCTCAA
>OMVS01000027.1 GCA_900314575.1 uncultured Olsenella sp. | reverse complement strand
GCGGGCCGCGCCACGCAGGCCGCCGCGGCCCGCCTCCACGGCTTCCTCGACCCCCGCATCGCCTCCGCCCTCGCGCGCGAGGCGGCGTCCGGGCTCGCCGGCGCGCCGACGGAGGAGGCCGTCCTGGAGCGGGCGCTCGCCCTCGCGAAGGGGCTCGCCCTCGCGGTCGAGGGGCCAGCCGAGCCCAAGAAGGCGCAGGTCTCGCGCGGCGGCCTCGTGCTCGCGCAGTTCTCGCCCAGGACGCTCGCCTGCCGGAGCGTGCCCGGGCTCTTCGCCGCCGGCGAGTCGCTCGACGTGGACGCGGACTGCGGGGGCTTCAACCTCGCCTGGGCCTGGAAGAGCGGCATGGTCGCGGGCGCCGCGGCGGCGGAGCGGGCGCTCTCGAGGGCTGGCACGTAGCGACCGGACGCCGGGGACGGCGCGCCTCGGACGTCTGGCCTCGGGGATCGATCCTCGCACCCGGGACGACGCTCTGGGGCTAGCGCTCCTGGCCGCCGCGCTGGGGCGCCCGCGCCGCCGCCCGCGCTTCTGCGCCCCGTACGAGGACTAGCGAGAGGTAGCCCACCTGGCCCTCCAGGTCCGCGAGCCGGGGCACGACCCGCTCGGTCGGAAGGCCCAGGTCGGAGACGAGCGACGCCCCGTCGAGGAGGCCGCGCTCCCGCAGGCTCCCCGCGAGCGCCGAGAGGTCGCGGGGCGGCTTCATGAGGACGAGGTTCTCGGCCGCGCCGAGGCGCCCGTCGAGCCCGTCCGCGGAGGCGGGGGTAACGAGCAGGGACTCCGACCCCGTGCAGAGGGGCTGGCACAGCCTTGCGGCCGCGGCGCTGAAGGAGGTGACCCCCGGCACGAGCTCGACCTCGTAGCCGCGGGGCCTCAGCCGCTCCGCGACATAGAAGAACGTGGAGTACACGCAGACGTCGCCGAGCACGACCATGGCGACGTCCTTGCCCTCGTCCAGCCGCGAGGCGAGCTCGCGGGCGACGTCGTCATGAGCCTGCGCGAGCACGTCCGCGTCGGAGGTCATGGGGGTCGCGCAGTCTATGACCTCCTGGCCGTCCAGCCACGGGGAGACGATCCCGAGTGCCATCCGGCGTCCGCTCCCCGAGTCGGGGACGGCGACGCAGTCCGCCTCGCGGATGACGCGGACCGCCTTCAGCGTGAGGAGCTCGGGATCGCCCGGGCCTACGCCCACGCCGTACAGCCTGCCCCTCCGGGTCCCTCCGCCGCCACCATCGCGCTCGGCCATGCGCCCTCCCGTCAGTCCGTCCCGGCCCGTCTCTCCGCCGCCTAGGCGCCAAGCAACCATACCGCAGCCTGGGGTACGATGGTCCTCTCATCGGACGAGGTTGGGGGACGACGTGATCGAGATAGCGAACCTGGCAGTGGCCCTCGGCGACGCCGAGGCGGACGAGGGTGCGGAGGAGGCCGCGCTCAGGCGCCTCGCCTGCCGCCGGCTCGGCGTCTCGCCCCAAGCGCTCTCCTCCTTCGAGCTCAGGAGGCGCTCGGTCGACGCCCGCAAGAGGCGAGACGTCCGCCTCGTCTACACCGTCCGCCTCTCCCTGCGCGACGCCGAGGCGGAGGGGCGCGCCCTCGCGCGGCTCAGGCGCAGGCATGCCGACAAGAACGTGCGGCAGGTCAGCGAGGGGGAGCCCTACCGCCTGCCCGAGCGCCTCGGCCTCGCGTGCCCGCGCAGGCCCGTCGTCGTCGGCGCGGGCTGCGCGGGCCTGTTCTGCGCCCTCTCCCTCGCCGAGGCGGGGCTCTCCCCCATCCTCGTGGAGCGCGGCGAGGACGCCACGCGCAGACGGGCCGCCATCAGGCGCTTCGAGGAGACGGGCGAGCTCGACCCGGAGAGCAACGTCCAGTTTGGCCTCGGGGGCGCAGGGACCTTCTCGGACGGCAAGCTCGCCACGGGCACCAAGAGCCCCGCGCACCGGATCGTCCTCGAGACCCTCGTCGAGGCCGGCGCCCAGCGGCGGATTCTGTGGGACGCCAAGCCCCACATCGGGAGCGACGTCCTGCCCACCGTCGTGACCAACCTGCTCGCCCGGATCGAGGACCTGGGAGGAGAGGTCAGGCTCGGCGAGCGCGTGTGCGACGTCGACACGACGGGCGGTCGCGTGCGCTCGGTCACGCTCTCGCGCACCGACCGTGCGACCGGCATGGTCGTGGAGGAGGTCGTCCCCGCCGATGACGTGGTCCTCGCGACGGGCCACTCGGCACGCGACGTCTACGACCTGCTCACCCGTCGCGGCGTCGCGCTTGAGCGCAAGACCTTCGCCATGGGCGTGCGCATCGAGCACCTGCAGGCCGACGTCGACCGCGCGCAGTACGGCACCTTCGCGGGGCACCCCGCGCTCGGCGCCGCACCCTACAAGCTCGCGTGCCACCTGCCGGACGGCCGCAGCGCCTTCTCGTTCTGCATGTGCCCCGGCGGCTACGTGGTGGCCGCCGCGAGCGAGGCGGGCGGCGTCTGCACCAACGGCATGAGCCTGTCCGACCGCGCGGGCACGAACGCCAACGCGGGCCTCCTGGCGAACGTCTTCCCCTCCGACCTGCCCGGCACCGACGTCCTCGCCGGCGTCGAGCTGCAGCGTCGCTGCGAGCGGGCCGCCTTCGAGGCGGGCGGCGGTGCCTACGTCGCGCCCGCGCAGCTCGTGGGCGACTTCCTCGCGGGACGACCCTCGAGCGGGGCGGACCGCGTGCGGCCGACCTACCCGCGCGGCGTCAGCTGGGGAAGCGTCGAGGGCTGCCTGCCCGACTACGTGGCGCGGACGCTGCGCGCCGCCATCCCGCTCATGGCACGCCACCTACGCGGGTTCGACGACGCCGAGGCGGTCCTCACGGGCGTGGAGACGCGCTCGAGCTCGCCCGTGCGCATCACGCGGACGGACGAGCTGACCAGCGTGTCGACCCTGGGCCTGTGGCCCTGCGGCGAGGGCGCCGGCTACGCGGGCGGCATCATGAGCGCGGCCACCGACGGCCTGCGCGTGGCGGACGCCCTCACGAGCTCGCTCGCCCGGCGCCCCTAGCGGCCGCTACTTGTCCCTGACCGCCTCCACGAGACGTGCCAGCTCCTCGTCCTCGCCGATGCCGGTGAGGAAGGCGACGCCGTTGAAGGTGGGGACGTCGTAGTCCTCCTCGGTCTTCACGACGGCGACGTAGGCGTCGGCACCCTCGGCCTCCTCGGCGAGGGCCTCCTTGGTCACGGCCGCGACGTCTGCCTCCACGCCCTTCTCGCGCAGGAGCCTGTCGATCTTCTTGGCCACCATCTGCGAGGTCGCGATGCCCGAGCCACAGGCGACGATGATCCTAGCTGCCATTGGGGTCCTCCTTCTGAGCGATGCGGAGCGTCCGCTTCGATATCCCCTGGGCGCGTCTCGCGAGGCGCCCCGAACGAAAAGATACCCTGAAAGACGCCTACCCGAGAAACTCGAGCAGGGTGGAAACCATACCTTCACCCGTCGTCTGCGCCATGAGGCGCCTCACGAGGTCCTCCTGCATAAAGAGGTTCATCAGGCCCTGGAGGACCTCGACCTGGCCCCCCTCGCGCGTGACGCCGAGGTTCAGCACCAGCTCCGCCTCGACCGTGTCGCCGACACCGGCCATGGGCTCGAAGGCGACGGGTGCGAGCGGGCGCACGATGGCGATGTAGGGCCTGGCCACGCAGCCGTCCGCGTGCGGGAGCGCGATGCCGACCGTGGCGGTCGCCAGCCCCGTGGGATATGCGCGCTCGCGCTCCTCGATCCTCTCCAGCCAGTCCGGCGTGACGTAGCCGAGCGGCGCGAGACGGGCCCCCAGCTGGGAGAAGAGCGACGCCCTGTCAGGCGCGTCCATGCCGAGGAAGACGAGCTCGGGCCTGAGGAGCTCCCTGTCCGCGTCTCTCATCCGCACCCCTTCCCAAGCGACGCCTCGCAGGAGCCGCGCGCCCTGGCCGCGGACGGCGGCGCGCCGGCTAGTGCTTGCCCCTATGATACCTGCGACGAGTCGCGTGGGCGGAGCCCTTGCGGTCAGTGGCCTTGAGCCGGGCCATCACGTCGTCGGCGCTTTCGCCGGACAGGGCGCTCTCGAGGGCGACGACCTGGTCCCTCAGGGCGGCGGCCCGCTCGAAGTCCATGTCCGCCGAGGCCTGCAGCATCTCGTCCTGGAGCGCGCCGAGCACCTTGGCCGCCTCCTCGCGTGGCAGCGCGGAGAGCTCCTCCGCTATCGACTCCGCGTCCTTCTCGCCCTCGTCCGCCGCCTCGTCCTCGCCCGTGGCCGCCGTGTAGAAGACGCCGTCCTTGCGCTGGCGCCTGCCCACGTTGTCCTCTGCCTCCTGGATGAAGCTCGAGATGTCCGTGATCGACTTGCGCACGGTCTGCGGCACGATGTGGTGCTCCTCGTTGTAGCGCTCCTGGAGGCTGCGGCGCCGGCGGGTCTCGTCGATCGCCTCACGCATGGAGTCCGTGATGGTGTCCGCGTACATGATGACCTGGCCCTCCGCGTTGCGGGCGGCGCGGCCCATGGTCTGGATGAGCGAGCGGCGATTGCGGAGGAACCCCTCCTTGTCCGCGTCGAGGATCGCCACGAGCGAGACCTCGGGGATGTCGAGGCCCTCGCGCAGCAGGTTGATGCCGACCAGAACGTCGATCTTGCCCTCGCGCAGGCTGCGGATGATCTCCACGCGGTCGAGCGTCGCCGTGTCGGAGTGCATGTAGTTGACCTTGACGCCCTCGTCGAGCAGGTGGTCCGTGAGGTCCTCGGCCATCCTCTTGGTGAGGGTCGTCACGAGAACGCGCTCCTTCCTCGCCGCGCGCTCCTTGATCTCGGAGATCAGGTCGTCGATCTGGCCGCGGACGGGGCGCAGGTCGATCTTGGGGTCCAGGAGGCCCGTCGGGCGGATGATCTGCTCGACCTCCTGCTGGGAGACGGCCTCCTCGTAGTCGCCCGGCGTCGCGGAGACGTAGATGAACTGGGGGATGCGGCCCTCGAACTCGTCGAAGCGCAGGGGGCGGTTGTCGAGCGCGGACGGCAGGCGGAAGCCGTGGTCGACCAGGGTGACCTTGCGCGAGCGGTCGCCCTCGTGCATGCCGCGGATCTGCGGGACGGTGACGTGGGACTCGTCGATGATGCAGAGCATGTCGCTCGGGAAGTAGTCGATCAGCGTGTAGGGCGGCTCGCCCGGACGTCGCCCGTCGAGGTGGCGCGAGTAGTTCTCGATGCCGTTGCAGTAGCCCATCTGCTCGAGCATCTCGAGGTCGTAGCCGGTCCGCTGGGCGAGGCGCTGCGCCTCGAGGAGCATGTCGTTGGCCTTGAGCTCCGCGACGCGGGCCTCGAGCTCCTCGTTGATCGTCTCCAGCGCGCGGTTGATCCTGGGGCGCTCGGTGACGTAGTGGGAGGCGGGCCAGATCGGGACGGCGTCGAACTCGCGCACGACCTCACCCGTGACGGAGTCGACCTCGCCGATGAACTCGACCTCGTCGCCGAAGAAGGAGATGCGCAGCGGGTTCTCGGCATAGGGCGGGAACACGTCCACGGTGTCGCCGCGCACGCGGAAGGTGCCGCGCGAGAGGTCGTAGTCGTTGCGGTCGTACTGGACGTCGATGAGGTTCTTGATGAGGTCGTCGCGCTCGAGCGGGACCTGCTTGTCCACGTTGGGGGCGAGGCCCGCGTAGTCCTGGGGGCTGCCGATGCCGTAGATGCACGAGACGGAGGCGACCACGATCACGTCGCGCCGGGAGAGGAGGTTGGAGGTCGCCTGGTGACGGAGCTTCTCGACCTCCTCGTTGATCGACGCGTCCTTCTCGATGTAGGTGTCGGTCTGCGGGACGTAGGCCTCTGGCTGGTAGTAGTCGTAGTACGAGACGAAGTAGGTGACCGCGTTGTGCGGGAACATCTCGCGCATCTCGCTGGCGACCTGGGCGGCGAGGGTCTTGTTGGGCTCCATGATCAGCGTCGGGCGGTTGACCTTCTCGATGGTCTTGGCCATGGTGAAGGTCTTGCCGGAGCCGGTGACGCCCATGAGGGTCTGGTAGCGCAGGCCCCGCTCCACGCCCTCCGCGAGCTTCTCGATGGCCTGAGGCTGGTCGCCGGCCGGCTCGAAGGGCGAGACGACCTCGAAGCGCGAGTCGTCCTTGCCGAGGCCGAACCTCTTGAGCTCGGCGCCGAAGCGCTCCTTGGCCGCCGGCGTGCCTGCCAGCGGCTCGTACTCGATGCCGTCCTCGACGCGCAGGCCCGCCCCGCCGGCGGACCCTCCCTGCTGCTGCACCTGCCACGCGGGCTGGGCCGGCTGCTCGGGCCGCTTGGGCTGCTTGGGCTGCTTGGGCTGCTGCACCTGTCCTCCCCCTCTCTCGGTACACGTGTTTGATTGTACCCGCCGGAGTCGCGACGATCCGCACGAACGCGATGTGGTGCCGATGGAACGGCCGCGTAGGCCGGGCGTCCCAGGCGTAGTCGAAACGCCGCCGCGGGGGCCGCCGCAGCTCCCACAAAGGGACAGTGCATTTCTGCGACTTATGGACGACTCCAAGCCCGCGATGCCAGAGCGCCACCGCCCAGATCCTTCGAATCCTGGGCAAATGCGACTCATGGATTGCACGGCACGACGGAGGAGGCCCACCGACCTCCACGGTCAGCCCCCGACCCGTCCCTAACTTGGAAAAATGCACAGCCGAGGCGAGGGGACTGCGTCGGGGTGCGGCCCCCAGGCCACGGCCCCGGGGTGCGGCCCCAGGCCACGGCCCCGGGGTGCGGCCGTCCAGGCCGGGCCGTCCCGGGCGCCGCCGGGCACCGTCCCTGGCGGACGACCCCGGCGTGCCTGCGGCGCGCCGGCGCGCTAGTAATCCTTGAGCCCCTCCGGGTAGAGCTCGGCGTAGCGCTCGCGCGCCTGCTTGACGCGCTGCAGGTAGAGGCGGGTCTCGGGGTAGGTAATCGTCTCGGCGACGCCCTGGGCGCCACCAGCGAGCCAGCTGCGCACGGTCCCCAGGCCCGCGTTGTAGGCGGCGATGACCTCGTCGGTCGAGCCGAGCTCCTGCGAGAGGTAGGCCAGGTAGGCCGTGCCGTACTCGATGTTGACGCTGGGATCGGTCAGCCGCGAGACGTCGTAGTCCGAAGCGTCCACGACGCCCAGGTCCGCCAGCTCCTGGGCCGTCTCGGGCATGAGCTGCATGAGGCCGACTGCGCCCGCGCCGGACTGCGCCCGGGGATCCCAGTCTGACTCGCACTTGATCACGGCGGCGACGAGGTAGGGGTCCACGTCGTGGCGCGCCGCGGCACCGTTGATCTGCGTCGCGTAGGACACGGGGTAGAACACCCGCCGCACGACGCTCCCGGGCAGCGCCTCCACCCCGAGCGTGAGCGCCAGCACGACGCCCATCGCCAGGAGCGGCAGGGTGCGGTACCAGCGGAAGAACCTCTCCGAACCAGACCTCACGCGCGCCTCCAGCACCCGCGCGCCCAGCCCCCGCGGGGCCAGCCTGCGCGCTCGCGCTCCTCCCACCAGGCGTCCACGCGCGCGACGAGGGTCCCCTCGTCGCCGGAGTTGTCGAGCACCGTGTCCGCGTGCGCCCTGAGGTACTCGTCGCTCGGCTGGTGGGCGACCCTGCGGTCGAAGTCCGCCGGGTCCATGCCGCGACCGCAGGCCCGCCGGCGGCGCACGTCGAGCGGGCAGGTGACGCAGACGACCTCGTCGACGTCGTCGAGCATGGCCTCGACACGGTCGAGCAGCGGCACCTCCACGACGACCACCCCGTCGCCCGCCGTGCGGACGCGCCGCGCGAGCTCCTCCCCGATTGCGGGGAGCTCGATCGCCTCGAGCTCGCGCGTCGACTCCTCGCTCGAGAAGGCGCGGCGCGCGAGGAGGGCGCGGTCGAGCTCTCCCGTCCGCGGGTCGAGCACGTCGGCGCCGAAGGCCTCGGCCAGGCGGCGGCAGACCTCGGAGCCGGCGGCGCACACGTCGCGCGACACCTGGTCGAGATCGATCCTGCGGGCTCCGAGCCGCTCGAGCTCGCGAGCCACGGTCGATTTTCCCGAGGCCGTGCCTCCGGCGAGAAGGACCTCGTACATCAGGCTAGGCGTTCGCGTCGAACTTGGTCTTGCACTTGGGGCAGGTCACGCGGACCTTGCCCTTGCCCCTGGGCACGCGGACGTGCTGGCCGCAGTTTGGGCAGGTGAGGTGCTTGTAGGCGCGCGCCTCGCGCATCGCCGCGGCGGGGTTCCTGACCCACGGGGCGAGCGGCCCGAGGACGGCCAGGAAGTGCTCGTTCTCCTCGCGCCTGTCCGCGACCTTGGTGGAAGAGATCCTGAAGCCCGTGTAGAGGAGCAGCGCCACGGCGACGAGGGAGATCACCCACGTGTGGGCGAAGAGGTTGACGACCACGAGCACGATGGCGACGGCGAGCGTGAGGTTGGAGATCTCGTCCGCGCCGTTCCTGCCCTTGAGCCAGTCCGCGAGCTTGTCGTTCATGTTCTTGTCCATGCGGTCTCCTGTCCTTGCCGGATGGCCCGGGCGCCCACGAGCCGGACGCCCCTGCCCCGGCGACGATGCCTGAGCCCTGGGTGACGAACCGATGTCCCGCCCTCCGCGGGACGCCTGGCGCGCGAGGCGCCGCGGCGACGCAGGGGCGCGACGCACAAGAAGAGGCTAGCGCCTCCCGGCGCCAGCCTCCGATTTTCCCCGATAAGCACATGACGCCGCGGCCCGGGTGCGCGGGCTGCCGGTCCCGCGAGCCTAGTGCGCCGGTCCCGCGGGCCGGTCCCGCGGGCCGGGCAGCCCGCGGCGCTCCATACCTACCCCAGGCACTCGCCCATCACGTAGGCACGGCAGAGCCGCTCGGTCTCGACGATCGCGTCCACGTGGCAGCGCTCGCGCCCGTGGCTGCTCAGGCACGCCATGCCGAAGGCGCCGGAGGCGAGGTTGCAGCCGAGCACGGAGGCGGCGTTCGCGTCGGTCGAGTAGTGGAAGCACACCTGGGTGTTCCAGCGGCCCTCGTCGCAGACCTCCTCTGCGCAGCGGATCAGCCGGTTGGAGAGGTTCCAGTCGTAGGGGCCCTTGTGGTCGCTCACGATGACGCCGACGCTGTGCTCGTCGGAGTCGTAGTCCGGGCCGATCAGCGTGATGTCCAGCGCCACGTACTCCGAGACCTCGGGCGGCACGTACGCGCCGCCGTGGCCGATCTCCTCGTAGATGGGGAACGCGAAGAGCGTGTCGAACGCCGGCTTGCGGCCGCTTCGCGCGAGCCAGTCCAGGACGTCGAGCAGCACCGCGACGGCGGCCTTGTCGTCGATGTGGCGCGACACGATGTAGCCGTTGTCGAAGGCCTGGAAGTGCGGGTCGATCGAGCAGATGGCCCCCTGCGTCACGCCGAGCGCGCGGGCGTCGGCCGGGCTGGCGACGTCGCCCACGATCGAGACGGACATGTTGTCCTCGTCGCGCTCGACGGTGCGGGCGTCGGCGAACACGTGCGTGGAGTGCCGGTTGCAGATCACCTGGCCCGGCACGACGCGGCCGTCCCTGCAGTGGATGCGGCAGGTCTCGCCCTCGATGGAGTGGTAGTTGATGCCACCGAGGTTGCGCACGCGCAGCGTGCCGTCGTCGTTGAAGCCGCGCACGATCAGCCCGATCGTGTCGAGGTGGGCGCCCACGCAGACGGTCCTGGAGCCATCCTCTCCAGGCACGCGCACGTACATGGTCGCCTTGTTGTCGACGAAGGGCTCGTAGCCCATCCCCTCGAGCCTCGATGCGAGAAACTCGTGGATCTCGGGGTAGTACCCGACGGTCGAGTCGACCCCCACGAGCTCCTCGGTGAGGTCGCGCAGCCGCGCCGGGTCGATCCCGTCCAGCCCGAGGCGCTCTGCGGCCGCGCGGCGCGCCGCCTCGTCCAGGGGCGCCGCAGCAGCCCTCGCGGCCGTCCCGCGCTCGCTCTCGCTCGCCATGGCAGCCCCCTACTCTTCCGTCGCCGACGCGACCTCGCCGGCCGCTACCTGGGGCTCGGCATAGAGGGCCACGAGCTCCACGAGCATGTCGACCATGGCCTCGAGCTCCGGGACCGGCACGAACTCCATCACGCCGTGGGCGTTGTAGTAGCCCGCGGAGAGGTTGGCGCACGGGAAGCCGCGGAAGGAGAGCTGCGAGCCGTCGGTGCCGCCCCTCATGGGGATGCACCTCATCTGCTGGCCGACCTTCTCGAAGGCCTTGCGCGCGTTCTCGATCAGGTGGCTGTTCTCCGGCCTCAGGATCACGTCGGCGAGGTTGTAGTACTGGTCGCGCAGGGTGACGGTCACGACCTGCCTGCCCATGCGCTCGTTCAGGTATTCCGCCGCGTCGAGCATGAGCTGCTTGCGGTGCTCGAACTTGGCCTTGTCGTGGTCGCGGACGATGTAATGGCTCGTGGCCTCCTCGCAGCTGCCCTCGACGCTCGAGAGGTAGTAGAAGCCGTCGTAGTTCTCGGTGAACTCGGGGCGGTCCTGGGCGGGGAGCAGCTCGTTGTAGCGCATGAGGGTCTCGGCGGCGTTGACCATGAGGCCCTTGGCCGTGCCGGTGTGGACCGAGAGGCCCTTGGCGCGCACCACGGCCTCGGCCGCGTTGAAGGTCTCGTAGCAGAACTCGCCGAGCGGGCCGCCGTCGATCGTGTAGCCGAAGGCGGCGCCGAACTTGTCGAGGTCGAGCAGGGCGGCGCCGTGGCCGATCTCCTCGTCGGGCACGAAGGCGAAGGCAAGGCGCGGGTGGCGCAGCGACGGGTCGTCCTTGAGGCGCCTCATGAGGCTCACCATCTCCGCGTCGCCGGCCTTGTCGTCGCCGCCGAGCAGCGAGGTGCCGTCGGTGGTGACGAGGTCCCAGCCGACCATGTGCTCGAGCGCGGGGTTGGTCTCGGGGCCGATCCAGACCTCCTTGCCGTCGCGGCCGGTGCCGATCAGGAGCCTGCCGCCCTCGTAGCGCTTCACCTGCGGGTGGACGGGCGAGCCGTAGCTCTGCCAGGCGGTGTCGATGTGGCAGCAGAAGCCGAGGGTCGGCAGGTCCTCGAGGCCCTCGCTGGCGGGCCAGTGGCAGATGACGTAGGCGTGCTCGTCCACGGAGACGTCCTCGGCGCCGAGCTCGCGCAGGTCGTCGGCGATCACGTTGGCGATGTCGAACTGGCTCTCGGTCGTGGGGATGTTGTCGGGGTTGGTGGGGTCCTTCGTCTCGTCGGACTGCGAGGCGACCTTGCAGTACCTGACGAACCTGTCGAGAACGTCGCTCATGTCTCTTCCTTTCGGTCTGCCGCGAGGGCGCGGCCTTTTCGCGAGGGCCATCTGGTCGAGGGGCGCGGCCTCTCCACGCCCCGGGCTTGGGTGCGGCCGCAGCGGACGACGAGGCCCGAGGCCCGCCGCGGCACGCGGGGGCTTCCGTCAGTGCCCGGCCGACGCCTCCACGAGGGAGCGCCACAGCAGGCGGTCGGTCTCGAGCGTGGGCCAGGTGTACTCGGGGTGCCACTGGACGCCCAGGCAGAAGCGCCTGCCGGGCACGTCGATCGACTCGATGATGCCGTCGGTGGCGTAGCCGTCCACGCGCACGCCCTCGCCCGGCCTGGCCACGCACTCGTGGTGGCTGGAGTTGACCTGCAGGCGCGGGCGGGCGCCCATGACCTGGTCGAGCAGGGTGCCCGCGACGACCTCAACGGGGTGCGCAGGGTCGTTGAGGATGATCTCGTGGCGCCAATGCGTCGTGCCCTCGCGGGTCGGCAGGTCGTAGAGCCACTGCGAGAGGGTGCCGCCGAGGGCCACGTTGAGCAGCTGCATGCCGCGGCAGATCGCCAGCAGCGGCTTATCGGCCGCGAGGACCTTCTCCACCAGCGGGAACTCGAGCGCGTCGCGCTCGGGCGAGACGTCGGAGGCGTCCGCACGGGGCTCCTCGCCCCAGCGGGCGGGGTCGACGCTGTGGCCGCCGGGGATCACGAAGCCGTCGCACATGTCCACGTAGCGCTGGATCAGGGCGGCGTCGTCCGTGATGGGCATCATGACCGGCAGGCCGCCGGCGTCGACGATGGCGTCGAGGAGCCCCCGGCTCAGCGACTCGTTGGGCAGGAACCTCTCGCCGAAGAGCTCCTTCGCGGGCTCGTAGCGCGGGGTGACGCAGATCAGCGGGCGGTCTTTGGGCACTTGCATGTCTCTCCTCGATGGGCCTCGCGGCTCCCGCCAGGCGCGGCACCACGTGGCCACGCGCCTGGCGCGTGGCCGGCAGTCGATGCAGCTTGCTGTATATTCGCGGCCCTCTACGTTAGGACGGCGAACGGAGAAAAGCCAGCGGGACGCAGCGGCGTTAACAGGTTCTTACGCAATCTGCTCAAAGCCGCGCCCGGGTGGCCGCCGCGCGGACGCGGGCCGGCCGCGCGGTGCCGCCGATGCCCGGCCGGGACGCTTTTGTTTCGGAAGGTCGCTCTACTCGCCCAAAGGTGATTCTTTGGCTATCATTGTAAAAACCTATTTGCTGGGTGTGATTTGCGCCCCCGCCGCGGACGCGCGCGAACCCCGCTCGCGTCCCCGCAGCGCTCGCACCGCTCAAGAAAGGACAACCATGGCCTCATCGCGCAACGGCGGCCCTGTCCGCGCGACCAGCTCCAGCCTCACCCGCCGCTCCTTCCTCAGGGGCGCGATCGGCGTCGCAGCCACCGCAGGCGCAGCCGGGGCGCTCGCCGGCTGCGGCGGCGCCTCCTCCAACGCGGGCACCACCACCGAGAAGGTCCTGCGCTTCGGCGTCGCCAACCCCAAGGCGAGCTTCGACACCCAGATTACGTCCAACACCTGGGGCGCGTCCGAGAACGTCTGCGACACGCTGATCCGCCTCAACCCCGACTCCAAGCAGCTCGAGCCGGTCCTGGTGACCTCCCTGCCGACCGTATCCGAGGACGGCCTGACCTACACCTTCGAGCTCAAGGACGGCGTCAAGTTCCACGACGGCTCCACCCTCACCGCCGAGGACGTCCGCTACACGCTGACGCGCGTCCTCGCCAAGCAGGCGCAGTCCGACGGCTACGACAAGATCGCGGGCGCCAAGGACGTCGTCTCCGGCGCCGCCACCGAGCTCGCGGGCTTCTCCGCCCAGGACGACCGCCACTTCGCCATCACGCTCTCCCAGCCCTTCTCCTCCTTCCCCTACCTCCTCGCGCAGTTCTACGCCTCCATCTACCCGCACGAGGCATGCGAGGCCGCCGGCGACTCCTGGGGCACGGGCACCGACTTCATCGGCTGCGGCCCCTTCAAGCTGGAGAGCAACGACGACTCCACCGAGGTGGTGCTCACGGCCTTCGACGAGTACCACGACGGCAAGCCGGCGATCGACCGCGTCGAGGTGCACTACATCGACGACGGCAACACCCGCATGATGAACTACACCAACGGCGATATCGACCTGTGCTTCCTCGACACGTCCCTGCTGGACCAGTACAAGTCCAACGACGACGTGAGCGGCCAGATCGTCTACTACACGCCCGCGGCGACGCAGTTCCTGAACATCAACCTCAACGACGAGAGCTTCCAGGACGTCCGCGTGCGCCAGGCGCTCTCGCTGGCGATCAACCGCCAGGAGCTGTGCGACACCATCCTCTCCGGCGCGGCCAAGCCCTGCTCGGCCTTCATCCCCAGCTCCGAGACCGGCTACGACAAGAGCGCGGAGGTCCTGCCCTACGATCCCGACCAGGCGCGTAAGCTCCTCGCCGAGGCTGGCGCGACAGACCTTCACCTCACCGCCCAGGTGCGCTCCCAGGACCAGGCGGTCATGGTCGCGATTCAGAACTACTGGCAGCAGGTCGGCGTCACCGTGGACGTGCAGGTCATCGACTCCGGCCTGTGGCGCGAGTCGCGCTCCAACGGCTCCCTCTCGCTGACGCTGGTCACGTGGTCGACCCTCTCGTTCGTGGGCGTCGAGCACATGGGTTCCTACTTCAGGAGCGACAAGGCCAAGACGCGCAGCTCCTTCTACGACAGCCCGGCGTTCGACGCCTACGTCGACGCCGCGCGCAGCTCGCAGGACGAGACAACGCAGCTCGACAACGCCATCCAGGCCGACCGCCAGCTGGTGCGCGTCGACTACGGCACCATCCCCGTGGACTGGCCGCAGAACCCCTACGTGCTCCGCGAGGGCTACGAGGGCCTCGAGATGCTCGTCGACCCGCACTTCAGGAAGGTCACGTACAACAAGTAGCAGTCACCGGCCGGCGCCCGACGGGCGCCGGCCCCCCTTTGCCCCCGCACCGGTTTCAATGGCTCGACGCAGGAGAGCGGCAGGCCGCCAATGGCGACCTGCCGCTCACTTAATGGCACATCTTGCAGATCCGGGCCGGACACGAGCCTCTCTCGGACGGCGCTACGCACCCGACTCCTGCCGCGACGCAGCTGAGTTCGCGGCGCCGGCGCCCTGGGCCACGCCCATGGGCATGAGCTCGCGCTCCGCCTCGCTCAGGGCCTCGTCGAAGAGGTGGCAGGCGCAGAGGTGGCCCGGCTTGACCTCGCGGAGTTCCGGGACCTTCTCGGTGCACACCCTCATGCACTTGGAGCAGCGGGTGTGGAAGCAGCAGCCCGAGGGCGGGTTCGTGGGGCTCGGCACGTCGCCCTGGAGGATCTTCTTATCCTGGATCCTCTCGTGGCCGATGCGCGGGATGACGTCGAGCAGCGCCTGCGTGTAGGGGTGCAGCGGCTGGTCGTAGAGCTCGTCGGTCTCGGCCAGCTCCATCTCGTGGCCCAGGTACATGACCATGACGCGGTCGGAGATGTGCTTGACGACCGAGAGGTCGTGGCTGATGAAGACGTAGGAGAGGCCGAGCTTCTCCTGCAGCTCCTCGAGCAGGTTGATGACCTTCGCCTGCACCGAGACGTCGAGGGCCGAGACGGGCTCGTCGCAGATGACGATCTCGGGCTCGAGCACGATGGCGCGGGCGATGCCGATGCGCTGGCGCTGGCCGCCGGAGAACTCGTGCGGGTAGCGGTACTTGAACACGAGGTCGAGGCCGACCGCCTGCATGATCTCCTCGACGCGGGCGTCGCGCTCGGCGCGGGTCTTGTACGTGTGCGCGATGTCGATCGGCTCGGCGATGATGTCGGCCACGGTCATGCGCGGGTTGAGCGAGCTGTACGGGTCCTGGAAGATGAGCTTCATCTTCTGGCGCGCGCGGGTGAGGTCGGCCCCCTTGAGCGAGGTGAAGTCCTCGCCGTCGAGGTAGACCTTGCCGCTCGTCGGCTCGGTGAGCCTCAGGACGCACTTGCCCGTCGTGGACTTGCCGCAGCCGGACTCGCCCACAATCGCGAAGGTCTCACCGCGGTGGAGCTCGAACGACACGTCCTCGAGCGCGTGGACGTAGCGCTTGGAGCGCCCGACGAGGCCGCTCTTGATGGGATAGTGCTTGGTGAGGTGCTCGACCCTGAGCACGACGTCGGAGTCCTTGGCGCCGGACGCGGGCTCGGTGTTCTTGTCCATGTTCTGCTCCATCGGCTACTCACCCCACTTATCGGTGTACTTCCAGCAGGCGCAGCGGTGGTTCTCGTCGCCGTCGACGGGCAAGAGGTCCGGCGTCTCCTTGCGGCAGATGTCCCTGGCGAAGGGGCAGCGCGGGTGGAAGGGGCAGCCCGTGGGCATCTCGGAGAGCATGGGGACGTTGCCGGGGATCGCGAAGAGCTTCTCCTTGTCGTCGTCCAGGCTCGGGATGGAGTCGATGAGGCCGCGCGTGTAGGGGTGCTTGGGGTTGGTGAAGAGCTCCGCCGAGACGGTGTACTCCACCTTGTGGCCGGCGTACATGACGAGCACCCAGTCGGCCATCTCGGAAACGACGCCCATGTCGTGTGTGATGAGCATGACCGCAGTGCCCAGCTCCTGCTTCATGCGGTCGATCAGCTGCAGGATCTGCGCCTGGATGGTGACGTCGAGGGCCGTGGTCGGCTCGTCGCAGATCAGGAGGTCTGGCTGGCAGGCGAGGGCGATGGCGATCATGACGCGCTGGCGCATGCCGCCGGACAGCTCGTGGGGATAGCTGCGGAAGACCTTCTCGGGGGCGGGGATGCCGACGAGCTTGATCATCTCGAGCGCGCGGGCGTCCGCCTCCTTCTTGTCCATCTTGGGGTTGTGCACCAAGATGCCCTCGCGAATCTGCTTGCCCGCGGTCATGACGGGGTTGAGCGAGGTCATGGGCTCCTGGAAGATCATGCCCATCTTGGAGCCGCGGTAGGCGCGCATCTCGTCGCGGGAGAGCTTTGCGAGGTCCGTGCCGTCGAAGTTGATCTGGCCGCCGGTGATCTTGGCGGGCGGCTGGGGCAGGAGCCCCATGATGGAGAGGGCGGTCATCGACTTGCCGCAGCCGGACTCGCCGACGACGGCCAGGGTCTCGCCCCTGCGCATGACGAAGGAGAGGTCGGTGATGGCGGGCAGGGCCCCGTCCTCGGTGAACAGCGTCACGTGGAGGTTCTCCACGTCGAGAAGGACCTCCTTCTCGGCGTCGCGTGCGATCGCCTGCTCGGCGATGCGCCTCCCCTCCTCGCGGGTGACGGAAATATCCTTAGGCATGTGTCCTCACCTCCTAGGCGCGCATCTTGGGATCGAGCGCGTCGCGCAGCGAGTCGCCCAGCATGTTGAAGGCCATGACCGTGATGATGATGGCGATGCCGGGGATGACGCTGTAGTACGTGTTTGACTGGATGTAGGGCTGCGAGGCCGAGATCATCTGGCCCCAGCTCGCCATGGGAGGCTGCACGCCCAGGCCGAGGAAGGACAGCGACGCCTCCGAGAGGATCGCGTTGGGGATGCCGAGCGTCGAGACGACGATCAGGGTGGAGACGCAGTTGGGCAGCAGGTGCTTCATGATGATGCGCCAGCTGGAGCCGCCCGAGAGAATGCAGGACTGGATGTACTCCGAGCCCTTGAGGCGCATGACGTCGCCGCGCACGAGCCTCGCCGTCGAGGTCCACATGAGCAGGCCCAGGGCGACGTAGAGGTTGATGAGACCCGGCCCGAGCACGAACATCACGACGATCGCGAAGAGCAGGAACGGGAAGCTCGAGAAGACCTGGATGATGAAGGAGATGACGGCGTCGACCTTGCCGCCGAAGTAGCCTGCGAAGACGCCGGCGAGGAACCCGATCACCAGGGCGATCAGCTGCGAGATCACGCCGACGGACAGCGAGATACGGCAGCCGAAGATGACGCGCGAGAGGATGTCGCGGCCGAACTCGTCGGTCCCGAACGGGTGCGTGGCGTTGGGCGCCTGGAGCATGTTGGAGAGCTCCTGCGCGTCCGGGTCGAAGGGCGCGAGCACCGGCGCGAGAAGCGCGACGAGCACCAGCAGGCCCACGATGACGAGGCAGGTCATGCCGACCTTGTCCTTCTTGAAGATGTTCCAGCTGACGGCCCAGTAGCTCGAGGCGCGCTTCTTGCCGGTCCTCGCCTGCTCGGCCTCCTGGGCCTTGGCGGCGTCCTCGGCGACGCGCTCCGCCTGCTGGACCTTCTTGTCTCCCTTGTCGCTCGAAAGAAGTGCCATTACTCCTCACTCCCCCCTCCGAGTCGGATGCGCGGGTCGACCACGGCGTAGAGGATGTCGACGACGAGGTAGACCACGACGCAGATGAGTGCGATGTACATGACGCCACCCTCGATGAGCGGCAGGTCGCGGGCGTTGATGGCATCGAGGAGGAGCTTGCCCATGCCCGGCATGGCGAAGACCGACTCGATGAGGATCGAACCCGTGAAGATGTCACCGAGCTGCGTGCCGGCGATGGTGATGATCGGGATCAGAGCGTTCCTGAGGCCGTGTCCCATGATGATCGCCCAGCGCTTGAGGCCCTTGGCCTCGGCTGTGCGGATGTAGTCCTGGTTCAGGACGTCGAGCATCGAGGTGCGCGTCACGCGCGCAATCGACGCGGCGTAGCGCAGGCCAAGCGCGATGACGGGCAGCACGAAGGCCGCGGGCGTCTTGACGCCCGAGAGCGGGAACCACTTGAGGTTCAGCGCGAACACGATCTGGACGATGATGGCGACCCAGAACGCCGGGGCAGATATGCCGAAAATCGAGAGCGCCATCAGCAGCCGGTCCACCCACTTCCCGTGGTAGACGGCCGCGAGGATGCCCACGACGAGGCCGACGGCGAGCGCGAGCAGGTAGGCGAAGCCGGCGAGGCGCGCCGTGACCGCGAAGGCCTTGCCCATGAGCGCCGCGACGCTCTTGTTCTGGGTGTAGGACGTGCCGAAGTCGCCCCTGATCATGTTGCCGAACCAGCTGGCGTACTGCTCGGGCACGGGGCGGTCCAAGCCCATCGTGTGCCGCACCTGCTCGATCGTCTGCTCGTCCGCCATGTCGCCCATCATCACGCGCACGGGATCGCCCGGCACGATGTTGAGGATGAAGAACGTGATGGCAGATATACAGACGATCACGCCAATCGCCTGCAGGATTCTCTTGATGAGAAAGTCCCTCATTCAGCCTCTCCCCTCTCCAAAACGGGGCATTTATGCGTTATCGCGACCAAATGCCACAAGGATATTACTACTGCCGTGGGGCGCCATCCCCCCGGATGGCGCCCCACGGTCCAACACGTAACAGTAGTCAGACGTCGGTCGGCCCTGCAGCCCTACTCCTCGCCGGAGTAGTCCTCCTTGGAGGTGTCGATGTCGATGTCGAACATGTGGTACACGAGGTTGCCGACCTTGGCGTTCTTGACGTAGTCCTTGGCGACGAACTGGTTCTTGGGCCAGTAGAGCGGCAGCGTCGCGAAGTCGGTGCGGGTCAGGAGGTTGTCAGCCTGCTTGTAGAGGTCGGCGCGCTCCTGCTTGTCCTGGGACACGCGCGCGCGGGAGACCAGGTCATCGAACTCGGGGTTGTTGTAGAAGGACGACTTGCCCTTGGCGTTGGCGCTGTAGAAGTAGGTGTACATGTGGTTGTCGGCGTCGGCGTACAGGGGGAACCAGCCGAGTGCCGTGATCTGCAGGGTGCCGTCGGCCCAGTCCTGCGCCCAGACGCCGTTGTCCTCGACCTGGACGTCCAGGGTGACGCCGACCTTGTTCCAGTAGTCCTGGACGGCGACGAGCTGCTTCTGGTT
Source organism: uncultured Olsenella sp. (assembly GCA_900314575.1). Classification (GTDB taxonomy): domain Bacteria; phylum Actinomycetota; class Coriobacteriia; order Coriobacteriales; family Atopobiaceae; genus Olsenella_K; species Olsenella_K absiana. Next base: position 8,841 of record OMVS01000027.1, on the reverse strand, counting down.
GATGCCGTTGCGGACCTTGGCGACCAGCGAGAGGTTGGTGGCGCCGGCCTCGGAGAGGAGCTGGCGGGCCTTGTCGGGGTTGTACTCGAACGCGGGCGCGTCGGGGTCGTTGCCGGGGGTCGCCGGGGCGAGCCAGCCGGACGCCGCGGTGCCCGCGCCGCCGGCGATGGAGTCGATGAGCTCCTGGCGGTTGATGGCGAGGGAGAGCGCCTGGCGCACGCGGACGTCGGTGAGGCCCATGCCGTCGCTCAGGTTGAGGTTGACGAACTGGACGCCCAGGGTCTCGTACTGGGTGATGAGATCCTTGACGTCAGGGTCGTTCTGGTACTGCGCGAGGAGCGAGGCGTCGAGGTCGCAGTAGTCGATGTCGCCGTTCTTGAAGGCCATCATCTTGGTGTTCAGGTCGTCGTAGAAGACGTAGTGGATCTCGTCGAGCGCAGGCTCGCCGTCGTGGTAGTCGCTGAACTTCTCCACCACGGTCTCGGTGGTGTCGTCGTTCTCCTTGACCTTGTACTTGCCGGTGCCGACGATGTTGGTGCCGGAGCCCCAGCTGGTGCCGGCCTTCTCGCAGGCGTCCTTCGGGAAGATGTCGGCGTAGTTGATGCCGAGGTTGTTGACGAAGGTGACCATGGGGTCGGTCAGCACGAAGGTGAAGTGGGTGTCGTCCTCGACGGTGAGGCCCTCGAGCTCGGTGGCCTCGCCGGCGAGCATCTCCTTGGCGCCCTTGATCTTGTCGTACATGTAGGTGGACTTGGCGCCCGTCGACGGCGTGAACATGCGCTCGAAGGTGTACTTGACGTCGTTGGCGGTCAGCGTGGAGCCGTCGTGGCACTTGATGCCCTGCTTGAGGGTGCAGTGCAGGGTGACGCCGTCGTCCTCGAAGGAGGGAATCTCGGTCAGCAGGCAGGTGACGAGCTCGTTGTCCTCGGTCCAGCGAAGCGGCGCCTCGACGATGGAGTCGGCGATCGAGGAGCTGCCGGAGTTGGTGGACTTCTGCATGTCCAGGCCCTGCTTGGCGTTGGACTGGCCGAAGCGCAGGATCTTCTTCTTGTCGCCGGAGTCGCTGGAGGAGGAGCCGCAGGCCGCGAGCGTGGAGGCCGCGACGGCGCCGGTGGCGGCGACGGCCGAGCCCTTCAGGAAGTTACGACGAGTGAGGGAACTCATCATGTGCACCTTTCTTTGGTCCGACAGAATCGCGCATATGCGGCGGTCGAAGTTCAGACGCTTTCGACCTGGCTTATGCTTCCATGTAACTATGTATGAGAGTTCGGTCAGTTTATTCATCACTGGGTATGATTTACATTCTAGTAACACCTATCGTACAAATCCGCAGATAGAAAGGGCAGCGAGCAACAGTCATGAGTCCCGAAGGTCGCTGCGGCGGACGGGGCGCAGCGAACAGGCGTACGCACATCGGGAATTCGGACAGTATCCGATATCGGTGTCGAGACGCTTGCAGGGGGAGAGCACCCGTAGGGGCACTGTTGGGGATGGCAGTCGTCAGGGTTCAGGCGCTTGACGCAGACGTCGGGACCCCTCTGGGAGCCGCTGCAGGCCTTCCTAATGAAGGAGGGGCCGCTTGGCGGCCCCTCCGAAAGTGCACGTTCTTCTCCGCGGACGATACCCGTCCACGTCGGGTGGCGATCGGCGCTACTCGGCGTCGGTCTTCTCGGCCTGCTCCTCGCCGGCCTCCTCGCCCTCGAGGGGCTTGACGACGACCTCGGTGCCGAGGGTCTCGGCGGCGGCCTTCATCGAGAGGGAGATGCGACGACGGTCGAGGTCGATCTCCATGACCTTGACCTGGACCTTGTCGCCCACGGCGCAGACCTGCGCGGGGGTGTCGACGTGGCTCTTGGCCATCTCGGAGATGTGGACGAGGCCCTCGACGCCGTCGCCGAGGTCCACGAAGGCACCGAAGCTGACGAGCTTGGTGACGGTGCCCTCGACGATCGCGCCCACGGGGTACTTCTTGACCAGGGTGCGCCAGGGGTCCTCGGTGGTCTGCTTGAGGCCGAGGGAGATGCGCTCGCGGTTGAAGTCCACGTCCAGGACCTGGACCTCGACCTCCTGGCCGACCTTGACGACCTCGGAGGGGTGGTTGACGTGGTTCCAGGAGAGCTCGGAGATGTGGACCAGGCCGTCGATGCCGCCGAGGTCGACGAAGGCGCCGAAGTCGACGATCGAGGAGACGGTGCCCTTGAGGCGCATGCCGACCTTGAGCTTGGAGAGGATCTCCTGGCGCTCGGCCTTGCGGGCCTCCTCGAGGACGACGCGGCGGGAGAGGACGACGTTGTTGCGGTTGCGGTCCATCTCGATGACGCGAGCCTCGATGCGGGTGCCGAGGTAGGCGTTCAGACGGAGGTCGACGAGCGAGGCGGGCAGGAAGCCGCGCAGGCCGATATCGAGGATAAGGCCGCCCTTGACGACCTCGATGACCTCGCCCTCGACGTTCTCTCCGGACTGGAACTTCTCCTCGACGCGGTTCCACGCACGCTCGTACTCCGCACGCTTCTTGGAGAGAATCAGACGGCCCTCCTTGTCCTCCTTCTGCAGGACAAGGGCCTCGATCTGGTCGCCCAGGGAGACGACGTCGGCGGGGTTGACATCCTTGCGGATGGAGAGCTCGCGAGCCGGGATGACGCCCTCGGACTTGTAGCCGATGTCGAGCAGGACCTCGTCGTGCTCGAGCTTGACGACCGTACCGGTCACAAGATCGCCCTCATCGAAGTCGGTGATCGTGCCGTCGATGAGCTTGTTCATCTCCTCGTCGGACACGTCATCCAAGGAGAAGATGGACGAGTTCTGAATCTCACTCAAAAGTGGACCCCTTTCGGAAATGGGGCCCCGTTCTACATGGTCGCTGCCTGCGTTGCCGTCTGGTACGTTGGCGTGTGCTGGAAACTTGCATGCTCTCGGGGGCCGATAGATACCGTGTATGAGCCCCATGCCCATACGTCGGTAAGATTAACCAATGGGCGGGGGCGATTGCAAGGACGAACCCTCGAATAGCACATTTTCCATGTACGGAGAGACTGCCGAGAAGGACCGGGGCCCACGACCCCGTCTCCGCGTGACAGAATGACCCACAAGATATTACCCCGGACGAAGCATGGAGGGTGCACCCATGGACGACCCCCTGTATCGCAACCACCTCGCCATCCTCGAAGAGGAGCTCGTCTGCGCGCTCGGCTGCACCGAGCCGATCGCCGTGGCCTACGCAGCCGCCCTCGCGCGCGAGGCGCTCGGCACCGCGCCCGCGCGCCTCTCCGTCACCTGCAGCGGCAACATCATCAAGAACGTGAAGAGCGTCACGGTGCCCAACTCGGGCGGGCAGCGCGGCATCGAGGCCGCGGCCCTTCTCGGTGCCGTCGGTGGCAACGCCGAGGTGGCGCTCGAGGTCCTCGAGTCGCTGACCGACGAGGACCGCGCCCGCGCGGCTGCGCTCGAGCGCGCGGGCGCCTGCGCCGTCGAGCTCGCGGAGGACGTGCCCAACCTCTACGTCCGCGTCATCGCCGAGGCGGACGGGCACGCCGGCGTGGCCTGCGTCTCCGAGCGCCACACCAACGTAGTGGAGCTCTCGCGCGACGGCGTGCCCGTCGAGGTCGCCGGCGTCTCTCCGCACGACGCTGGCGGGAACGCCGCCAGCACCGACCGCTCCCGCCTCTCGCTCGAGTCCATCTGGGAGTTCGCCCACGTGGTGGACCCAGACGACGTGCGCGGCCCCGTCGAGCGCCAGATCAGCCTCAACCGCGCCATCTCCAACGAGGGGCTGCGCGGCGACTGGGGCGCCCGGATCGGCAAGACGCTCCTGCTCACCCGGCCCGACGACATAACCTGTCGCGCCCGCGCCGTCGCGGCGGCGGGCTCCGACGCCCGCATGAGCGGCTGCGCCATGCCCGTGGTCATCAACTGCGGCAGCGGCAACCAGGGGATCACCGGCTCGGTCCCGGTCGAGGAGTACGCCCGCTTCCTGCGCGCCACCGACGAGGAGCTGCTGCGTGCCGTCGTGCTCTCCGACCTCACCTCGGTGCACGCGAAGCGCTTCATCGGCGAGCTCTCCGCGTTCTGCGGCGCCGTCACCGCGGCCGCCGGAACCGGGGCGGCCATCTGCTACCTGCGTGGCGGCTCGTTCGCCCAGTACGAGGCCACCATCGCCAACACCCTGGCCAACGTGGGCGGCATCGTCTGCGACGGCGCCAAGCCCAGCTGCGCAGCCAAGATCGCGGCCGCCGTCGACGCCGCCATCCTCGGCTGCGACATGGCGCTCGCCAACGTCGACTTCGGGCCGGGCGAGGGGCTGGTCGGAAGGACGGCCGAGGAGACCATCCGCTCCATGGGCTACGTGGGCCGCGTGGGCATGCACCCCACCGACATCGAGATCCTGAACATCATGATCGGCAAGACCGACACGAGCGACGAGGGCTGCGCAGGGGCAGGGGGCGACGCGAGCACCCCCTACGCCACCTCGCAGGAGAGGACCCGATAGCCCGCCTCGTCGACGACGCCGCGCAGGGCCGCCTCGTCGATCGGCGCCTTGGAGCGCACGTGCGCGGAGCCGTCGGCGAACGAGACCTCCGCCCAGGTGCCGCCGACGGAGTCGAGCGCGCGCGTCACGTTCCGTGCGCAGCCCTCGCAGGTCATGCCCGCGATCGAGAGGTCCGCCGCGTACGGGTAGTGCGACTCGTCCTTGTCCGTGACCCTGACCTCTCGAAAGCGCCGCGCGGACGGCTTCGCCTTCCCGGAGCAGCAGTCGCGCCTGCCCGTGGCCGCTCCCATGGCACGGCGCGCCCCGAGGACGACGCCCAGGGCGACGAGAGCGACGATGATGACGTTGGCGACCATGTATACCCCCAGTCCGTTTATGTTTGACAAGGGTAACTGTAGCGCCATGCGGAGGGGTTGTACAGGCTTGGCTGGCATCCCGCCTCCACGGGGCCAGCCGTTGAGATCCGCGGGCGATAAGGACGTCCGGCCGCGGCCGACTGCGAGGAGCGCTCGCGTCCGGCCACGGCCGGCTGCGGGGGCCAGCGGCCCCCGCCCCGGCGCCCCCCTACTCCTCGAAGCCCGCGTCGACGGCGAGCGGGCCCGCCTTCCCGTCGGCGGCCGACGTCGCGAGCTCGTCGCACTTCTCGTTGTACTTGTGGCCGGCATGGCCCTTGACCCACACGAACTCGACGTCGTGCCTTCGCATCGCGGCCACGAGGCGCTTCCAGAGGTCCGGGTTCTTGACCGGCTTCTTGCTCGCGGTCTTCCAGCCGTTCCTCATCCAGCCCTGGACCCAGCGCTTGTTGATGGCGTTCACGAGGTACTGCGAGTCCGAGTGCAGCTCGACCGTGCACGGACGGCTCAGCGTCTCGAGCGCAACGATGGCCGCGAGGAGCTCCATGCGGTTGTTCGTCGTCCGACGGAAGCCCTGGGAGAGCATCTTTGAGTGCAGCCTGCCGGCGTGGTCGGAGAAGAGCAGGACCACGCCATAGCCGCCGGGACCGGGGTTCCTCCTGGCGGACCCGTCGGTGTAGGCGACCACGTGCGTCCTGGCCGTGGCCGCCGCGGGGCCCGGCGTGCCGGCCGCGCCCGCGGGGCCGGAGAGGCCGCCCTGCCGCACGAACTCGTCGAAGCTCGCCATCCTACTTCGCCTCCGCCCAGTTGTCGCCGAACGAGACCTCCGCGATGAGGGGCACCCTGAGCTCTACCACGCCCTCCATGGCCTCCTTCACGAGCGCGGAGCAGACCTCGACCTCGGAGGCGGGCACCTCGAAGTCCAGCTCGTCGTGGATCTGCAGCACGAGCTTGCTCCTGAGGCCCCTCTCGCGCAGCATGCCCGGCACGCGGGTCATGGCGATCTTGATGATGTCGGCCGCGGTGCCCTGCATCGGGTGGTTCATGGCCGTGCGCTCCGCGAAGGAGCGCAGCTGGTAGTTGCGCGACGCGATGTCCTTGCAGTGGCGCTTGCGCCCGTACATCGTCTGCACGTACCTGTGCTCGTGCGCGAAGGCGATCTGGGCGTCGAGGAAGGCGCGCACGCCGGGGTACGCCTCGAAGTAGCGGTCGATCATCTCCTGCGCCTCCGCGCGCGGAATCTTGAGCGAGCTCGCGAGCCCATAGGCCTGCTGGCCGTACACGATGCCGAAGTTCACCGCCTTGGCGCGGCTGCGCATCTGCGGCGTCACCTCGTCAAAGGGCACCTTGAAGACGCGCGCCGCCGTGGAGCGGTGGAAGTCCTCTCCCTCGCAGAAGGCCTCAATCAGGTGCTCGTCGCCCGAGAGGTGCGCGAGCAGCCTCAGCTCGATCTGCGAGTAGTCGCAGGCGAGGAAGACCGAGCCCTCGGGCACCGTGAACGCCGTGCGCACGCGGTGGCCCAGCTGGGAGCGGGTGGGGATGTTCTGCAGGTTGGGGTCGGAGCTCGAGAGGCGCCCCGTCGCCGCGACCGTCTGGTTGAGCGTGGTGTGGATGCGGTGGTCGCCCGCGATCAGGGCGGGCAGGGCGTCCAGGTAGGTGCTCTTGATCTTGGCGCGCTCGCGGTAGTCGAGGACCTCCTGCACGCGCGGGTCCGTGGCGGCGAGGTCGCCCAGGGTCTTGGCGTTGGTGGAGTAGAAGCCCTTGCGGGTCTTCTTGAGGCCCGCCGTCGGGAGCCCCCACACGTCGAAGAGCACGTGGGAGAGCTGCTGGGGCGAGTCGACGTTGAAGTCCTCCCCCGCCTCCTCGTGGATGTGGGCGACCATCGCGTCCACCTCGGCACCGAGCTCGGTGGACTGCTGGCGCAGCCGCTCCGGATCGACGTAGAGGCCGGTGCGCTCCATCTCCATGAGGACGGGGAGCAGCGGCATCTCCATCTCGCGGAAGAGTTTGGCGGAGCCGTCCTTCTCGAGAAGGTCATCGAGCACCGGGACGAGCAGGCGGGCGGCGACGGCGTCGAGCGCCTCGGCGGGCAGCTCGTCTGTGGGCTCTGGCAGGTGGGTCTCGGGCAGGCGTGTGGCGAGCACCGCCGCGGACGAGAAGTCCGTGCGGTCGGACTCGAGCAGGTAGTCGGCGACGCCGACGTCGAAGATGCGCGCGGGGTCCACGTCCTTCTCGCCGAAGAGGGCGGGTCTTGAGGAGTCCGCGGGGTAGGCGAGGTGCAGGACGGCCTTGACGTCGCCGGAGGCGAGCCTGCCCTCCCCGACCAGGCGCGCGACCGCGCCGGCCACGACGCCTGCCCCGGGGTCGGCCGCGTCGCCGCCAGCCGCGTCGACCAGGTGCAGCAGGCTGCTCCCGTCGAAGAGCCACAGCTCCGCCGCGGGCGCCTCGTCGAAGAGCGACTGCTGGCCCTTCCTGCTCCCGGGGGCGACCCTCGTCGCGGAGACCCAGCCGCCCCCCTTGACGGCAGCCCCCAGCGCCTCGAGCGCCTCCTCGCCCTCGAGCACGGGCGGGACGTCGAATTCCGCAGGTGCGGGCGCGGGCGCGGCCGGCCCCGTCCCCTTGTCCGAGAGGCGCACGAGCCTTGCCGTCATGCCGGTGAAGCCCAGCTCGGAGAAGGCTCGCGTCACCTCTGCGGGGTCGAAGGTCGGGAACTTGGCGCTCGCGAGGTCGACGTCGATCGGCGCGTCTGTGCGGATGGTCGCGACCTTGCGGCTGAGCAGGGCGTCGTCCACGTGGGCGCGCAGGTTCTCGCCCATCTTGCCCTTCACCTCGTCGGCGTGGGCGATGACCTCGTCCAGGCTGCCGTACTTGACGATGAGGGCGGCCGCCTTCTTGGGACCGATGCCGGGGACGCCCGGGATGTTGTCGGAGGTGTCGCCCTTGAGGCCGTAGAAGTCCGGCACGAGCGCGGGCGTGATCCCGTGGTAGAGGTCGTCGACGCTCTCGGGGTCCATGATGGCCACGTCCGAGACGCCCTTCTTGGTGGAGACGATCCTCACGTGGTCGGTCGCGAGCTGGTACATGTCGCGGTCGCCGGTGAAGAGGTACATCTCGTAGCCGGCCTCCTCGCCGCGGCGGGCGAGCGTGCCGAGGATGTCGTCGCCCTCCCAGCCCTCGCACTCCACGACGGGCACGTCGAGGGCGCGCAGCAGGTCCTTCACCATGGGGAACTGCTCGTGGAGCGAGGGGTCCATGGGCGGGCGCTGGGCCTTGTACTGCGGGAGCATGTCCATGCGCACCTGCGGCTTGCCCTTGTCGAAGGCGCAGATGACGCCGTCGGGCCGGAAGGACTCGACGAGCTTGATGAACATGTTGAAGAACCCGAAGAGGGCGTTGGTGGAGCGCCCGTCCGGGGCGCTCATGGGCTGGCGGATCGCGTGGAAGGCGCGGTGCATCAGGGAGTTGCCGTCGATGATGGCGATGGTGCGGCGCGGCTCCTCCGCCGTCGCCGGGCTGGGCTGGGGCATGGGCTTCCTTTCTCGTACGTGTCCACCCATTGTAGCCAAGCGCTTGCGACGGCATCCGCCGAGGAGGCGCGCGCGAGGCGCCGGGACACGATACAATCTATGCAAGCAAGTGCAACTGCATGTCAATTCCGCCTTAATTTTCGCGTAACAAGCGACACTTAAGGTGGTTTCATGCAGCGCGCCGACCGAGCGCGCGGCGAGCTCGACCTATTCGCTCGACCTATTCGAGAAAGGCGGGTCAATGGCAACTGACAGGGTCACACAGGAGTACAGCAGCCTCGTCTTCACGGACGCGGACATGCAGGAGCGGCTGCCGAAGCCGACCTACAAGGAGCTGCGGAGCACCATCGACGAGGGCAAGCCCCTCGACCTCAAGATCGCCAACGAGGTCGCCCACGCGATGAAGGACTGGGCGCTCGAGCACGGCGCGACCCACTTCACGCACTGGTTCCAGCCGCTGACGGGCATCACCTCC